>NZ_JAHFAQ010000167.1:440-3618 GCF_023250475.1 Sulfuricurvum sp. | reverse complement strand
TATGGCTTTTCCTTGCCAAAATCGATATTGTTGTGAGTGCACGAGGGAAAATCGTCCCCGACGGCGAGATCAAAACCCTCCAGCCCGTAGAAACGGGGGTCATTGCTTCCATACGTATTAACGAAGGGCAAAAGGTAAAAAAAGGGGAAGTATTGATGGAAATCGATCCCTCTGTTACCGAAAGCGATCTGGAATCCAAACAAAAAAATCTCTCACTTCTCGAATTAGAGATTGAACGGCTGGATGCGCTTATCAATAATAGAGCGTTTTACCCTAGCCGAAAGTATGAAGATAGTACTGCTATCGCTACTCAGCAGATGATGTATACCTCCAGTAAACTGGCCTATGATCAACAGCGTCAAGTATTGGAAGAGCAGATTCGCCAAAACGATGAAGCGACTGAAGCGGCAAAAGCGGACAGATCCCGCCTCAAACAGCTTTTAGCCAGTGCAAAAGAGCATGAGAACCGGTTAAAAGAGGTTCTCGACATTATTGCTAAAAAAGAGTATATCGATGCGCAAAACCAGCGGATAGAATACCAAGAACAGCTCACCATGAAAGAGCATGCTATCGCACAATCAATTGGCAAACTCAACGAACTTACTCAGCAGCTCCGTCTCGTAAGCCAGGAATATAGAAACAAACTGCTCGAAGAACTGACTCAAAAGTCCAAAGAGGCGACGGCATTGCGCACTGAAGTGCAGACTTCTCTTTTCCGTCATGCCAAACAGCAGATCATTGCTCCTGTAGATGGATATATCGGAAAACTCTTCGTCCATACCGTCTGTGGTGTCGTTACCCCTGCCGAGAAACTTCTCACTGTGATCCCTAAAGATGTCCCTCTCATTATCAAAGCCACCGTCCTCAACCAAGACATCGGTTTTGTGACCAAAAAGATGGAAGCTGCCGTCAAGATCGATACGTTCGATTTTCAAAAGTACGGACTTGTCCACGGAAGTGTCAACCATATCGCCGATGATGCCATCGAGGATGAGAAACTTGGACCCGTCTATGAGATCGCTATCACACCGAGTGACACAACGCTCAAAGGGGAGGGGAAAACCCTCTCCATCCATCCGGGGATGAGTGTGACGGCGGAGCTAAAAGTAGGGAAACGTCGCGTCATCGAGTTTTTTATCTACCCGATGATCAAATATCTCGATGAAGGGCTGAGTGTGAGATGAAGAAATTAATACGAAGGATTATTATGAAGAAAAATAAAATTCAAAATAAGGCAGCCTGAATGAAAAAGTACCTAACCCTCATATTCTTCCTGAGTGTCTCACTGTTCGGAGCAAGTTTCGATTGTACGAAAGCAAGTACAAAAGTCGAGAAGATGATTTGTGCTGATCCAGAGTTATCAAAACTGGATGAAAACCTCTCAAACATATTTAAAGAGGCAGTTCAAATTGAATCCTACAAGGAAGAAATAATAAAAGACCAAAGAGTATGGCAAAAAGTTGTGCGAGACAAATGGTGTATAACTGGTAGAAGTGATATTTATGGAGAGAAAAAAATAAATCCTCTTCATCAATGTTTGAGAAACGCATATCGAGACAGGATTAATATTTTATCGCTTATAAATAAAAAATATACACTTTCACAAAGTCATAATGAAAATATATGCACTCCAATTCTAGATATATTAAATAATGATCTAGGGATTTATGGCAGATTTGTTCCTGAAAAGCATTCTGAATTTAATTGGTTAAAATGGGAAAACAAATATAAACTTTATAATAGTAATTTGAACCCAAAAGACAATGAAAGAATTGGAGAACTTAAATTTTATCAAAGTGCTGAATTTGATATTAATAATGATGGAAATAACGAAATCGTTTGGTATTTTTTTAACTATGGCAAATATGGAGATGAGTATGAAAATATTGATTATTCTCCTCTAATATCATTAAATGATATCAATGGCAGTACAACAAGTACTATTTTTAATTCCTCAACGATTCAAATCGATTATCAGAATGTAGCAGATAATTTTGGTCAACTATCATTATATGTAAAACCATTTAGATTTGATTCTTCTTATTTACTCGCATTATTCGGATATTCGAAAAATATCAATTTCGGACATCACTCATCACTATATTTAACAGATATGATTAAAGTGGTGAGATTCAATAAAGACAACGTGTTGAATGATGTTTGTTTTTTTAAAAAAAATCTTCAAAATAATAAGGATAAATAATGGCACTCTCTGGTACACACACAAATTGGGTATATGGATCATATGAAGCTGATCGAAATGATCAAATTAAAATTTCTGAAAACCACCCACTACATGATGGTGATTTAACAAAGCTAAATGTACATATAGATGGAAAAGATCGTTTAGCATTAGCGTATGGATATGATTTACTAGCGAATATCAATACTTTGGTAAATGATTTATCACCTTTTGTTACTTCTTTAAGAGCTGAAATGAATGTTACCCAGGCTTTGGAAAAAGTTAAATTACTCGTATTAAACTCTGGTAATAAAACTAAAGCGCAAATAAGAGATGAAATTAATAGCTATATTACTCTTGGCACAGAAGAAAACGCAACACTTCTTTTGAATAAAACGGTTTCAAATTTTGAAACAGCTTTAGATAAAAATTTTGGGAGCGATACACTAACGTTATCAAGAGAACGTGCAGCAGTAATATCGCAAATATATCGACTAGGATCTGGAGGAGCACCTAGTCTAATGAAGGCGATTAAAAACAATAATCGAGCAGAATCATGGTTTCAAATTCGTTTTAATTCAAATGCAGACGAACTGCCTGGAAACTACATACGTGTTGTTGCTGAGTCTGATATGTTTGGTCTTTATGATGCTGCAGGAGTTACGGAGGTGAGCGCAAAAGAAGTAATGCGGATGTACCTTCGTAATAAATCAAAAATAATTGAAGAACAAAACAAATATCCAACTGTCTATGACAATAGCGATTCAATCATAAATCAAATTTCTCACACCCGGGACTATCTCATTGCAAAATACGGCGAAGGCATTAACATCGACGGGGACGTCCAAGTCGGAAAAGGGGGATCGGCAACCTATGATTACTTGGAAACTAATTATAACGATACCCTTACCGGTACTGCCAAAAACGACTTAATATTCGGTGAACGTGGAAGCGATAGTCTAAATGGCGGAGCTGGCGATGACATCCTCATCGGTG
>NZ_JAHFAQ010000167.1:0-422 GCF_023250475.1 Sulfuricurvum sp. | reverse complement strand
ACAAGGCGGTAGCGGAAATGATACCTATATATTTAATCTTGGAGATGGAAGTGACGCAATTAACGATACATCTGGAATGGATATAATCAAGTTCGGTAGGGGGATAGGGAGTAATGATTTGGTATTTTATACAGGTAGCAATTATTTGATTATCGGTGTCAAAGAAGCAGGAAAAAGTATATGGGAACTTCGTGATAAGATCACCATTAACGACTGGCGCCATTCATCTGTCAAAAAATTCAGTTTACAGGGAAGCGGATCAGGCATAGATGGTACAGATGGAGATTTGTTTTTTAGCAAATCAGGTATTCAAAACGGTGAATCGATTGAATATGACTTTACCGATCTTTTTGGGCAGAAACTCAGCAGTGATAGTAATGATATCCTTTATCTGAGTGATGCAAATGAATATGTGATGGGAC
>NZ_JAHFAQ010000006.1 GCF_023250475.1 Sulfuricurvum sp. | reverse complement strand
TTCCGCCGATTCCGAAAGTTGATTGATCGAGTTTGGGAGAGATTCGCTCGTCATGCACGTACATCATTTTTGCATATCCGGTGACACTGCTCTTTTCCAATGCAGCAAAGAGCGTCTCATCTCCGCTAAGTGATGCGAATAGAATTAAGAGGAGAAAAAAAGAGTTAAATTTCACACGGCATATCAGTTGTCAATCTTTTTGATTGCCGTAATAACATCCTCAATAATCCAATCAGGAGTAGAAGCTCCAGCACTGATTCCGCAGAAATTTTTACCCAAAAACCATTCAGACTGCAGATCGTTTTGACTTTCAATGTGATAGCTATCACGACAATACTCTTTTGCAATAGAGTGGAGCTGTTTGGTATTGGAAGAGTTTTTACCCCCTATAACGATCATAACATCGGCCTGTTGTGCCAATTCACGCACGGCGTCTTGGTTGTCGAAGGTTGCATTGCAGATAGTATTGAATACCCTAACCTCTTTATGCTTTGCCATCAGCTTCCCAATGATTTGCTGATACTCTTCAATTTTTCGGGTTGTTTGGGCTACGGTCGCTACTTTTTCCCGCAATCGCAAACCCTCGATTTCGCTGGGGCTGTTGACGACAAAAACATTGCCGATCGCATAGCTTTTCACCCCTTTGATCTCAGGATGGCTTTCATCTCCGAATATGACGATATCATACCCCAATGCACTCATCTCTTCACAGATCTGCTGCGGTTTTGTCACATAAGGGCACGTTGCATCAATGACGTTTACATCACGTTCGTTGAGAGTAGAGAGTTCTTGCTTCGGAATCCCATGAGTACGGATTACCGCGGTGTCTCCCGCTTTAAAACTCTCCAAATTTTCACTCAACGCAACGTTAAAATCATTTTTGAGACGGTCTATCTCGTTGGCATTATGAATTAGCGGGCCGTATGTTGATGAATTTCGGTTCTCTTCGGCAATTTTTATTGCCCTTTTCACACCGAAACAAAATCCGTAGCTCTCCGCTAAAACGATTTTCATCGCTCGACCTTTGTACACATCCCCAAAAGTTCAAAAAAGTTCGGAAACGAGGTATTGATACACTCGATATCCTCTACCTCCATACCGCATTTAAGACCCGCAATAAGAAAACTCATCGCAATACGGTGATCACCGAAACTGTTCACGACCGCACTTTTAAGCTCGCCTCCGACAACGGCATATCCATCAGGATACTCTTCCGTCTCTATGCCGCAAAGATTGAGATTATCAACAACCGTTTTAATTCGGTCAGACTCTTTAACACGTAACTCTTCGGCATTTTTAATGATACTTTTCCCCTCGGCACACGCCATTGCGATAGAGAGTGCAGGCAATTCGTCGATCAGCCAAGCGATATTCTCTTCGACAACAACCCCTTTGAGCGGAGCGTACTTGAGCGTAATGGTTCCGATAAGTTCGTAACGTTCACTAGTGGGGGTGTAGGTAATATCCGCACCCATTTTTTCTAGCACTTTGAATGCTTCGATGCGGGTCGGATTCAACATTACCCCTTCGATAACTGCCGTTGAGTTTGGGGTGATCGCCGCAGCGACCGCAAAGAAAAAAGCGCTCGATGGATCGGCTGGAACACGTATATTTAAAGGTTCTAACGGTTTTTCTAAAGGCCAAACTCTAGTCAATAGACCATCCATATGAAGCGTTGCGCCCATGCCCGATAACATTCGTTCCGTATGGTCACGACTACGCTCCGGTTCTTTGAACGTACAGACACCGTCGGAGCGAAGAGCGGCTAAAATCATCGCACTTTTGACCTGCGCCGAAGCGATCGGAGAGACATAATCGAATGCTTTGAGAGATGCGCCACGAATGGAGAGAGGAGCAAGATCACCGTTATTGCGTCCGTCCAATTTGGCTCCGATGGAACGCAACGGCTGAGTCACCCGCTTCATCGGACGGCGTTTAAGATATTCATCTCCCGTCAAGACAAAATGTCCCTCTGCCGAAGAGAGGAGTCCGCAAAACAGACGCATCCCGGTACCGGAGTTTCCACAATCGAGAATTTCAGATGTTTCGTGTATACCCGTTGATCGAATCGTAATCACCGATCCGTCATCGTTGATTTCAGCTCCAAGATGACCTACGATTTTCAGAGTATTGAGAGTATCTTCGGCGCGAAGAAAGTTCTCGATCCGACTTTCCCCTTCGGCTAAAACAGCAAACATCGCACATCGGTGCGAAATCGATTTATCGGGTGCAATCGCATCGCTTTTAAATTCAAACGGCTGTGCAGAATAAACCTTGGCGGACATCATCTCAAACCTGCGCCCAATTCATCTCTAAGACCGCTGAGTATCCACTCCATAGCGGCATTGATATCCTCTTCTTCCAACGTCTTTTCATCCGATTGAAGGACAAAACGAAGCGTTAGACTCATCTGCTCGCCTAAACTCTCTGAGACATAACGATCGACAGGATAAAATCGTCGAACCTGTGCCGAAGAGTGTTTTTCAATGACGGCTTTAATCGTCTCATAACGCACTTCTTTCGAAATAATAACACTCAAATCCCGGTACGATGCTTGATATTTTGAATACGGTTGTGCTTCAATCAAAGCATACGGCAGAGTATCCATTTTAAGTTCGCACATAAACGTTTGGGGAAGATCAAATTCCTCTTCGACTTGCGGATGAAGACGGAAAAGTTCTCCTGCTTCGGCACCGTTAATAAATACTTTAGCACAAACATACGGATGAGCCAAAGAATGAGTAGGTGTATGAGAAACCAATTCAAAGGAGCCGCACACATCGGCAATCAGCTTGGTAAATGAGGCAAAATCGATCACGGCAGGTTTGCCTGCATTGGCAATTTTTTCGCTCTCCATCGCACCCGAAACAATAAAGCCGATATGTTTTGATTCTTGGCGATCCGTATTAAAAACCATCCCCGTTTCAAACAGAGCGATTTTCTTTTGATTCACTTTGACATTTGCCGAAGCCGAATTTAAAAGGCCCATCAAAAGCGTCGGTCGAAGAGTATCAAACGTCGCCGTAATCGGGTTCAAAAGCTCTTTTGAAGCTTCGGTACAGACAAATCCGAATTTTTCAACTTGTACGCGTTCATTGAAAACAAAATGGACCGACTCATAAAATCCGCTTTGTGCCGCACGGTGACGATAGAGCCGTGTCTTTCTGTACTCTGCCAAATCATCGCTCATTTGGTTCGCTTCCGCAAAAACAAGCGGCTTGGAAGGGATATTATCGATTCCGACAATACGGACAACCTCTTCAATAATATCTTGTTTGTTCACGATATCGTGACGGAACTTCGGTACCGAAATAGCGAATGTCGATCCCTTCGGCTTGCCGATATCTAACCCGAGATTTTTAAATATCTGCGTAATACGCGTTTTATCGATTTTAAGACCGATAAAGGATTCAAATTCCGCTTCAACCATACTGATGATGCGAGGTTCGTATGAACTTGTCAGCTCAATATTTCCCCCGTACACTTGTGAAGACGAATATTTCTCGAACAGTTCTGCCGCATAGCGTATACCCATCTCGATTGACGGTTCACTTCCTCGAGAGGTTCGATAATAGTGGGGGCAACTCGGAACTTTTTTCTCTCCCATTTTTTGAGAAACAACATCCGGAGCAATATAACTCGCTTCAATAACCGCTAGTCCTTCATTCGCACCAAAATGGGCCTCTTTCTCTTGGGAAACTCCGATCACGGAGAGCTTCTCTTTGCCGTACAATGCGGCATAACCGTTTTCATCCGTCTCAAGGGTGATAATCCCTTTGTTCTCTACATCGCCGAATTTTTCAAATGGGTAAGCGCGTAAAATAACACCCGTACTTTGCGTTGCATATTTGAGCACTGCATCCACTGCTGTCGTGTAGACCTCTTCAATAATCGCTAAACGGAGTGAAATGATCAAAGGGACACTGAGCTCTTTAACCTCTACCGCACCGAATAAAAGAGCGGCATTAAATGTTTCGGTATGCTGCAGCTGCAAAATGCGTCCGATACCCAAGCGCCCCTCTTGATCATCTTTGACATTCTTCTCACGAAGCGGCCGTGACAACGCCGCTCGTAAATCACGCGCAACACCGTGAATGCTCAAACAGTCACCGCGGTTGGCGGTCAATTCAATCTCAATGACATCATCATTGAATAAACCGTATTGATTGAGATTTTGACCCAATACCAATTCGCCGATACTCGCATCGAGGATCATGATCCCCTCGCCCATAGAGGGGAGCCCAATCTCTTTGGCGGAGCAGATCATGCCGTGTGAATCAACACCGCGCAATTTTGCCTCTTTGATTTTTAAGCCGCCCGGAAGTTCCGCACCGACGGTGGCCAATGCGATATGAATACCTTCACGGACATTGGATGCGCCGCACACGATTTGACGCACTTCTTTACCCACATTGACTTGACACACATTGAGCTTATCGGCATCGGGATGCTTTTCACATTTTTCGACAAACCCTACGACAACCCCATCAGCCACGTGGATGGCATCATGCCGATCCACTTCCAAGCCGATCGAATTTAATGTTTTAAGCAACAGCTCCGTACTGACGTCAGTAAGATCGATCCATTCGTTTAACCAATTTTTTGTTACGATCATCTAAACTGCTCCAATAATCTCGTATCTCCCTCAAACAAAGAGCGTAAATCGCCGATTCGGTGTATCAGCATCGCAAACCGCTCAACCCCTAAACCGAACGCATAGCCGCTGACATTCTCATAACCGACCGCTTTAAAGACGTTCGGATCGACAATACCGCATCCGAGTACTTCCAGCCACCCCGTTTTTGAACAAACACGGCAACCCTCTCCTGCACAAAAAATACAGCTGATATCGACTTCGGCCGATGGCTCCGTAAACGGAAAGAAACTCGGTCGAAAACGGACTTCAACATCCCCAAACATCGTTTTAAGAAAATCTTCAAGGATAAATTTGAGATTGGCGAACGAAACTTTCCCCGCTTCTTCAACGACAAGCCCCTCCACCTGATGAAACATCGGAGTATGGGTGATGTCGTAATCACGTCGGAATACCGCACCCGGAGCAATCATCCGGATCGGCGGCTGCGTAGAGAGCATCGTGCGGATTTGTACCGGCGAGGTATGGGTACGAAGCAGCATCGAATCTTTGAAATAAAAGGTATCCTGCATATCGCGCGCCGGATGGTATTTCGGAAGGTTCAACGCTTCAAAATTATGAAAATCGTCTTCTACCATCGGCCCTGTTTGTACCGAGAAATTCATAGCGACGAAATACTCGACAATGCGATCCATCGTCTCCATCACCGGATGCAGCGACCCGCGCTCCGTGTCGGTAGAATAAAGACTAACGTCAATCGCTTCTGCCTTCATCGTCGCTTGCAAATGTTCCATCGCCAGGAAAAGCTTGCGATCCACCAACAAAGCGTTTAATCCCTCTTTGTGGATATTAAGCTCTTTAGCAAACGTCCCTTTTTCAGCATCGGGAATGTCTTTCATACGGGCGAACTCAGCGTTCATAATCCCTTTTTTTCCGAAAACGGCGATTCGGATCTCTTCGATTTTATCTATCGAGTCGGCCGATTTTATAGCGTCATACCACTCTTGCAAAATAGAGTCTCCATTGATGGTTTTGTGAAAGCTTTAAAATATATTATCACTATTTCTGAAAGTGCTTTCAATTTGAAATATATTATAGTCAAAACTCTTTTATAAATTGCTTCAAGCGATTATCCATGTGCTACAATAGCATAAAAAAATGAGGTTAAACATGTGCATTTTCTGTAAAATAATTCATAAAGAAATCCCTTCCAATACCGTAGCTGAAAACGAAGAATTTTATGCGTTTCATGACATTAATCCAAAAGCGCCCGTTCATGTTTTAGCAATCCCGAAAGCGCATTATCAAAGTTTCAACGATATTCCGGGTGATGTGATGGGGAGAATGTCAACGTTTATGCAAGAGGTCGCCAAAACGTGCGGAATTGATGAGAGCGGGTACCGTATCATCAGTAATATCGGCGAAAACGGCGCTCAGGAAGTAGGACACCTGCACTTCCACATCCTCGGCGGAGCGAAGCTCAAATGGGGCCATTTTGCCGATGCTGATCCAAAAGACTTTTTTTGATTGTAAAGAGTTAAGATCCTGAATCAAGTTCAGGATGACAATATTTCGTCATTCCGTGCTCGACACGGAATCGAAAACAGATTACGCATTACACCCTTGCAATGCACCGAAATCGACACTGCTCCCACCGCCGCTGATCATTTTTTCATTTTCACGAATTATATTGCCGTTATGGATAATCGTGTAAGTGATCGCCGTGGTGTCACGAATCGTATTGATCGTTGAGCAGTAGGTCTCCAAACTCGCCATTACCCAGCGTGCAGCAAGTGTATCGTCCACATCGGATTCAAATCGGTATTCTAGATGAAGAGCATTGAACTTGCGCGGTGCAGACTCGTTGCGAACCACTTCTCCCGAAACTTCAAGATTTTTAACCTCATATCCTTGCTGCTTAGGGAGCATTACGACATCGGTCGCACTGCACGTAATAATCCCGCTTAAAAAATACTCGATCGGCGAGATTTGGGGACAATCGATAATAAAACTGTTTTTTTCGGTTTTGGCTTCAAAACGCATTGCGTCTTGGTGAGAGACGGTGATTTTCATCGGATATCCTTAAGATAATGGTCAAAATAGATAATTTGTTCCAGAGTACGCAATTGTGCGGTTCCCCCCTGAGACGTACGAGCATTCATCGAGTGCTCAATCCCCAAGTACGCGATAACATCCTCTTTGATACGATCATCAATCGCATGAAGTTCCGAATACGCGATGTCGCTTAGATCAATTCCGAGTACTTCGGCACGGGCAACCGCACGTCCGGTAATGTGGTGCGCTTCACGAAACGGTACACCGCAATGCTCAACCAGATAATCGGCCAAATCGGTAGCGGACAGATGCCCAAGCTTACACGCACGTTCCATATTATGAGGTTTGATGGTCATAGTTTTGAGGGCTTCACGGAGAATTTCGAGAGAGATTTCAGCCGTTTCAACGCTGTCAAACACCCCTTCTTTATCCTCTTGCGTATCTTTGTTGTAAGCTAAAGGAAGCCCTTTCATTACGGTCAAAAGTCCCATAAGATTTCCGAATACTCTGCCCGTTTTGCCGCGAAGAAGTTCAGGAACATCGGGGTTTTTCTTTTGAGGCATGATAGAGCTTCCGGTAGAATACTGATCGGAAAGTTCCACAAAACGGAATTCATAACTTGACCACATAATAATCTCTTCCGCCAGACGGGAAATATGCATCATGAGCGTCGAGATATTAAACAAAATCTCCAAGGCAAAATCGCGATCGCTCACCGTATCGAGACAATTGATACTTACCGAATCAAATCCGAGGCTTTTCGCCGTCATTTCTCGGTTGATATTGTGGGGTGTCCCGGCGAGTGCGGCACATCCGATCGGAGAGATATTATTACGTTCCGCACTGCTCTCAAAACGCTCACAATCACGTTTGAACATAGAGACATAGGCGAGCAGGTGGAATGCAAAGTTAATCGGCTGTGCGTGCTGCAGATGAGTCATACCCGGCAACAAAGTTGACGTATGATCGCGGGCAATATCAACAACGACTTCCATTAGAGCTTTAATCTGTTCCACAATCTCACGATTTTTGCGGAGTACGTAGCGACGAAAATCAAGAGCGACCTGATCGTTACGGCTGCGCGCCGTATGAAGTTTTTTTCCCGCTTCGCCGATGATAGCGGTGAGCCGTTTTTCAATTGCCATATGAAGATCTTCGTCACCGATTTTCCATTCGAATACACCCGACTCGATTTCACTGAGCACCTGAGCCATCCCTTTTTCGATTGAGATACGCTCTTCATCGGTTAAAATCCCTTGATGAGCCAACATTTGTGCATGCGCGATTGAACCTTCGATATCTTCACGGTAAAGTTTTTGATCAAACATGATCGAGGCATTAAATTTTTCCAAAAGGGTTGACGCATCTTGTGTGAAACGTCCGGACCACATCTTTTCCATGGTATCTCCGAATAGTGTTAAGTAGGGTATTTTAGCGAAGTTTGGTTTAGAAGAAAATCATCCCCTCGGGGACGTGAAGATTTGATTAATTACAGGCAGGAACATTTCCGCTATCGGCTGCATATTCAACCAAAAAATCTTCCAGATGTTTAGCGTTTTTACTATAGGTTCGACTATTAAAATAAGGCCATGAAGCTTCTGCTTTTTTGGAATTCAGATGAATTTGGGCTAATTTGTCACCGTCATTTTCCATCACTTTTGCCCATGCACGCTGTTTTTTGGATCCGGCTAACGCCTGCCCCCCGCCGTGACACTCTTTACACGTCTCGATATAAATTTTTTGCCCTTTGTATGTGGCCGCGTTAAGAGTGGACAAACCGGCTAAAAATATAACTGCTACTGTAGCATAAAAGGTGCGCATTGGAATCTATTCCTATTCTATATCTATGTTATTAATACTACTTTAGCAATTCTAATATATTGCTTAAGTTTTCCCCTCTAAGTCAAGGGGAAGAAGAGCCTCAGAGCTGGTATTTTTTCTCTAATTTCGGATCTAAATCCCAAAGAGAAAGAGCTTTAAGATGTTCCACAACAGAGGGGGTACACTCGACATCCCCCGGCCATTCGCGCTCATATCCGTCTACTGCCGTTTTCATCGTACCGTCTATTGCGACAATAGCCTCCGAACGGTATATATCACGAGCGGCATCCATATTATTGGTTACCCTCCAAATAAGCATATAAGGGTTGTGAATATCGTTTTTAGCTTCATCCACAAACACAACGATACGCAATACCGATTTAAACGCTTCCAAAGCACTAAAATAAGCTTTGAGAGAACGGGTTTTATTAACGCTTATGACCGTTATCGGATTAAGGGTATGTCGCATATACTGTGTAAGTCCCGTCACTTCAGGGATAAGGGCACGTACTTTTTCCAATAATACAGAGCTGTCAATCGATTCAGGAGCAATCGGTGAATACGATGCCGTAAAATCGATTCCGAGTTTTCCGCCGACGAGCGATTCGGGGCTGGAGTGATCCAGTGCATCGGTTATCCCTTCCGAGATAAAGAGACACTTTGGAAGAAAGCGATTCAAGGCATAGGTCACAAGAGCTTCATAATTATTCAACTTAGGGGCATCTTCTCCGAAGAACAACGCATGCTTAACAAAGCTCATCTGCCCCGAACCCCAAAAAATATGCATAAACTGCTTGGCATGTCCTTTGTAGAGAGGTTTCATTTTAGCTAAAATCAGATTATGAAACACTCCGTTCTCCGGCATGTGATAATCGATTAAATCGGCCGCATTGGTTTTGAGTAACGGCAAGAATACCCGCTCCGTCGCCCATCCCATATATTTGTCTTCCAACGGCGGCTTTCCGACGACCGTAGCCAGATAATACGGTGTCTTGCGGTGAGTTATCGCACTCACTTCCAACTCGGGATAAAACTCTTTCAGTGTGTAATACCCTGTATGATCGCCAAAAGGTCCCTCAACCCGAAGTTTTGCGGTATCCACCCACCCTTCGATCACAAAATCGACATCTTCGGGAATAAAAAGCGGCGTGGTCAACGATTCAACGAGCTTCGGAGACTCTTTTTTAATTAAACCGTACAAGAGCAATTCATTGACACCGTACGGCAATGGAGCCGTCGCACACCAGGTATAGAGAGGATCTCCACCGATAGCGATGGTGACGGGCATTTTTTTCCACTCGCGCTGATACTGATCAAAAAAGTGGGAAGAGTCCTTATGGATCTGCCAATGCATCCCCAAATGGTTCTTGTCATACACCTGCAAACGGTACATCCCTAAATTGACTAGAGCTCCGTCCAGACTTTGGGTATAGACCTGCCCCATCGTAATAAACGGACCGCCGTCCTCTTCCCACGTCGTTAAAATAGGCAAGTCATAAAGATTTACTTCATCGCCTTGCTTTACGATCTCTTGACAGCTTCCGCGTGTTTTAAGTTTTTTAGGAAACATATCTTTCATCGCGAACAAATCGCCGAGCATTCCGATTTTTTCTTTAAACCCTTGAGGCGGTTTCATGTGAAGTAGTTTTTCAATCTCACTCGCTACCCCCTCTATCTCTCGACCGAAAAGAATCTCTGTGCGACGGTATGAACCGAACAGATTCATCACAACGGGGAAATCAAATTTTTGACCCGTAGCTTTATCAACGGGATGGGTAAAAAGGAGTGCTTTCCCCCCGTTTTCCTTCTTTACCTCGGCATACGCCAAATGAGGAATTTCGAGTTTAATATCCAAAGGGGTGTCAATAATACGCAACTCCCCTTTTTCGTGAAGAAGATCGATTGTTTTTTCTAATGTCACAGTTTAACCCTTATTTGCCATAGCTTCAGCCCGGTGCAGCAGTTCCATCGCACCCCGGGTAATCAAACGCTCCGCCATTGCTTCACCGACACGCTCGGTTTGCTCTTTTAAAACAACAATTTCATCTCCCATCACTTCAGACCCATCTGGCATGCCGAGCGTTGAACGGACAATCACTTCTCCGTTTGGCTGAACTCGGGCACTCACTCCGATAGGAACCTGACACCCACCTTGCAATGTATCGACAAAGCCTCGCTCAATCGTTGTCTCGATACGGCTGTCAGCATCTTCTAAAAAGGCCGCAATTTCGAGAACCCACGGCTCATTTACCGTTTCGATTCCAAGAGCTCCCTGCCCCATTGCCGGAAGCATATCATCGAGAGGTATCGGATAAAAATATTTCACCAAATCCGAAAAGCCCAAACGGTTAATCCCAGCTGCCGCAAGAATAATCGCATCAAACTCTCCATCTTTGAGCTTTCGGATACGGGTATCGACATTCCCGCGTAAATCTTTGATCACCAAATCGGGACGCTGCAGTGCGAGCTGCATACGACGCCGTAATGAAGAAGTACCCACTACCGCCCCTTGAGGAAGCGAAATAATGTCAGGATACTTTTCACTGAGCATGGCATCACGGACATCCTCGCGCACCGTAATCGCTGAGAGTAACAATCCCTCCGGCATCACCGTAGGAACGTCTTTAAGCGAATGAACTGCCATCTGTGCCTCTCCACGGAGCATAGACTCTTCGATCTCTTTAAGGAAAAGCCCTTTCCCCCCGATTTTGGCCAAAGGAACATCTAAAATTTTATCTCCCGAAGTGATAATAATTTTGAGTTCCACTTCAACATCGCTAAATTGTGATTCGATCACCGATTTGATGTGATTGGACTGCCAGAGGGCAAGTTTGCTTCCGCGTGTTGCGATGGTGAGTTTTTTCATCAATTATTTAACCTTTACGTCTTTGTATTTTGTTTTTGAAGGATCTTTTTGTCCGTTAAAAAAGACGGTCGGAGTACCGGATACCATCATCGATTCTGCTACATTTTGATCAAACTGAAATTGTTTAATGACGGATGAGCGGCGGATATCCTCTTTATCAATCTTTGTTCCGAAAGTTTTATTGAAAGCGTTAAGAATTTTTTGTTCGTCCTTTTCGCTCGCATTGATATCCACTTTATAAAGGGTAAGCACTGCATTGTCAATACCGTCTTGTTCAGCCGCAATCGCCGCTTTGGTCAACGTAACCGCCGCAGGATGCAATCCGGAAAGAGGAAAGTGGTAATAATAAACGGCAAACGTTTTAGGATATTTTGCCATATAGGAGAGGGCTTCAGGGACATAACGGCGACAAAAAGGGCACAAAGGATCAGAGAAAATCGCAACTTTTTGAGGGGCGGTTATTTCACCGCTGATACGATTACTCTTGGTGTAAAAGGCATTGCTAAAATCAGGAGTTACCGTATCATTGTAACGCTCGCCGGTTTTTAAGTTGATCAATTCTGGCGCGATAACATTACCGTTGACAAAATAGGTGCCGTTTTGGTTGATATGACGAATATCATTCCCCTGTTTTACGTCCGCCTCAATTTTCATAAAATAGGCTTGCCATCCGCTCATCGACGCAATATTTTTTTTACCGCTTACATCGACTTGCAAATTTGTGATATTTGGGTTGCTGCCGATCCCACTTTTTAAAAAAGTGATGACTTCGGCATCCGTTGCCGCCATAAGACTAGCGCAGAGCAGTAGTGTGCTCGATAATTTCAGCATCAATGACATGATCGTCCTTTGGTTGGGTTGGTGGTTGATATTTTCGCGTAAATCGGTTAATGATCAGTGTCACTACGAGAAAAAACTGCATCAGTATACCGATAACATCGGATAAAAATCCGGGGAGAATAAGGAGAATCGCTCCCAATAATCCCAATATATTTCGATTCGAAAATCCCTGCATATCGATTTGTCGTGTCCGAAGCGCATCAAGATTTTCTGCTAAAGCGTGACGAAAATTCATTAGAATGAATATCCCGAAAAACGCGCTTCCGACAATCTCTAAAAAAGTGGCTAATCCACCGATTCGTGAAGCGATCTCAACTGTGAGACTTACTTCCAGAAAAAGATAGATCAAAAAATAGATCATCGAGACAATTCCTCGATTTTACTGAGTACGTCCGCCGCATTGACGGTAATCATTTCACAGGTGGCACGCACCATAATCTGAACTAACCCGTTATCAAGTTCTTTTCCGATAATAATCGTAAAAGGGAAGCCTATTAATTCGGCATCTGACATTTTAAACCCGAAACGCTCTTTACGATCATCCAGCATCGTCTCGATACCCCGAGCTTGCAATGATCCATAAAGCTCTTCGGCATAAGCCATATGGGACTCTTCTTTGATATTGGAGACCATTACGTTGACCAGATACGGAGCTGTTGCGTGAGTCCAGATACACCCTTTTTCATCATGGTGCTGTTCGATGACGGCAGCGACCAGACGGCTGACACCCATTCCGTAGGTTCCCATGATGAACGGCTGGCTTCGTCCGTTTTCATCCAAAAACTCCGCTTTCAGCGGTGCAGAGTAAACGGTTCCGAGTTTGAAAATATGTCCGACTTCAATCCCTTTGGTATGGAGGATCTTACCGTTACAATGAGGGCATCCATCCCCTTCCTGAACGCTTGCGAGATCAGCAAAATGGGCTTCATTCATGACACTCAGATCTACCCCGACAAAATGGTAATCGGCTTCGTTTGCACCGCAAAACATTGCAGTCGCACCCTTCGTATCATTATCCATTACAATACGGATTTTCTCTTGATCAAGCGGTCCGATAAATCCCGGAACCAAACCGATCTCTATTAACTCCGCTTCGGTTGCATCTACCAAATCGATCGCACTGACACTGTTTCGTGCTTTTACCTCTTGAAGTTCGTCACATCCGCGAAGGAAAAAACAGACAAGTTCGCTCCCCTCCGTATACACCGCACGCTGAACAACCGCTTTGAGCGTATAGTATGGATCAACATGGAAAAAATTACTCAAATCCTCGATCGATTTGACATTCGGCGTTTTAAAGCGGGCAAAATCGGCACTCGGCGCTTCAGGGATCGCACTGCGTGGCGCGCGGCGTGCGGCTTCGACATTCGCACCGTATTCACACGTATCACATACTGCGAGGGTATCCTCACCGCTTCCGGCGAGAACCATCAACTCTTTTGAACCCGTACCCCCGATGGCACCGCTGTCCGCTTCAACCACGCGAAATTCAAGTCCCAAACGCTCCAAAATCCGTTTATACGCCGCTTCCATTGCATCAAATTCACGATCCAAATCTTCCGTTGTAGCATGAAAGCTGTAGCCGTCTTTCATCACAAACTCGCGTCCGCGCATCAGCCCGAATCTCGGACGCGCTTCATCACGGAATTTAGTTTTGATCTGATACAAATTAATCGGAAGCTGTTTATAGCTCGTGACACGGTTACGGACGATATTCACCATCATCTCTTCATGGGTAGGTCCGAGGACAAAAAGGTTCTCTTTACGGTCACGGAAACGGAGAAGCTCTTTGCCGAATTTCTCAATTCGTCCGCTCTCTTCCCATAACTCTGCAGGGGTAACAAAACTGAGATCGACCTCTTGAGCATCGCACGCTGCCATCTCTTCGTTAATAATATTTTCGATTTTGCGCAATACCCGCTTACCCATCGGTAAAAAATTATACAGTCCGGCAGCTACCTGCGTTACAAATCCGGCACGGGAGAGATAAATATGACTAGGGAGCTGGGCATCTTTCGGAGCTTCTTTAGTTGTTGGGATATAGGCTTTAGTAAAACGCATTATTTTCCTTTAGGGTAATAGGTACACGAAGTTTGGGAGAGATCAGAGCCTTCCTCTTGATTCATTAAAAAACTCATCGATTCGATCAAAGCATCCACGCGCATCGGATCGGAACCGTCACGCATCCGTTCGGCAAAAGGGTGCAAAAAACGTTTTAATGCCTGAAGCGTTGCTTTATGAACGGCATATTCATACTCTTTCGGGACATAACCGCTTTCGATAACACGCGTCGATTCTTGGAATGCGGCATTTGAAGCTTTGAGATACATATTTTTAATCAAAGGCTCGATGGAGAGCGTTTTCAGCCATTCAAAAAATCCTATTACATGACGGCGGATGATGACATAGGAGAGCTTGGCTTCATCCTCACGCAATGCGATGTTTTCACTCACGATCTCTTTGAGATCGTCCACATAAAAAAGACGAATAGACCAAAGAGCCGAATCGCATTCGATATCACGGGGAACCGCCATATCAAACCAATACCGCTCAAACGAAGTCGGTTTGATCATATCATCGGTAATAATCGGTGTAAGCGAGCCCGTTGCTGTAAATAACAGCTCGTTTTCATTGATGGCATAAGCAAGCTCTTCGAATGAACGGACGCGCGCATTGCACTCTGACGCGATGGCTTCGGCCTTTTCAAAAGTACGGTTCATCACCGTTACATCGACCCCTTGGGCACTGAGATGCTTACAGGTAATCACCGACATCTCACCTGAGCCGATCACCAGCGCCTTTTTGCCGCTTACGTCCCCCACAGACTCTTTGACCTTCGCTACGGCGACACTGGCAACGGAGACGGGTTTGGAAGAGATATTGGTTGCATTGCGCACATCGGCGGCACATTTAAAGGCATAGCTCATGGCTCGTCCGATTTTTTGTGCCGAAAATCCGTTATCAGCCGAGAGTTTATAGGCATCTTTGAGCTGACCGGCGATCTGTGTCTCCCCGACGACCATCGAATCAAGCGAACTCGCTACGCTGAAAAGGTGATGGATTCCCCCCTCATCATCAAACACATCGGCACGCTCGTGAAGTTCATGAGAGCTAAGTCCTGAATGGCTTGAAAGGAGTTCAAATAACGCCGCACTCGCAAGTTGGGTATCACTGCAGCTGCATACAATTTCGACGCGATTACAGGTGGAGAGGATCATCGATTCGCTGATACACGGATTGGTATTTAATGTTTCCATCGCTCGTATCCGAGCCGATTCATCGACAAATGCAAGCTTTTCCCGTATGGCTAGCGTCGAATTTTTATGCGAAAAACTAACAATTAAATAGTGCATCAATGGCTTCTTTTAATCACGGTTTCGATGATGGAACGTAGTGCCGCATTTTCACCGATCACTGAGATCGCTTCATCGCATAACGCACCGGCATGCTCATAAGAGCGTTCGATGACCTTGAATTCATCCATTTTGGAGCGGATCCACCCTTTTTCTTCTTTATTAAGAACTTTTCCATGAGACTGTACTAACCGCTCTTTTTCTTCCTCTCCCAGCCGCTCGTACAAATCGATATACGGCAATGTCACTTTTCCCTCGGAAAAATCATTCAGAGAAGGTTTCCCCAGTGTCGCTTCATCAGCGGTAATGTCCAGAATATCATCAACGATTTGAAAAGCCAATCCGAGATTTTTTCCGTATGTGGCATGAGCCTGAGCATCTTTACCTGCTAATATGGCGGCACTGTAAGCGCACGTTTCAATGAGTGTCGCCGTTTTGAGATAAAGCATTTTCAGATAGAGCTCACGGTCGGTATTAAACGATTCCGCCATAGAGACGTCCATCATCTCTCCGATCGAGAGACGAGTAACCGATTCGGCAACGGCACGAGCAATAGAAGGATCAAATGACGTGAGAGAGCTGAAGGCTTTGGAGTAGAGGATATCGCCGAGCATAATAGCGGTTTTGGACCCCTCTGTCGCATTGACCGAAGGGGTTCCTCGTCGGAGCTGCGCTTCATCGATCACATCATCGTGGAGCAGACTTGCCGCATGGATCAGCTCTACGATCGCACCGAGCAACGGTGCTGTGGCAGCTTCGGGGGCGATAGTCAATATCAGCCGTGCCCGAAGACGTTTTCCGCCCGAGAGTTTTTTAAAAAGTTCTGCGGCATGAGGATAATCGATTTCATCGATCAATCTGGCAATAAGGGTTTCTACAGTTTCCAACATTCCTATCATCACTTCTTAGTTAAATAATCCAACACGATTCGGCTCTCTTTATCAAATAAAAAGAGATCCATTTGCGCCGTCGCATTCCCCTCATCGAATTTTTTAAAAACGACAAGAACATAAGGAACATCTTTTTGGCTTCGCTTAGAAGGCAAAAGGACTTTTCGAAAGCTTTGGTTCGTATAGCCCGTATACAAAACATGCTGTCCGACAATTCGGTCAAAACTCTCATGAACAACTAAACCTTTATCGGTATAGAGTGTCCATCGAAAGTTCAAAAGCCGTTCTTGCCCTTCACTCTTGATGAGAATTTTAACCAACTCATCTTTTTTTAGCATAAAACTTTTCGATTCTCTCCACGCCGCCGCATCCAATGAAAAGAATACACCGAGTATCAAGAATAGAAAAAAGTTTTTCAAGACTACTCGTTTTGGGTCAATACGTTTCCGACCGAAATGATGTACAAATTTTTAGCCATCATATCGATCTCATCGGCACGCTCAAATTCCATCGACTTAATCACACGATCAATCTCTTGCTCTCCGTGAGTCTCTTGTAACATCACTTCCATCGCCGCTAAACGGGTCATCAAACGCTCTAATTCATTCTGAACCAAATCGCGGTTGGCGTTAAAAACGATATCCATAAATTTACTTTTCGGTGAACCTTGGAAAATATCGTCTTCGTCTTCAAACAGATTATACATTGTATCTCCAAAGTATCAATTTAAGTCGGGGATTATACCACCAGAATTCTTATTTGATTCGATAGATAATACGATAGAGCAATGGAATAGAGTTTGGATTAAATTAGTATATTTTAGAAGATGTGAAGAGCTCTCTTAAAAAAGAGTATCCAAGACCTGATTTTTGTATTTCATCGACTCCACTTTCGCCCGTATAAGTCGATTTTCTTCCAAAAGTGCATCGTGTTCATGACTGAGTGTTGAAATTTCACGGCTTTTGAAATAGATTTGAGTATTGATAAATATCTTCGGAAATACGATAACCAGAACTAGAAAAATACCCACGAAAACATTCCGCAAAAAAAGCGGCCCCATTGAATCTTGGGGACTGAGTATGTGCTGGGTCTCATCTAAAATATCGAGTTTTTCGCTCATGATTTATCAATCTCTTCGTATTTCAAAAATTCTTAGTTTAGCGCTTCGGCTCCGTGAATTTGCACGCAGCTCGTCATCCTGGGCAATCAACGGCTTTTTGGTTACAACCTTGCCGATCGCATTCTTATTCCCGCAGGTACATCGCATCGCATCATCAGGGCAAATACAGTTTTTTCCCCATTTTGTGAAACGGTTTTTGACGATCCGATCTTCGAGCGAATGAAACGTAATGATCGCTACGCGTAAATGTCTGAGGCTCGAGGATTCAATCGCATCCAATAGCCGTCTCAGCTCACCCAATTCATCATTCACTTCGATCCGAATCGCCTGCATCACCAGCGTAGAGGGATGAATCTTTTTCCCCTTCGGCATCAGATGAAAAATTGCGTTCGAAAGCTCTTTTGCTGAGCTGAAAGGTCGCCGCTGCACAATCGTTTCCGCCACTTTACGGGCATTTGTCACTTCACCGTATTCACGTAAAATAGTCTCTAATGTACTTTGGGAATACTCATTGACAACCTCTGAAGCACTCAGAGGAGCATCGGGGTTCATCCGCATATCGAGCGTATCGCTCTCATACGAAAATCCCCGTTCCCGCTGATCAAGCTGCAGTGATGACACCCCTATATCGGCTAAAATACCGCAAATCTTTTCCCCCTTTTCCCCAATTGCCTCGTGAGCAACCTCGGAGAATCGTCCGCGACGGATTTCCACACGCGTACCGAAAGGTTCCAACCGTTTGGAAGAAAAGGCAATGGCCGTAGGGTCTTGATCGATCCCGATCAGTGATAATGTGGGATTATTATCCAGCAATAACGAAGAGTGTCCTCCGTATCCCATCGTGCAATCAATCACAATCCCCTCTTTACACGGAGAAAACGCTTCAATCACCTCTCGGTAAAGAACAGGGATATGGGGAGTTTCTTGCACGAGCGACCTTTGAGTTTATTAGCCCTTATAATAGCCAATACTCACTAATAACAGCTTTAAATGTTACCGAGAGCCGATTCAATTGCATCAAAAACACGCTTCAATTCATCCGGCTTAATAACATAGGGGGTCATGACATAAATAACACTTCCCAGAGGACGTATCAAAACGCCTTGCGCCATACAGAGCTGATGGATTTTCAATCCGATACGTTCACTTGGATCAAACCCCTCCAGTTCAATCACCGCAATCATCCCGCATTGACGTACCTCTTTGACTCTCGGCAATGAGACAAAACGTTTCAATTCCTCAGCCATAGCGGCAATGGTAACACGGTTTTTGTCTATCACATTTTCCGATTCAAAGATATCGAGAGTCGCATTGGCCGCCGCACATGCCAACGCATTGCCGGTATAACTGTGGGAGTGGAGAAAGGAACGGACAGGGTTGTAATCGCAATAAAAAGATCCGTATACCGTCTCGGTCGTTAAAACAACCGACAAAGGAAGGTACCCTCCGGTAAGCCCTTTGGAGAGGACTAAAAAATCGGGGGTGATGTTGGCTTGTTCGCACGCAAACATACTCCCCGTCCGCCCGAATCCGACCAGAATTTCATCGGCGATAAAATGGACTCCGTACACTTCGCACAACCGTTTGGTTTCGCTCAAAAAAGCGGGATGGTACATCCTCATCCCCCCTGCCCCCTGCACTAACGGCTCGACAATCAGTGCTGCGATCTCACTTCCCCGATCACGGAGCAATTGTTCAAACGATTTGGCCGCGTCCAAAGCCGCCTCGACACTCTGATTATCCGGCGAGGGTGTTTGAACGGAACGGATCAGCAACGGTTCATACGTCTCTTTGTACAGTGCCACGTCGCCGACCGAAAGAGCTCCCAGCGTCTCTCCGTGATAACTGTCGGTTAGAGAGACAAACAGTCCTCTCTCTTCCCCTTTGTTTTTGTGTGAGTGATAGGACATTTTCAGTGCCACTTCTATCGCACTGGAGCCGTTGTCAGCATAAAAACAGCGTGTTAGCCCTTCCGGAGAAAGAGCTACTAACCGCTCAGAGAGTCTCACAATCCCCTCATGGGTAAATCCTGCCAAAATTACATGTTCGAGTCTATCTACCTGCTCTTTGATTTTTTGGTTGATGTAAGGGTTGCAATGGCCGAAAATATTGACCCACCAGCTGCTGATCGCGTCAATGGTGCGATTCCCCTCGAAATCATATAGATATACCCCTTCCCCTTTGGAAATAGGGATAAGGGGGATCGTTTCGTGATCTTTCATTTGGGTACACGGATGCCATAAAACACTCAAATCCCGTGCCGATATCTCTAAATTGTTCATTGGAATCCTCTAATGTTGATTATTTTATGATAACATCTGTTAGTTATGACCTATTTTCATCCAAGTTTAATGGTAAAGTGAATAGAATATCTGAATTTTACAACAGGATCGTTTAATATGATTACTTGGATGCAGCGCCATCGAAAATACTTGGTCATCACAATCTGGATCTCCACGATCGCTTTTATCGGAGCCGGATTCGTCGGATGGGGACAATACAACTACGGAGACAAAGCGGGTTCCGTTGCCAAAGTAGGAGATATCTCGGTCACTTCTGCAGAACTTCAAAAAAGCTATTCGAACCTATTCAACCAATACAATCAGCTTTTCCAAGGGAAATTTGACGAAAAACAGGCGAAGCAATTCGGGCTTCAACGTCAGGCCCTTCGCCAATTGGTCAACCAGGCATTAGTCCTCAACCTCGCAAACAGCTACGGAATGATCGTAACAGACCAAGAACTTTGGAACGTCATCAAAGCTCAGCCTGCTTTTGCCAAAGAGGGGACATTTGATAAAGCGGTGTATGCCGAAGTACTAAAACAAAACCGCTTGAGCATCAAAGAATATGAAGAATCGATGAAAAAAGAGCTATTGATCCAAAAAACACTCTACCTTCTCTCTTCAGGTTCAAAACCGATTGAAGAAAATGCAATCGCCGATGCTCTGGGTGTATCGGACAAAATCAACTATAAAATACTTACCCCGAACATGATCTCACTTGTACCAAACGATGCCGAGCTCAAAACACTGTGGGCAAAACGTTCAAGTGAATTTAAAACATCCCCGAACTTTGAGATCAGCTATGTAACGCAATCACCGGTTACAACAACTCCATCAGCCAAAGAGATTAGCGACTATTATGATATGAACCGTCAAATGCTTAAAGATCCGGCAGGAAAAGTGCTGGCGCTAAGCGATGCGCAGCCGATGATCGTTTCCGCACTTAATGATAAAGCAACTGAAAAAGAGGCGCTTCGTCTCTATATTGATTATAAAAAAGGATCTCTCAAATCGGGAATAACCCCTCAAAAAGCAACCGTTACTTCCGATACTTCCCCGTTTACTCCCGAGCTTACCAAAGAGATTATGACACTGAATGATCAAAAACCTTTCCTCAAACCTCGTAAAGCAGGGAACAACTATATCATCGTCAAACTCGACAAAATGAATCCTGCCCGTACTAAAACCTATGAAGAGGCCAAAACGGATGTTATTGCTCTGTATACAGCCGAAGCTAAAAAAAACAAACTTCAAGAGTTAGCCCAAAACAGTTATAAAACATTCAGCGGCACCTCTTCTGATTTTCTAACACGCAAAGACAGCGCTAAAATAGCGGGATTGAGTGCACCTGAGGGATCAGAATTTTTGACAAAACTGTTTGGTTCCAAACAAAAACAAGGTTTTATCACTTTAGAGAGCGGAAATGTGATTATGTATAACGTTTTGGAACAAAAGTTGCTTCAAGATAAAACATTAGCGGATGGAAGTGCCGTACTCAAGCTCAAAGGGAGTTTGTTGGATCAAGGGCTGATTAAAGCGCTTGAGAGCAAGTACCCAGTTGAAATCTATGTAGAGGGGATTTGATTTGAAACGAACCGTTTTAGCCATTGATATCGGCTCAACCAAAATTTGTGCGCTTATCGCGGAAATCGATGACGATAACAACGCACAAATTATCGGAGCCGGTATCGCAAAAGCACAAGGGCTTCGCAAAGGGAGCATCACCAACATAGAGCTTGCATCCAAATCCATCAAAAGTGCACTCAATGATGCCAAAAGGGTTGCCGGAACAGAACTGCGCAGTGCAATCGTCACGATTTCCGGTGCCTATACAAAAAGTTTAAATTCCAGCGGTATTGTCAATATCCCGAATAAAGAGATCACCCTCAATGAAATCCAGCGCGTTATGCACACCTCATTGTATAATGCTAACATCCCCAATGAATTTGAAGTGCTTCATGCCCTTCCGTACAACTTCAAAGTAGACGATCAGGATTTTATTGAAGATCCTCTCGGGATGAATGCCGCACGCTTGGAAGTTGAAACCCATATTATCACGACCCAAAAATCGAATCTTAACAATCTACGCAAAGCGGTCAAAGCGGCCGGTGTCGATGTTGAGAGTGTTGTCCTCAGCGGATACGCATCCGCCATCGCCGTTCTCAATTCCGATGAGAAAGAACTGGGAGCAGCCGTCGTTGATATGGGTGGAAATACGAGCAATATCGTTATCCACTCAGGTCATGCTATCCGATATAACGATTTCCTCGGTGTCGGTTCAAATCATATTACCAATGACCTCTCCATGGCATTGCATACCCCGCTGCATACGGCTGACAATGTCAAAATAACCTACGGTTCCCTCTACGCACCGAGCAATGATCTCATCGAGCTTCCGGTTATCGGTGATGAAACGTCCAGCCATGAAGTCTCTCTCGAAGTCGTCCATAACGTTATCTATGCACGGGTAGAAGAGACATTAATGATTATCGCCCAATCAATTGAAAAAAGCGGTTTAAAAGAACATATGGGTGCAGGAGTCGTCCTCACCGGAGGCTTTACCAAAATCGAAGGATTGCGTGAACTTGCCGTTGCCATTTTAGACAATATGCCAGTGCGTCTTGCCAAACCGACCGATGTCGGCGGTCTATTCGATACCCTTCGAGATCCTTCCTATTCGGGAGCGGTCGGATTAATAAAATATCTAGCGGATGGCTACACTGCCTATGAGATCGACGTTAACCGTCGCATGCGTCATGCCGGAGAAGAGTCGGCTGCACATACCGGCTCACTCCCCGAAGAAGCACCGAAATTTGAGCCTATTACACCGGCATCTTCTACTCCTACACCGACGGCCTCAACGCCTCCGGTCAAGGAAGAGAAGATTGCCGAAACGGCGAAAATGGTCAATATCGGATCAAACAAACCTGTCGAAAACGATCAACCCAACCCTATTTCCAAGTTTTGGAATTGGGCAACTCAACTATTTTAATCACGTCAAGGAGCAAGCATGGAACCATTTTCAATTGAAGAATCAACAACTCTCACGGGAGCGCGCATCGTAGCAGTCGGAGTCGGCGGCGGCGGCGGTAATATGATCGGATATATGCTTAAAGAGCAAATTCCGGGAATTGAATTGATTATCGCAAATACCGATGCCCAAGTTTTGGAACAAGGTTCTGCGGCGACCAAAATCCAATTGGGTGCAAAACTGACCAAAGGTTTGGGTGCGGGTATGAAGCCCGAAGTGGGCAAAGAATCTGCTATTGAGAGTTATGAAGCTTTGACACGTGCTCTAGAGGGTGCTGATATTGTTTTCGTTGCGGCAGGTCTCGGCGGCGGTACCGGTACCGGTGCGGCTCCCATTATTGCTAAATGTGCAAAAGATGTCGGTGCATTGACCATTGCGGTCGTAACAAAGCCTTTTTCTTTTGAAGGGAAAAAACGTCTTAAACTTGCAGAAGATGGTCTTCAAGAGCTTAAAAACGAATCCGATTGTATCGTCGTTATCCCGAACGATAAACTCCTCTCAATTATTGATCCGAAACTCGGAATCAAAGAGAGCTTTAAAATCGTTGACAGCGTACTTGCTCGCGCCGTTAGCGGAACTTCGGGTGTTATCCTTGCCAGCGGCGATAATGATATCAATCTTGACTTCGCCGACTTACAAACTGTTATGAGCCACCGTGGTTTGGCTCTTATGGGTGTAGGCGAATACAAAGGCGAAAATGCAGCCTACGAAGCGATCAAAAACGCTATCGAATCTCCATTGCTTGATAATATGTCTGTTAACGGTGCGCTCGGAGTATTGGTTCACTTCAGCATGCACCCTGAGTTTCCGTTTATGGAACTCTCTGCGGCGATGGACGTTGTCCATAACAGCGTTGACGAATCAGCGGATGTTATCTTCGGTACGACGACCGATGAGTCATTGGCAAAAGATTTTATCCGTATCACCCTTGTTGCTACCGGTTTTGAGAAAAAAGCGGCTCAGGGAATTAATAACTGTGAATTCGAAAACAAAGAAGCAGTTGCCGCAGCAGCTAGTGTTGTGAAACCTCGCGTTGTTGTTCGTCCGGCAATGGTTGCCAATGGTGACTATACGGAAGATTTCCTTGATGTTCCGACATTTATGCGTCAACAAAGAGACTAAGCCCTCTCTCCATGCTCTCGTTTGACACGCTCATAAAGGCCAAAACGCTCCTTGGCCTGAGCGACAAAGCTACCCTCTCCGACATCAAAATCCGATATAAAAATATGATGCAGCAATGGCATCCCGACAAACATCCCAATGATACCGATACAGCGCATACAATGAGTACCCAAATCAACGAAGCCTATGCGATACTGCTCGAATACTGTGGAAACTACGAATACAATCTGGATGAAAATTTTTTGAAAGAGCAAACACTCACTCCGCAAGAGTGGTGGGCAAAGAAGTTTGGAGGGCGTTAATGAAACGCTATCGGCCCCTCAGAACGTGCATGGATGAATTGCTGAACTACCGCATTGGGTGAATTGCGAAACGATTCTTTATCTCCCGACTCGACGATTACACCGTCAAAAAGCATCGCATAATTATCCCCTGCTTTAAAACTCTCGGCGATATCATGGCTGATAAGGATAGAGGTCATTCCGATCTCTTCACGCAGACGGCAGATCATTTGGGTAATAAAATCACTGGTGACAGGATCAAGTCCCGATGTCGGTTCATCGTATAAAATAACCTCCGGTTCCAGTGCAAGGGTGCGGGCCAAACCGACACGCTTGCGCATACCGCCGCTCAGTTCTTCGGGATAAAGCGACTTGACAATTTTGGGATCAAGCCCAACCATCGTCAGCTTCTCATCAATTTTATACTCTAGCTCTTTTATACTAAGCTTTTGATGTTCGAGCATCGGGAATGCAACATTTTCACGGATGTTCATACTGTCAAACAATGCACCGCTTTGAAACAAAAATCCAACCTTTGTCCGGATGGCACGCAGGGTCGTCTCATCGGCATTATCAACCCGTATTCCATCGATCGTGATCGTTCCCTTATCGGGCTTGAGAAGTCCGACAATATGTTTGATTATCGTCGATTTGCCTCCCCCCGATACACCAAAAATGACCGTCGTTTTTCCTCTTTCGATCTCAAGATTAACACCTTTGAGAATCTCTCGTTTTCCGAAACGTTTGGTTACATTTTCAAACCGGATCATTTTTTAACCGCCATCACATAAGCTCGTCGGCAAAATAGAACCAATAACATCACTAACAGGATTTTGAAATCAATTTCACTCGCTTTATGGAGTGCTTCAAAGGATTCATCGATTGCTGCCTCACCCTTTGCTTGATATTCTAAAATTTTAGGGGTATACACGGCACTGAATAACAGAAGAGTCCCGATGGAGCCCAATGCGCTTAAAATGGCAACTTTATCGATCTGCATCACTTTGTAGCGGGAGACTTCGT
The DNA here is from genome assembly GCF_023250475.1 of Sulfuricurvum sp. GTDB lineage: Bacteria > Campylobacterota > Campylobacteria > Campylobacterales > Sulfurimonadaceae > Sulfuricurvum. The sequence continues at coordinate 8,548 of NZ_JAHFAQ010000006.1, read as the reverse complement.
AGAGTGCAATAATAACAGTCATAAAATAGGCCCAATAGGTAAAACGGTGAAAAATTTCACCCATGATTTTTCCCTCTTCATACCGCGATAAGATCGGCAAGGTCAAATACAGCTCGGAGTGAAAAACAACGGCGGCAACAAATGCCCCTAAAACCAAAACGGCACCTGCCGTCATAGCGATCAATAAAAGATAAAGAACATCAATAACAGCTTTTTTATTCATGAAGAGCCTTTAATACAAATCCCCGATCAAACGAGGCATAATCGGTATAAAAATCCAACGATTGTACCGCAAAAGATTTTAGATATTCCTGCACTTTTAGGCGTTGATCGTATCCCATCTCACAGGCAAAAAGGGGAATACGGCGTTCATAGACCGCATCCAACAAACGGCAAATAATTTCATCGCCGATCTCTCCCCCGAAAAGGGCGTTTTGCGGCTCATACGAAAGATTGGTTTCTAATGGTGCATTATGGGCGATATAAGGTGGATTGGAAACCAATACGTCTATTTTTTCCTCAATGCACGAAAGCAAATCTCCCTCTCGCAGTTCAATCCGGTTCAAAAGACCAAACGACTCGATATTACGGCGAGCTACCGCTAACGCTTTGGGAGAGATATCGACAGCGATAAAGCGTGCCGCAGGAAGATGCAAGGCAAGAAGTATCGAAATAATACCGCTCCCTACCCCTACTTCAACAACCGTAACCGCTTTATCTGCAGATACTCGCGCCAGTACCTCATCGATCAGATGTTCCGTCTCTGGACGAGGGATCAATGCACCCTCATCGATATAAAATTCTCTGCTGTAAAAACTGACACGATTGGTCAGATATTCAAGAGGTACATTCCGTCTGCGCATCTCTATCCACTCACACAGTTTTGGATCATTGTCGTCGATCACGTCCTCTTGATGAGTAATAAAAAAAAGCTGATCTTTTTGAAGGTACGCCATCAGCAAAAGTTCCGCTTCTCGCCGCGGAGATTCGACAACCCCTTTCAGAATTTGCGCGATCTCTTCGTGAAGCTCTTTTAATCGTTTGGACATGGATCAGGATATCCTTCATCAACCGTAGCACGAATATCATAGCCCAAGGCACGAAGACGATCAACGACAGGAGGGTGGGTCGTATGGAAAAATCGGTACAATGGATGAGAGAGTGGAAAGCTTTTATTTTCTGCAACCAATTTTTTAAGGGCATTCACCAAATGTTCCGCACCGCCGAGTTCCGCACCGCGCCGATCGGCTTCATACTCGTTATGACGGCTCATCATCCCCATTAGCGGCATCATAATAAAACTAACGACCGGAAGGAGAAGGATAAAGAGCATCATCACGATCTGCGGAGATTGTGATACACCGAGTTCCAGGTAAAGCGTCTCCGGCAAGTTCCCGAAAACAGCAAACATTCCAAAGAGCATTACCCCCACCATCGCAATATTTTTGTACAGATCACCGTGGGCAAAGTGCCCAAGCTCATGTCCCAATACCGCTATCAGTTCACTCGGAGAGAGTTTTTCAATCAGCGTATCAAATAATACAACCCGTTTGGTTTTTCCTAATCCGCCAAAATAAGCATTCAAGCGCGCATCACGTTTGCTGGCATCGCTCACAAATATACCGCTGCTCACAAACCCCGTTTTATTCATCAACTCTTCGATTTTTTCGCGCAACTCACCGTTTTCAAGGGGAGTCACTTTATCAAAGAAAAGGGCTCGAATGGTGGGGAAAAACATATTGATTGCAATCACTACGGCAAAAATAAATGCAAAACTCCACAGCCACCACAGCTCACTCGACGTAATGATCATCGAAACTATCCAAACAATCAAACTTCCGATAACAATCGTCAAAACAGTGCCGACAAGGGTATCTTTGATAAATTGAGCCCCACTGGAGCGGTTAAATCCGTATTGCGCATCGATTTTGAATTTAGCGATCCACCCAAAAGGGAGCTGAACCAGTGCATTAATGATAACCATGCCGATCACTGCAATGATCGTATGAAGGGCTTCGCTCTCTATCGCTAACGCACTATCCAACCACGCCATCATTCCGCCCATCCAGACTAAGAAAAGTAAAAATTCGACAAATGTTTCCACCATCCCAAGTTTCTCTTTGGCTACGGCGTAAGCCGCCGCATCAAGATACTCTTTCTCACCCATTAAAACGGCCCCTTTACGCTTGATCTGATTAATATAACCGATCTGCATAACGCTTACATAGAGCCTGATAAAAATAAAGAGTGTGTAAATACCTATAACGGTTGCTATCATACAATTCCTTGGTAAAAAAAACGTGATTTTACCATTATTTTACGGGAACTTTACCGATAGCGTCCTGCAAAGGGATAGAATCGTTTACACTGCCATAATAGCTCTTAGCCGCAACAAACATTATTCCGACTAATAGTCCCGCAATAATAACGGTCCATACGACCCGTTTTTTAGAGCCTTTTAATGTATTGTAATCTTCAATGGATTCGAGCGTCGGTTCATTGTCTTTCATAGGTATCTCCTTAGCAATGATATTCTAAAAATCTTACCTATCTTAACCTACAAACAGTTAATGAATCATCGATAACTTGACGTTTTAAGTTTAATTATTTAGACGTCAGTTATGTACGGACTTTTAATACATAGTTTAAAGGGACGGTAATACGAATCGTTTTAGGCGGTTTTGGGAAATATTCTGATGTTTTTTGTACCAAGGCCATCGCATCACCATCCAAAAGTTCATAACCTGAACTTCCGATAATTCGGATATCTTCAACTTCGCCGTTTTGTTTGAGACGAAATGTCACTTGCACCGCGCCTTCTTGTTTTAAACGAACCGCTTGTGAAGGATATTTACGGTATTTGACGAGTAAGTCCCGTATAGTCGAGAGATGATCATCCAAATACTGCTCTTCAATATTGATACTTTGAGGTGCTAAAATTGGTGGATTCGATGCAAATACGGTTTCTTTCGCAGGAATCTGCATCGATGTCGTTTGAGCAGTTAGCGTAGGTTTAGGATCTTCAATCACTTCTTTTGGAAACATCTGGAGAGACTCAGTTTTTTGTATGAGCGGTTTAGGTTCAGTTTTTTCAATAATCTCATCTGTAGATGGTGCAATGCTTTTGGATAATGTCATTTTTTTAGAAGATAGCACTGTAGAAACCGGCTGTATCTGTGCCGCAGAATCAAGAGAGAGCTCTAAAACTATCTCCTCTTCTTTCTCCTCTTTTATCAGAGTAGAGAGTGCGACCGCTCCGGTAAAAATTCCTGCATGCAGCAACAGAGAAAAGAGAAATGAACGCTTTGTTTTCATGACTCCCTCTTCGTCACAATTGATATTTTTTCAATCTTTTGAAGCTTTAGCTGATCGAGTATAAAAATAAAATCGTTGAAAAATGCTTTTTTATCTCCCAAAATGCTTATACTTGTATCACGGTTTAATCTCGATATTTGCGCGACTAACTCTTTTTGCATCATTGCTTTACCATTCCAAAAGAGTGATCCGTTCTCATTGATGGCAATTTCGATCTTTTGCGGCGGTGTTTGCAGAGCACTGGCGGCTTTGGGAAGATCGAGCTTAATGGCTCCCGACGCCACAAAGGTGGAAATGGTCAGAACAATCGCCAAAAGAACCAAAACAACATCGATGAGAGGGACAACATTGATCCCTTCCACTCGTTTAAGCGCGCGCATCTTCCCATTCTCCCATCAATAAATCCATTTTTCGCAAACATGCACTGTAAATCATGATCGAAGGGATCGCGACCAACAATCCTAATGCCGTCGCTTTAAGTGCCATAGAAAGTCCAATAACGACAGCTGTAGGTTCCATTCCGCCACTTTGTCCAATCTCATAAAAAACCACCATAATCCCTGAAACTGTCCCGAGTAATCCAACATAGGGAGCATTCGAACCGATCACGGAAATCGTTGTCAAATTTTTTGAAAGTTCCGCTTCCGCTTTGTTTTTTGTCTCATAATCCTCTATTTTTACTGAACGATAGTAAAAAAATCGCTCGATTCCGTACGCAAACGCTATGACGCTCATTACACCTAAAATACCCAAGGTCGCATAATCGACGACTAACTTTAACTCTTCCATTTCTTTTTCCTTTATGTTATTTTATTGATTAAGTATCTGCCCATGTACGGAGTAAATTATGATAAATACTTGTAAGTTTAACCGTATCCTCATCATCCCCTAACCGCTCACGAAACGCCATAATCGACATATCCAAATCAAACAGCAACCGTCGTCGGTCTGTCTCACGAATCATGCTCTCCAGCCACGTAAAGCATGAAATACGTGCTCCGCGTGTCACAGGTTCAACCCGATGAACGCTCGAAGAGGGATAAAGTACCAAATCCCCTGCCGGAAGTTTGACAATTTGCGAACCGAAGGTATCCTCGATCACTAACTCTCCTCCGTCATATTCTTCGGGATCGGAGAAAAAGAGGGTAAACGAGAGATCACTACGCACCCGTTTACCGCCGCCGCGCATCGTTCTAACCGCATTATCAACATGGTTTCCAAACGTATTAAATTCACCCGTATAACAGTTAAATAGCGGAGGAAAAATCTTTTTCGGCAATGCTGCCGTAAAAAACAGTGCGTTATTGCTCAGGGCATCTAACACAATTTTTTGCAACGCTACAGCCGCTTCAGACTCTTCGGGAAGCTGCAAATTATTTTTGGCTTTTGCCGCCTGTGTCCCGCTGGTAACATTCCCGTCCACCCACGTCGAGGAGGTAAGGAGTTCACGGCATTGTGCTACCTGTTCAGAGGTGAGGACATTGGGTATATGGAGTAACATGTTTATTTCCTTTGCCTAAGTTTTGAAGTTAAAAGACTAAAATCCTCTAACTGCAAAACTCCCGCAGGGGGAGGTATGGTCTTAAAAAAACTTATAGTCTAACGTCACCTGTGCGGTACGTCCGGTTCCCGGAACAACAAATCCTCCGTTGATATAGGCCGATTCGTAATAAACGGTATCCAAAAGATTTTTCACATTAAGCTGAACAGCGTAATTCTTTTGTGTATAGGAGATCATTCCGTCATAACGAATATAACTGGGTGCGATATTCGGATTAAATACATTGGACGCACTTTCATTTGCATAGCTGTAAACAGCACGCTCTCCTTTACCCTCGATTCCACTACCGATCTTCCATCCGCTACCAAGCTTATAGGTTGTCCAGAGATTAAATGTGTAATCGGTTGAATTCGGCGGTTTTTGACCAATGTACATATCATCTTTGCCCGGAGCGACTGCATCCACTTCCGGATCCATAAATGCGACGCCTGCAAATACATCCCAGTTATCGTTGATACGGCCTGCAACCTCGAATTCGATACCGTCCGTATGACGCTCTTTTGAAAGGATCGGATTACTGGATGCACTTGCTACATCAGTATTGCGTTCCCACTCTTTGATCGTACGGTAGATTGCTGTACGTAAGGAAAGATCTCCTTCAAAGAGTTCAAATTTCGCACCAAGCTCATACGTTTTACTTCGCTCAGGAGCATACACATTGGAAAAAGAGTACAGATCTCCTGTCGTATTAAACGAATTATTCCAAGAAAGATAATAATGGTATTGTTTATTCGGCTGATACGATAATCCGGCACGGTAACTCATCTCGTTAAAATGGAGTTCTCCATTTTGCACCATATTCGCTCCCGTAAAATAATCCATGTTTAGCCAATCTTTACGAAACCCTGCCATGACTTTCCAACTCGGTGCGATTTCAACAATATCCTGTGCATACACTGCCCACGTACGTCCTTTGTACCCGCCGCTTATATTGCGTTCTTTATTGCCATATACCGATTTATAGGCATCCGGAAGCGTTGAACCTGATTCAGCTGTGGTTGGCATCGACGCTGCCCATCGTGTACCTGTCGTTGCATACTGATACCAGATTCCATTGTTTGCCAATGCCCGTTGCCCATTCGTCGGAACCGCCGCAAGTCCATTAGCCGGCCCATTAGCCAAAGATATATTAGGATAATAGGTTGACAATCCGTCATGTCCCCATCGTACTTGTTCTTCACGTAAAAATTCGGTTCCGACCAATGCTTCATGTTTCAATCCGAGGACTTCAAACTGAGTCGTAAAATCATTTTGCCATGTATCGGTTTTCTCTTTTGCACCGTTTCCTTTTGTCCCTCTGGTAATCGTATCATCCGCCCCATTGGTCGTATCATATCCACCCGGCGCAGTTGCCCAGTTATCACGGAGATAATCGGCATGACGAATCACGGAACGAATCCGTGTATCTTTAAAGAACTTATGGGTATAACTAGCAGTTGTGATATTGACGCGATTATCTTCATAGTCATCTGTAAATCCATAAAATACTTTGTTTCCTACATCGGCAGGTCTTTTAGTCGCACTGTCAAACGGAACTCCGTAATCGGGCGTAATATGGGTTTTCAAATAATAATGGGATAAACTGAACTCATTATCGGTATTAAGTCCAAACGTCATCGTCGGCGCAATTCCGACCGTTTCGTTATAAACATCATCGCGGGTACTTCCAGAATCCATTCCCATTGCATTGAGACGAAATGCTGTCGTATCGTTTAGCATCACGTTCACATCAGCTGAAGTACGTTTATAGTCATCCGTGCCGGCAGTGATCGAGAGTTTGCCAAAATTTTCAGCTTCCGCATCTTTGCTCACCTGATTGATAACCCCACCCGCTTGACCACGACCGAATAACATCGCCGCACCCCCGCGCAGAACATCAATTGATTCGAGATTAAACGTATCACGGTTATACTGAGCGACGTCACGGATACCGTCAAGATATAAATCACCGAAAGTATAGAAACCTCTCAAGTTCATATTGTCTCCGATACGTCCGCCTTCTGCCGCATTAAAAGTGAGCCCTGATACGTTACTAAGCGCCTCTTTTAGAGTAAATTCAGATTTATCATGCAACAACTCTTTCGTTACTACCGTAATTGCTTGAGGTACGTCATGAGCCAATTGCCCGGTTTTAGCAGTTTTAGAAACACCCGGCTGATAGCGAGGAAGTTCTATTTCTACTGTCTCTTGGATATCAATGGCTTTAATCGTAGCATTGGAATCGGCTGAGTTTGCCAATAATGAGCTTGCACTCATACTGAGAAGCATAGCTCCGATCGGGAGCATTTGCGAATGTAAAAAACGGTTATGATAGGCCATAGGCACTCCTTAAATTTTGGAAGTGGCTGGCTACAGGCTTAAAAGGAGAAGAAAGCTTTGGCTGGCTAAAAGCAATTGATAATTACTTTCATTTGTAGAAATATAACTTATCCAAGCGCCAATGTCAATAGTGATAAGCATTATTAAATATATAAATTGTAAATACTAAGTTTTGATTAACGATAGGGAAAAATCCCTTTATCATTAATAGTGAAATATTTACCAACGCCCCTCAAGGGTGACAAGAAAATGAAATTTTGAATTTTCTTGGTCAACCTGAGTTTCGCTGAGAACCCCGGCAACATAGCGCTTTGAGGTAGTAGTGATCGTAGAAGAGGTAATGTTTTTAAGATTAAGCCCCAGTTTATAGGTCGGATTCAGCCGTTTGGTCGCATACAGATCAAGAGTTCCGTATCCTGCTTGGGATTCGGCGATACCGCGCTCATCCATCGGATCATCATATCCGCTGACGTAGCGGTACGCTGCTCCGTACGTCAAACGATACTCTTTGAGAGTATGATCGATCCCGATATTGTAAAGGTAATCATTCGTCCCTTTAATCGTTCGTTTCACCCCATTACTGACCAGGGATGAGTCCTGAAACGTCGCATTACCAAAAACTCCCAAACCGTTCACATACGAATCAAGCGATTTTTTAAGTTCAAGTTCGAGGCTCCACAATTCTCCTTGACCCGAGTTATAAGGACGTTCTACATATCGCCCTGCTTCCAATGTAGTCAGCTTTTCGATCTTATCACTGATGTCGCGATAAAAACCTCCGATACTCACGATCCCTTTATCCTCAAAAAAGTGTTCATAACGCAGTTCATAGCTGAGCGCCGATTCCTCTTTGAGATTCGGATTTCCGGTCACATCGGGATGATTCAGATCATTCTGATCAAGCGTGCTGTCCAGTGAGTCGGAAAGTTCGTCCAATCGGGGCAATTTTACCGTTTTAGCGATACTTGCACGGAGATTATCGTTCTCACTGAGTTTGTAGAGGGCATGGAGAGAGGGGGCGACGTAATCAGTGGCCACGGTCTGATCAAATTGTCGTAAAGATCGCTCGAATCGAAGGCCCGGGGTGAGAATTATGTTTTCGCCGATTGTAATTTCATCTTGAATATACAATGCGCCTTTGTCTTCACGCAAACGTTGATGATCATCGGTATTCACTACACCGTTCAGATAGTCTACAACATCGTCACGCTGGTGCAGACGCTTCATCTCAACTCCTGTTTTAATAAAATGCTCACTCAACGCTTTCGAATAGCTCCCCTCCGCACCGAATACTCTAAAGGCCCCCTCGTCATTCTGCTTGCGACGCGTTATTGTATTATCGCTACGCGTTAA
>NZ_JAHFAQ010000072.1 GCF_023250475.1 Sulfuricurvum sp. | reverse complement strand
AAAAGCATTAAGGTTAGCGCGGATACACTGCCGACTGATACAAAAATCTTATACTTAACGAAGGGGTTAACGATGGCGCTATCAAGAAGAGATGCAATGAAATTTACCGGGTTGGCTGCAGTAACAGCAGCAGCAAGCGGTTACGCAAAAGGGAACGAAGGGGGTGCAAAAGCGGCAACGCAAAATATTTTGCTCTCACCGGCTCCGATCCCTGCAGCAAAAGGGCCGCGTGTTGTTATCGTAGGTGCGGGACCGTCAGGTTTGACGATTGCTAAATATGTCAAAAAAGCTAATCCGAAAGTTGATGTTGTTTTGATGGACAAACGTTCCGTATTTATGTCGGGTTTTATTAGCAACTTGGTAGCGACGGGTGTTTTGCCTTTGGATTTTATCACACATGATTTTCTAGAGGGCGCTCGCAACGGCAACTATACATTTTTGCAAGCGACCGCACACGAAATTGATCGTACCTCCAAAACGGTATATACCAACGAAGGGATCATAAAATACGATGTTCTTGTATTGGCTCCGGGGATTGATTATGATTATTCAAAATGGACCAACGGCGATCTTGAACTCGAAACGGCACTTAGAACCAAATTCCCGGGTGCATTTATCGCAGGTAGCGAAACGTTAACACTAAAATCGAAAATCGAAAACATGGAAGGCGGTGTGTTTGTTCAAACCGTTCCGGGCGGAAACTACCGTTGTTTGCCTGGACCGTATGAGCGCAGCTGCTTGATCGCGGATTATATGAAACGCAATAAAATCAAAGGAAAAGTGGTGATCTTGGACGAAAATCCGAATATCACGATTAAAGCCGACGGTTTCCACTCTGCGTTTGAGAAGCTGTATAAAGATTACATTACGTATATGCCAAGTACTACTATTACCAGTATCGATCCGAATAAACAAAAAATCGTCACTGAACTCGGTGAAGAGATTGATTTCACCGATGCAGCACTTTACAGCCGCGTTCGCGGTAACAAACTGCTTGAAATCGCCGGTGTAGCCAAAGACAGCGTATTTAACAAAGGTGAAGCGAACATCGATCCGTTTACGTACCAGGTTATCGGTGATAAAAACGTATTCTGTACGGGTGACGTTCGTCCGATGGGATTCTCTAAATCAGCGAATACCGCGAATACCGAGGGTAAAATCGTTGCCAAAAATATTGTTAAATATCTTGCGGGTGAAGAGCTCAGCCAAAAAACATGGTCATCTCCGCTTACCGTATGTTATTCTGCGGTTGCGGGCGATCCGATGCGCGCTATTTCAGTACATGCTGAATATGCATACGATGAAACGAAAAAATCGTTTGGATTCGCCAATGCCGGAACAATGGAAAAATGGGACGGAGCTGACGGTCTTGCCGGCGGTAAAGGTCTTGTCGAATGGGGTAAAGGTCTTTACCGAGACTTCTTTTAAATCACTCTTCTTGCACGGGTTCCCCGTGCAAGGCAGATTCAAGCAATTGCGGATTGTTTAGATTTGTCTTGGTGAGACAAGATGATTTTTTTGAAAGAGAGGAAGATATGCAAAGACGCAGTTTTATCAAAGGGACATTTGCCCTTGCCACAATCGGTTTATTGAATCCGATCTTTTTTCGTCACGGATTAAGTGCGGCGGAAGAGGCGGTAGAGATGCCGTTTACTGAATTGATCAATGACTATTTATCAGGAAAAACAGCAGAAGACGGCAGTTCGATCATGGCTCTGAATATTCCTGAAGCACCTGAAAATGGGGCGGTCGTTCCGGTCGAAGTGACGATTAATCATCCGATGACTGCCGATAATTACATTAGCAATATTACGGTTTTGACGACAAAGAACAAAGCGAATAAAGCAATCTCATTCGATTTGACTCCGGCGAACGGGATCGCGTATTTGTACGTTAATGTCAAAATGGGTCAAACGCAAGATGTCGTTATCTTGGCAAAGAGCAATAGAGGGAAAATTTTTAAAGTATCACAAAATGTCAGAGTCGCTCTCGGCGGATGCGGTTGATAAGGAGATTGGAATGGAATTACGCGGAACAGTAAAAATTTTAGATCAAAATTATAAAGTCGGCGATGTGGTGAAAGCCAAAATCATCGTTATACATAAAATGGATACCGGTTTTACCAAAGACAAAGAGTCGGGCAAAACCTTTCCCCGTTTTTATTTGAAAGAGATTACGGCTACCTATAACGGGGCCATTGTAGCTTCATTCGAGTTGGATGTCGCGACGAGTCAAAATCCCGTCATACAGTTTCCGTTCAAAGTGACCGGTCCGGGTACGCTGGTTATTGATTTCGTAAACTCGGATGAGGATAAAGCACAAAAATCGGTAGCCATCACCCCTGCAGGGTGAGAGACTGTTGTCTCAACAAAAGAAATAATCAGTTATTGGAATGATGCGCATGGAACGTAGAAGTTTTTTGAAAGTTATGGCGGCGGGGGCTACAATTGTAGCGGTGAACCCTTCATTGATTCGCGGGACGTTGCGCGCGGATGACGGTCGATTGTATACGGCGTATGAAAAAGCACAAATTGTAGACAGTTCGGGTGTTCCGATTAAAGCGTCTGCCCTTGAAAAAGAGGTTACATATATTTTTAATTACCCTTTTGCCTCTACACCGAGCTTGATTGTCAATCTTCCCGAAGCAACGCAACAGGAAGTGGCGTTAAAATCGGAAGCGGGCGAAGATTATGTATGGAAAAGCGGTGTGGGAAAAGAACGCACCATCGTGGCATACAGTGCTATTTGCGCCCATCAGTTAACTCATCCGACGCCGAATGACAGCTTTATAAAATATGTCCCTAAAGCAACACCGACGATGGCCTACACTAAAAGCGGTATTATTGTCTGTTCTTCCCATCTCTCAGCCTATGATGCTCAGGCGGGTGCCAAAGTTTTAGGTGGTGCGGCGACTCAGCCTCTTGCCGCTGTTATTTTGGAAGTGGCTGCTGATGATACGATCTGGGCGGTCGGTGTATTGGGATCCGATAAATTTCAAGACTATTTCAAAGCCTTCAAGCCTGAATTTAAAGAGTTTTACGGCGGAGTGGCACAAGCAAAACAGCTTGTCTCTATTTCGGCAAAAACCGTAAAATTGACCGAATATTCCAAAGAAATTATTCAATACTAAAGGTGCACGTATGAACAAAGTATTAATGGCATTGGCACTCACCTCTTGTCTATCAGGTTCAGCTCTTTTTGCCGCTGATAAGTCTTCCAGCGAAGCTGCTGAGAGAGTTCATCGAACAATGTTGATGAAAGACATGCGCAGTATGCTCGATGCGATGGAACAAATTCAGCGCGGAGGGTTATACAGTTCAACTGAGGATATGAAATTAGGGGTTAAAAAACTTCAAGGGACATTGAAAACGCTTGAGAGTGAAGAGATTAAATTTATCCTTCCGAAAGATCAGGTATATGCCTATAAATTTGCCCAAAAAACTGCCAGTATGCTCAGACTTTATTCCGATGATATGATAGCATCGATCGAAGCGGGGCATATGGATGAGGCTTTGGATGACTATTCTCAGTTATTGAAGCAATGTACCTCATGCCATATGCGGATACGAAACTGGTAAATATTTCTCTTTCGAGAAATATTTAGTAGCAATTATTGGCTACCGGGATTTCAAATCCGATCTCTACGTCCTGCCATGTTTTTCCGGCGTGGAGGTTAAAGCAGGTCGTATTGATGGATTGCAGTGCTTTTAGCATGCTAAAGTCACTGAGATCAATTACCCCTTTTCCCACAATTTTCCCTTCTTGCACCGCATAACTCATCGGGATTGTTTTGGTAACCCCGTTCATCGTTATTTCTACTTGTGCTTTGGAATCTTTCGCAGAGGCAATCTTTGCTGTGATCGAGTCAACATTTTGCACTTTGAAGAATGAGGAGACGAGGGTCGCATCCCTTCCGGCATTTCCCGAGTTGATACTTGCCGTCTGAATGGTGATATGGCTTTGGGTAAGAAACTCTTCTACCGTTTTAGCAGATTTCGGTGAGAATGTGGCATGATCAAATGTTCCGCCCACTCCAATTTTTTCATAGGTTTTGAACGCTTTCCATGTCACTTTTGCATTTTCAGAGTAATAGGTACATTCTGCAAATGCACTGCTGACAATGAGTAATCCGGCTAATATAAACGTTTTCATGGGTATCCTTTGTTTAGAGATAGATTACTGATAGTTATATCTTAAACTCATTGCCAAATGATTAATGAAGCGGTATTAGCTTGAAATTTTAAGGTGAAGGCTAAGTGCGTTTGGCTTGCCGTTTCGGCGTCACCGTATTCGTCTCTTTAACCTTTTTTTCTTGGGCGGATTGGCGTAGAAAGAACGGAATGGTTTTTTCCGGCCGTTGTGACAAGTCGTCCATCAAAGCCGCTTCGACAATCTCTTTGTCGTGACGTTCTATAAGATAGGCATGAATCAACGCAATCTGACGTTCTAGTGATATTTTCCATGTGGAGAGGGTTTGATCGTATATCCAGAGGCTAAAGGCATAGAACCCATCAAATACTTTCCCCTCATTCCACAGCAGAGGAACGGTTTTATTAAAACTTCCGCTGTTGTAAAAAATATCCCAAAAGCGGGCGAACCGTTTCATTTTTTGAATTTGACTAAAACTGAGCAGATCATTTTGAAGAATGTCATAGGGGGGTGTATCGGAGTAGATCATTCCATGGGCTTTATCGTGGCGGGAAAGGGTAGTTCCCGAGAGATTTTTAAGGATTCCGATTTGGATTTCGCTGTGGGTAAGAGAGACAAGAGTATCGAGATTGCGGCCGAATCCTTCGATGCTCTCTCCCGGAAGTCCGACGATCAGATCGAGGTGCATGTGTGCATGGGTTTCGTTTTCCAAAAAGCGGAGATTATCGTAAATTTTTTCCACTTTAAGAGGTCTATTGATCCCTTTTGCGATGAGAGGGTCTAAGGTCTGGATACCGATCTCAAGCTGCAGTGATCCTGCGGGAAAACGGGCAATTTTTTCTTTCAGGACTTCGGGGAAATGATCGGGGATCACTTCGAAATGGGCAAAGTAAGGTGGCTCTTTGGAGAGGAAAAAATCTAATATACGGTTGGCAAACGTCATATTGAGATTGAAGGTACGGTCGATGAATTTGAAACTTCGCGCCCCCCGCTCCCAAAGAACTTCAAACTCTTCGAGCAGTTCATCGAGAGGAAAGTTGCGTACTTTTTCATCGATTGAGGATAGGCAGAACTCGCACTCGAACGGACATCCCCGTGAGGCTTCGACGTAGATATAACGGTGTGCTACGTCTTCGTCATTGTAGGCGCTGTAAGGGAGGTGAATCGATTTGAGATCGGGGAGAGGGGCTTTGATAAAATGAGGACTCCGTTCACCCTGAGCTTGTCGAAGGGTAGATGGTTCGACAAGCTCACCATGAACGGGAGAAAGCAACTCTTTACACAACTCGTAAAATGCCACTTCCCCCTCGCCACTGATGATGTAATCGGCATGGCTAAGATCGACACGGTGTGGCAGATGCCCAGCTTCAGGTCCGCCGAGGACGATGATCGTCTGTGGAGAGACTTTTTTGAGGGTTTGGATCAATTCCGAACACTGTGCGGCATTCCAAATATAGACACCGATTCCGATAATGCGGGGGTTGTATTTTAGTAAATCTTCGGCGATGCTCTGTATTTGTTCGTTCATCGTAAATTCGACGATTTTTGCCATCGGTTGTAACTCATGCATATTGGCATAGAGATAGCGCAGACCTAATGCAGTATGGGCGTAGCGGGCATTAAGCGTCGTGAGGAGAATCGTGTGCATACAGTTGTTATCCGATTAAGTATTTTAATACCGTATGGTAACGCTAAGAAGCTTATCGCAACATTCTTCGGTATGATTTTTGCTTGTACATAACAGCATATTCGAAGCGCTAAAAGCCGTAAGACGGATCTTGTAAGGTTTTGAGAATTCCCATATGTGTTTTATTTTCAAAGGAGATACCATGACAATCAATGGCGGAGCTTCCTGGGCGGCTTCATCACAGTCTTACGGTAAAGGCAGTGTCCAAGGTCAAAGCGGTGCAAGCGGAAAGGCCGATTATACGTCTAAGATGCAAGAAGCGGCTAATGATCTTCTGTCGGCATTGGATACCGATAAAAGCGGAACTATCGATAAAACCGAATTTTCGCAGGCAGCGCAGGCATTGGCTGAAAAAACAGGTAAAAATTACAATGATGCCGGCTCTGTATTCGGGAGTGTCGATGGCAACAGTGACGGCGCTATCAGTGCGGATGAGTTGATGAAAGCCCTTCAGCAATCGCAAGGCAAACAAGCTCATGGCGGTCATCACCATAAACCGGAAGCTTTGGATACGTCCTCGCAATCCCTTTCTCAGACAGCGGATACGGCTCAAAGCACATCCGAAGAAGCATCATTGTCGAAAATGCAGATGGCTCTTTTACAGCGGGTAATGGCGGCATATAGCAGCAACGCCAACGCCGCAGCAGCGAGCAGTTCGACAACCCTCGCGACTGCATAACGGTCATCGGTGCATCCCTATCAGTTTGAAGCTTTCAGCACGCCGTGCGAGCTTCATATTGATGCACCGAGTTCATCGGCAGCGAATGCTGTTGCAAAAGCCGTTTTTGAAAACGCTAAACGCCTTGAATCTCTTTATAGCTTTTTCCGAAACGACTCTGAAATTTACAAGCTCAATGAACGTACAGAGAATCATCATCTCCTTAGCGATGAGCTGGCAGGACTGATCCGATTAGCCATTTTTTATGCCGAGGTCACCCAAAGAGCTTTTGATATTGCTACGGCGGGGACACTCAAAAATCTCTCCAATCTCCCCTCATATCATGAATATTCTCGTCAAAAAGAGCTCCTAATCCCTTTTGCCTCCTCAGAGCATATCCTGTTGGAAGGGAATCGTTTGAGCTTTGCGAATGAACATACAAAAATCGATCTCGGAGGTTTGGTTAAAGAGTATGCGGTCGATCAGAGCATGTTTATCCTTCAGTCCTTGGGTATTACATCGGCATTGGTTAATTTCGGAGGCGATATAGCCGCCATAGGCAAATGTCAGGAGTTTTCGTGGAAAATCGGGATAGAAGACCCTACGAATTTTGAACAAAATCTGATGGAAGTCGAGTTGAATGACGTATCTTTGTGCACTTCGGGACATTCCAAGCGCTATGCGACGATTGAATCTGAAAAAATATCGCATATTGTCTCATTCTCCGACTTTTCAAAACGTTATTCTCAGGTGAGTATTATTGCCCCGACTACGGTTGATGCGGGTGTGTGGAGTACTGCTTTGCTGATAAATTCCTCATTGGAAATACCAGAACATATCAAGGTTGTTTCTACCTATTTTTAAATATGAAGTTCTATGGTATCCTACTCTTAAGAAGAAGAGAAAAGGAGATGATATGAATTATGTTCGCACTCTGGATTCATTGAGATTAAAGGATATTGCTTTAGTCGGCGGAAAAAATGCCTCTTTGGGGGAGATGATAGGGTCTCTCAAACCGCTGGGGGTCAAAGTTCCCGAAGGGTTTGCCGTAACGGCGGAGGGGTATCGTGCTTTTATCGCACATAACCGTTTCGAACCCAAGATCCGGGAGTTTTTCAAAGGGATTGATCTTACCGATATCGAAGCGCTTAACCGATGCGGAGACTCTATCCGTTCTTTGATGCTTAGCGGTGAAATGCCTGAAACGTTAAAAGCCGAAATTGCCGAAAGCTACCGTACTATGGAAAGCGAATACGGCACGCCGTCGGTGGATGTAGCGGTACGCTCGTCGGCGACGGCGGAAGATTTACCCGATGCGAGTTTCGCGGGGCAGCAGGAGAGTTATCTCAATGTACGCGGGGAGACGATGCTCATCGAGCATGTGAAGCGATGTTTTGCCTCACTCTTTACCGACCGCGCGATCAGTTATCGCAACAGTCGCGGGTATGACCATTTTGCCGTTGCCCTCTCGGTAGGGGTGCAGAAAATGGTGCGCAGCGATTTGGCCAGCAGCGGTGTCATGTTTACCATCGATACCGAAAACGGCTCGGAAAATCTGATCCTCATTAACTCCATTTGGGGGCTTGGCGAGAACATCGTCGGCGGTCGGGTCAACCCAGATGAATTCTATCTCTTTAAACCGACTCTTCAAGAAAACAAAGTCTCCATCCTCAAACGTCAGCTCGGTTCCAAAGCACTGACGATGACCTACGATGAGCGTCACCATACGATGAATCTCTCCACTCCAAAAGAGCTGCAAGAGAGCTTTTCGATTAACGACACGGAGGTCGCGACACTGGCTCGTTATGCGCTGAGTATCGAAGAGCATTACACCGCTATTGCAGGGGAATACCGCCCGATGGATATCGAATGGGCAAAAGACGGTATTACGCAAGAGCTTTTTATCGTTCAGGCGCGACCGGAAACGGTTCAAAGCCGTAAACTCAGCAACAATACGCTGGAGCAATACCGCTTCAAAGAGGAGATCAAGGCTAAAGTGCTCTTGGGAGGCAAAGCCATCGGGGAAAAAATAGGTTCGGGAAGTGTCAAGATTATCCACTCACCCGGTGAGGGGGAGCGTTTTAATACGGGAGATGTTCTTGTCGCCGACATCACTGATCCCGATTGGGAACCGATTATGAAAAAAGCCTCTGCCGTTATCACCAATCGCGGAGGGCGGACGTGTCATGCCGCCATCGTTGCACGCGAAATCGGTGTTCCCGCCATCGTAGGGACGATCAATGCGACCGAGCTTCTTCGTGAGGGGGAAGCGGTGACGGTCAGTTGTGCCGAGGGGGAGAACGGTCGGGTCTATGAGGGGTTGATTGCCTATGAGATTACCCAAATTGATCTGGGGAACCTCACTCCGACAAAAACAAAACTCTATATGAATGTCGGGAATCCCGACAGTGCGTTCAAAGTGGCAAAACTTCCCAATGACGGGGTAGGGTTGGCTCGGATGGAGTTTATCATTACCAACACTGTCAAGGCGCATCCGATGGCGTTGGTGGAACTCTATCGCGGTAAGAAAATTCGTGATCTCAAAGCGGTAAAAGCGGCTATGAGAGGATACGACGACCCCAAGAAGTTTTTTATCGACAAAATCGCCGAGGGGGTAGGGATGATTGCAGCGGCATTTTATCCTCGTCCTGTAGTTGTTCGTACCAGTGATTTTAAATCGAACGAGTACAAACACATGGTTGGCGGTGCGGCGTATGAATCGGATGAAGAGAATCCGATGATCGGTTTTCGGGGGGCCAGCCGTTATTATTCGGAGCAATACCGGGAGGCGTTTGAGTGGGAGTGCGAAGCGCTGAAGCGGGTGCGCGATGATATGGGGCTCACTAATGTCAAAGTGATGCTCCCTTTCGTCCGTACCCCCGAAGAGGGGCGCAAGGCGATAGCCGTGATGAACGAAGCGGGGTTGGTGCAGGGAGAGAACGGCTTGGAGATATACGCAATGTGCGAAATCCCCTCTAACGTTATCTTAGCCGATCAGTTTTTGGAAATTTTCGACGGCTACAGTATCGGCAGCAACGATCTCACCCAACTTACTTTGGGAGTGGACCGTGACAGTACTCTCGTTGCGGCGGTGTTCGATGAACGTAACGAGGCGGTGACGCGGATGCTCTCCATGGCGATACGCGCGTGTAAAGAGCGGGGAAAATACATCGGCATCTGCGGACAGGCACCTTCGGATTATCCGGAAATTACCCGATTTTTAGTTCAGGAGGGGATCGATTCGATCTCTCTTAACCCCGATTCGCTCCTTAAAATGCGGCAGGTGGTGAGTGCGTTTGAGGCTAAACAATAAATTTTTAAATTAATTTTATTTTATATTGTTGCATTTACCAAGTTGGACTAAAGTATCTGTAACCAAATGAGAGCAGGAATTTATGCAGCAATTGAGTGAGGAAGAGCTTCGAGGGTACAACGGTCGGGATGGTATGCCCGCTTATATCGCCTACAATGGGAAGGTATACGATGTCACTTCGTCCAAATTTTGGAAAGAGGGGACCCATTTTAAAAAACATTTTGCGGGGCGTGATCTGAGCGCTGAAATGGCAAATGCGCCCCACAGCGATGAGGTATTTGAACATTATCCGTGTGTCGGCGTATTCATCCCCTCTCCTACAATAACTACGATAGATAAAAAAGAGCGGTATCGCCAATGGTATGTCAAATACCATCCCCATCCCGCCGCGGTTCATTTTCCGATAGCGCTGCACTATTTCAGTGCATTTGCGGATGGTTTGTTTTTAGCTAATCCCTCCACTGAATATGAAGCGGCTGTTTTTTTATCGTTTTTGATTGCTACTGTCATGGGATTTTTTGCGTTGATCAGCGGAGTTTTCAGCTGGTGGATCAATTATAATTTTTCGGCTGCCAAACCGTTTCTTATAAAATTGATCGGGGCTTTATTCACCCTTATTATCGGTGTTATCCCGCTGATTCAAAAACTGCTGAACCCCGATGTCCCTTTTAGTACAGGGATAGATGGAATAATGTATCACTCCATTATTTTTATAACGGTCATCTCGATTACGATTGTCGGGTATTACGGCGGAAAAATCACCTGGGGGGCGAGAGTATGAGAGATTCGGTTTCGGTATTGATCGGGGGGAGTGCGGGGCAGGGGATTGCGAGTATTGAGACTCTTTTGACCAAAGGGTTCAAACGTTCAGGGTTTTATACGTTTTCAACCAAAGAGTTTATGTCCAGAATCAGAGGCGGCAGTAATACGACGCTGATACGAATATCCAACCGGCCGGTAAATGCTGTCGATTTTAAAGTGGACATTTTCGTTCCACTGGATACAGACGCTTTTTTTCATGCGCAGGAGCGGATACGTCAAGAGACATGCGTGATTGCGAAAAAAGGGGATTTTGAGTGCGACTGTACTCTTTATGATTACGATCTGAAAACGTTGGCCAAAAGTATCGGCAACCCGATCGTCTCCAATACGATTGCCGCAGCGCTCGTATTCGGAATGCTCGGATGCGACCTAAAGGTTTTGCGAGAGATTATCATGGAGCTGTACAGCGACGAATTGCTTGTGGTGAATCTCAAGGCGTTGGATATCGGCGCAGAGCTGGCGCAAAATAACGGGAAGTGTGATTACTGTATCGAGCCGAATCTCTCCGATAAGAATGGAACTGCTTTCTTCTTGAGCGGTACGGACGGGATCGGATTCGGAGCCGTTGCGGCGGGATGTAATTTCATCTGCAGCTATCCGATGAGCCCCTCTACGGGAGTGTTGAACTTTTTAGCGAAACAGAGCCGAAATTTTGGTATCTGCGTCGAGCAGGCCGAAGATGAAATTGCGGCATTTCAAATGGGCTTGGGGGTTTGGTACGGCGGTGGAGCGGCAATAACGACGACGAGCGGCGGCGGATTCGCCCTGATGGGTGAGGGGCTCAGTCTCAGCGGGATAACCGAAACCCCGATGGTTGTCTATTTGGCGCAACGTCCCGGCCCGGCGACAGGTCTTCC
>NZ_JAHFAQ010000166.1 GCF_023250475.1 Sulfuricurvum sp. | reverse complement strand
GAGCAGATTTAATCCCTGAAAGATAAATCCGAGGTAGTTGCGTCGCAGCAAGGCACGCTGATCCCGACTCAATGTACCGACATCGACCCCTTCAAAAAGGTACTGTCCTCTGGTGGGGACATCGAGACAACCGATAATATTCATGGCCGTCGATTTTCCTGATCCGCTGGGACCCATAATAGCGACAAATTCTCCACGCCCAATCGATAAATCGATCCCGCGCAGGGCGTAGGCTGCCGCTTCGCCTTCGCCGTACGATTTGGTGACATCCTCAAAGTTGATAACGGAATTGAGCATCCCTAATTCTCTTGAATTCCGACGATAACGTTATCGTTAGGTTTGAGTTTGGAGGTGAGAATTGCGGTAGAGATTCCGTCACTTTTTCCGGCGGTCACATCGATTTTAACCGGCTTGTTATCGCGTAGAACCCACACCGATTTGCCGCTGCTGTTAACGTTTTCCTGTGCTTTTTTTGTTTTGTCATCTTTATCTTTCGGCGGGGTAAATCGAAGTGCCGCGTTAGGAACTGTGAGCATATTGTGCAATACCCCGGTGATAATCTGGGCGGTGGCAGTCATCCCTGGACGCAGGCGAAGATCATCATTCGGGACTTCGACGACAGCATCGTAGGTGACGACACCGTTTACCATTTGAGAGTTCAGACGCAGTTGCGTGATAATCCCTTTAAATTCATGATTCGGATAGGCATCGACCGTGAAGGTTACCCTTTGGTGCTCTTTTACTTCCCCGATATCGGCCTCATCGACACTGACAATAACTTTCATAGTGTTCAGACTTTTAGCCATTTTAAACAACACAGGGGTTTGCATTGATGCGACGACCGTTTGCCCCGGTTCCACTTTCCGCTCTAATACGATCCCCTCTATCGGGGAAACTACGACCGCTCTTCGGAGGTTATCTTCCCCGGCTTCGAGTTCCGCTTGGGATTGTTGCGTCTGTGCAATGGCCGCGGCAACTGCGGCTTTGGCTGATAATAAACCATTATCAGCTTCGTCAACCTCTTTTTTAGAAGGGTAGTTTCCGCCTGTAGAGGTATACATCTGATGGATACGTTCCCATTCGTTTTTGGCATTGGAAAGGGACACTTTGGAGACAGAAACATTGGCTTGGTAGCGCTGCAGCGCAGCTTTGGCGCTGGTGACATTGGAGGTGAGTCGGGTGGTGTCTATGCGTGCCATAAGTTGTCCGATTCGGACATGGTCGTTATAATCCACCAGCACATCGGTAATGGTCCCTGAGACTTCGATTCCTACATCAATGGTATTGGTCGGTTCTAGATTCCCTGTTGCCGAGACTGTGGTCGTTAGATCTTTTATTTGTGCAGGAGAGGTCAGAAATTGTGCGGTTTCGCGTTTAGTTTGTTGCGCCCAAAACCATCCTGCTCCCACAATAATTGCGATGAGAATAACGATAATAAAATATTTTTTGAACGGAGATTTTTTCGGTAAATCCAATCCAAGGGTTTGTTTGATCGAATCGGTAGAAGGGCTCATAAAAGTTCCTTGGACGGGTTAATGGCAAAGTGGAGTTTGGCAAGTTCAATCTGGATATTGATCTCATTGATTTTGATCTCTATTTGTTCGATTGACTTGGTATTATTGAGAGTTTGCAGATCGTATCCTGTTTTAGTTCCGGCATTGACACCTGCTTGTACGGCTCGGAGAAGGTCATCGTAAAGAAGCAGGTTTTGCGAAGTAATGGTAATGACCTCTTTATAACTTTCGATTTTTTCCATCGACTGTCGATAGATGGATGTCAATTCCCGCTGTCGGTCGGCACTGTCGGCATTTTCATGGAGATAGGTTGCACGCGCTTCTTGAATCGCGGCGGAAGCATTATAGGCTAGCGGCAATGTGAGCTGAACCCCTGTACTGTAATATTCTCCGTTATACGCCGCGTTAAGCTCTTTGGGATCATAGTTGCGGTAACCGACAGTTGCGTTGAGAGAGATGGAGGGGAGGTAGCTGCTGTTGGTGACTTCATAGAGATTTTTAAGAGTATCAGTGCGGGCACGGCTGTATTGAAGATCGAGTTGATGAGCAAAAAAATCATCTTCTGTAACCAGTTCAAATGTCGGAAGAGTAATATTTTCCGGATCGATATCACTTAGTTTTGCAATTTCGAACCGTTGCTCGGCAAGGGCGTATTTAAGAGAGCTGAGAGTCTTTAATTCAGAGCTTTTCCCCATTAGAGCGTTATTGAGTTCAGTGATATCGGTTTTTCCGGCATCGTACAGCTGCCGCTTAATAAAGACCTCTATCTCGCTATTACCAAGTCGTTTCAGACTCTGCTCTCGTAATGAACTGTTTTTTTGATAATTGAGCAAGGCGATGAAGAGTTGTTGATTGTAGGCAGCGATCTGTTTTTGAAGCGTTATCCAATCGGTGTGTTTTTTAGTATCGGCATAGCGGATTTGATAGGTGATTCCGCCGGAGCGGAAAATATCTTGGGAGATCGAAGCGGATGCGTTTTCGCTGTCGCTCCGGTAACCTCCCTGAGCACTTTTGTCGTAGCTGTATGAGGCATTTAAATTAACCGGAGCAATCCAATTGTAGCGGAGCTTTTCATGCTCGGATTCGTATATGGCTTGCTGCTGTTTGAGAAGCGTTTGCTTCTCGGGGGACAAAAGGGCAGTGGTGTCACTGCTTATGAGCGACAATGGGAGCAATAGAAGAAAAATATTCCGTTTCATTTTTTCATTGTAGTCTAATTTCGGTAATTTTATTGTAAACGGAGTTTAAACATCGTATTCATCTCTCTTAGATCTTTTTCGGGTCGCATAAATATTTTTTTTCGTTTGCTGCCCGTGCACATTTCTGACATATATACTTTGGCTTTATGACAATCTCGATGATTTTTTTGAAATCGGTAGCCAATTCATTTTTTTTGAGTTTGCATAGTGTTTTCATCATACCCTCCGCATCCCCAAAAAGGGGATAATATTAATCTAGATGTTCCCGTTTAAAATATTCGCGTCCTACTTTGCACAGAGGGCAGGCGACCGGCGGTTTTTTACCTCGATGGATATGTCCGCACACTTCGCAGACCCAAATCTCCTCATCTTCGCTCGAAAAGAATCCATCGGCGATCAGCGCCTCTTTCAGTGCGGCATATTCGCGTTCATGCTCCACTTCGACTTTGCCGATGGCGTTAAACAAGCGGGCAAGGTCGTTATGCCCTTCGGCTTTGGCAATTTCGCTAAATCCCGGATACATCACAGTATGCTCATAGTTTTCTCCACTCATGGCGGTATCAAGATTGGCTATGGTAGCATCGACGTCACAACCATGGATCAGTTTATGATATGCTTTATACTCGGCGCGGGCATGGTACATCTCGTTAAACGCCGCTTCCCGGAAATGGCGCTCTACCGCATGCCACCCTTCATCACGGGCGATATCGGCAAATAGCTCATATTTGTTACGCGCCATACTCTCACCTGCGAATGCTTTCATCAGATTCACCGCCGTGAGGCTAAGGGTTGTCATCTCCATCTCTTTGCCGCAGCAGACCAGAGTCCCTCCTCCGACATTTTGGACTTCGACTTCGTTTCCGCAGGTGTTACAGTGGTACGTTTCGTATTGACGCATTCAAACTCCTCTTCTATAGTGTATGTACAAATCATAGCAGAAAAATTAAAAACAAAAAG
>NZ_JAHFAQ010000071.1 GCF_023250475.1 Sulfuricurvum sp. | reverse complement strand
TATCCAAATTTTCTCGATCTTTTTGATCCCCATCGCATTGTTGTTTGCGTATGGCAAGTTCGCAGGAAACCGCAGAGAAGGGATCGCGATCTTTGGTGCTATGGCGCTATTGTTCGCTCTAACACTCTCGGCTACCTATTATACCGAATCACAAGGTAACGCAATGTTGACACAGCTAGGTGTCGAAGCGGGTCCTAGTATGGAGGGTAAAGAGGTACGGTTTGCTCTGGGAGCGTCGAGCTTGTTTGCAACCGTAACGACGGCGGCATCGTGCGGTGCGGTTAATGCAATGCATGATAGTTTCTCTCCTCTCTCCGGTGGGGTTTTGATGTTACAGATGATGGTCGGAGAGGTGATCTTCGGTGGTGTCGGTGCAGGATTTTACGGGATGATGATTTACGCCCTTCTCTCCATGTTTATGATCGGTTTGATGGTTGGAAAGACCCCGATGTATTTGGGCAAAAAGATCGAAGCGTATGAAATCAAAGCGGTTATCATCGCGTTGCTTCTCCCCTCGGCAGCGATTTTGGGCTTTTCAGCAATCGCGGCGAATTGCGCCGATGGATTGGCGGGTTTAAACAATGCAGGGCCGCATGGGTTGGGAGAGATACTCTATGCCTATACCTCAGCGGCAGCAAATAACGGAAGCGCGTTTGCCGGACTCACTGCCAATACACCGTTTTACAATGCGACATTGGCGATAGCGATGTTCATCGGGCGTTTCGGAGTGATTATCCCGATGATCGCGATTGCCGCGAGTATGTCGAATAAAAAAACGTATGCCCTCTCGTCGGGTTCGGTACGAAGCGATAATATGACATTTACGATCTTTTTGGCATTCACCGTTCTGATTTTGGGTGCATTGACCTTTTTACCGGCGTTGACGTTTACAGCGATTGCGGAGCATGTCCTCATGTTATCCGGCAAGCTGTTCTAAGGAAATAGTATGAAAAAAGCAATTGAAATTAATAACAACGAAATATTTAAAGAAGCATTGATCGAGTCGTTTATTCGTCTCAATCCGAAACATCAGATTAAAAATCCGGTGATCTTTGCCGTGACGCTCAGTTCAGCGTTTTGTACGGTTCTATTTTTTACCGGACATTTTGATCCTGCGGACTTTTGGTTTAATCTACAGCTTCTTTTTTGGCTGTGGTTTACCGTATTGTTCGCCAACTTCGCCGAAGCATTGGCGGAGGGTCGCGGAAAAGCGCAGGCATCGAGTTTGCGTCAAACCCAAAGCAACCTTGTAGCCAATCGTATACGAGGTGTTAAAACAGAATTGGTTGACGCTTCTTTACTGCTGAAGGGGGATATGGTCATTGTCAAAGCCGGTGAGTTGATCCCGATTGATGGTGAAGTGATCGAAGGGGTTGCGAGTGTCAACGAGAGTGC
Source organism: Sulfuricurvum sp. (assembly GCF_023250475.1). Taxonomy (GTDB): domain Bacteria; phylum Campylobacterota; class Campylobacteria; order Campylobacterales; family Sulfurimonadaceae; genus Sulfuricurvum. Next base: position 10,191 of record NZ_JAHFAQ010000071.1, on the reverse strand, counting down.
GATTACCGGTGAATCTGCTCCCGTTATCCGTGAGAGCGGCGGAGATCGCAGTTCGGTAACGGGGGGGACAACCGTCCTCTCCGACTGGATCAAAATACGGGTCACTGCGGCGAAGGGTGAGAGTTTTCTCGATCAGATGATCATGCTCGTCGAGGGGGCAAAACGTCAAAAAACGCCTAATGAGATTGCGCTCAGTCTGATTCTTATCGGATTTAGTTTGATCTTTTTACTCTCGGTGGCGACGTTGCAACCGTTGGTAGGTTATTTTGACAGTTCCTTTTCGCTTCTCGTCCTCGTCGCGCTGTTTGTCTGTCTAATCCCTACCACCATCGGCGGATTACTCAGTGCCATCGGAATCGCGGGGATGGATCGATTATTACGTAAAAACGTCATCGCCACCAGTGGTAAAGCGGTCGAAACGGCGGGAGATATTTCGGTATTGCTTCTCGATAAAACGGGGACGATTACCTTCGGAAATCGGATGGCGAGTGAATTTTTCACCGTGAACGGTGTCACTAAAAACGAGCTTCTCTCTTATGCAATCTACTCATCCAAAGCCGATGAGACCCCGGAGGGGCGCAGTATCGTCGCACTTGCTGAGAGTATGGATTCTAAGCCTGTAGTGTTAGACGGGGAAGAGACGTGGATTGCGTTTAGTGCCGATACCCGTCTGAGCGGTGTGAATGTCGGGGATATCCATATCCGAAAAGGGGCGATGGACTCGGTATCTAAATTTGTCGAAAACTACGGCGGAATACTCGATGAAGAGTGCCGTGGAATCTGTGAAAAAATTGCTAAAGAGGGGGCTACTCCTCTCGTCATCGCAGTAAATGACAAAATCCTCGGGGTAGTGATGCTCAAAGATATCGTGAAACCTGGTATCAAAGACAAATTTGCTGAATTACGCGCTATGGGGATTAAAACGGTTATGATTACCGGAGACAACCCTCTCACTGCAGCGGCAATCGCGGCGGAAGCGGGAGTGGATGATTTCGTCGCCGAAGCGACACCGGAGACCAAAATCCGTCTCATCCAAAAATATCAACAAGAGGGGTATCTCGTCGCGATGACGGGAGACGGTACTAACGACGCTCCGGCACTCGCACAAGCCGATGTCGGTCTGGCGATGAACAGCGGAACCCAATCGGCAAAAGAGGCGGCGAATATGATCGACCTCGACAGTTCTCCGACAAAACTCCTCGAAATCGTCGAAGTGGGCAAACAGCTTCTCTCAACGCGCGGAGCATTGACGACATTTAGTATCGCTAACGACGTCGCGAAATACTTTGCGGTCATTCCGGCATTGGCGGTTATTATTTTTCCATCCCTTGCGGTGCTCAATATCATGGATTTGGCAAGTCCGAAAAGTGCGATCCTCTCGGCGGTTATTTTCAACGCCCTCATTATCGTAGCGTTGATCCCCGTAGCGTTGCGAGGTGCGGCATTTAAAGCCCAAAGTGAAGAGGCGGCATTGCGTCGTAATCTCGCAATATACGGTTTAGGGGGGATTATTACCCCATTCATCGGGATTAAACTCATCGATATGGTGATTAGTGCCATCGGTTTGGCATAAGGAGGAAATAATGTTTAAAGAATTAGAAAAATCGGTTATAGTGTTTAGCGGCTTGGCATTGATATGTGGACTCGCTTATCCATTTACGATGTATGCCATCGGCGAGAGTGCATTTGCACCTGAAGCGAAAGGTTCTTTGGTGTATGAGGGGAAAACTCCCATCGCTTCGACGTTGATCGCCCAAAATTTTACCCAGCGGTATTACTTTCACCCCCGCCCTTCAGCGGCGGGAACGGATGGATATGACGGTGCATCCTCAAGCGGATCGAATCTAGGCTATACCAGTCAAAAACTGCATGATGCGGTAAAAGAGCGAGTTGAAGTATATCGTTCTGAAAATAATCTCAGTAATACGCAGAAAGTACCGATGGATGCGGTAACGACGAGTGCCAGCGGACTCGATCCCCATATCACCGTAGCAAATGCAACGATTCAGGCTAAACGAATAGCCGCAGCACGAGGAGTTGAAGAGTCCAAAATGATAGAGGTTATCCATAAAAACATCCAAAAGCCATATTGGGGTATCATAGGGGAAGAAAAAATAAATGTCACAACACTCAATTTAACATTAGACAGAGAATTTGGAAAAGTTAAAATCTAAGGCCGAGAGGCTTCTCGAAGAGGTACAACAAGCTGAGGAGGGGAATTTTATCCTCTATCTCGGTGCCGCAGCCGGAGTCGGTAAAACATTCGCAATGCTCTCAAAAGGGCGTCAACTCCAACAAAGCGGCATCGATGTCGTCGTCGGTTATCTCGAAGCGCACGGACGTGAGGAAACTGAATCGTTAGCAGAGGGTCTGGAAATCATCCCTACCAAAAAGATCCGTTACGGCGGAGCGGAGTTTGGTGAAGTGGATATCGACTCAATCCTCAAACGTGACCCCGAAGTGGTACTGATCGATGAACTCGCCCACAACAATACACAAGGCTCCAGTTACGAAAAACGGTATCAGGACGTCCTCGAAATCCTCTCCCATGGAATCGATGTTATCTCAACCATGAACATCCAACATATCGAGAGTCTTAACGATATTGTCTATTCACTCACGAACGTACGGGTCGTCGAAACGGTTCCCGATAGCGTACTTGAGCGAGTAGATAGCTTCCGACTTATCGACACACCGCCGGATGAACTGATCGAGCGGCTCAAAAGCGGCAAAATCTATCCTCAAGAGCGTGTCGAATCGGCACTTAACAACTTTTTTACCGAACAAAATCTGAGTAAACTGCGTGAGCTTTCCCTTCGTAAAGCGGCACTTAAAGTGAGCGATGAGCTTAATGAATACTCGGTTGCCAAACGTGACGGCAGACGTTCTCAAACCAACACCGTTATGGTCTGTATCGATCATCATGAAGAGTCGATGGACGCGGTTCGCTATGCCAAACGGCTCAGCGATTCGCTAAAAGCCGATCTTATAGCCCTTCAAATCACCTCCGATACCCTCGGAAACCCCCAAAAAAGTGCTCAGATACGTAAACATATCCGTCTTGCTGAACGGCTTGGGGCAACCATCGTCTCTAAAATTTCGGGAGATAAAACCGATGCGGTAATCGAATCGATAGAAGAATATGGCATTACAGAACTGGTGATGACACGACCGAAAAGCCGCTTTTTCGGTTTATTGTTTCCCAATTTGACAAAAAGTGTGATGGATCGTCGTCCTCAATGTATCATCAATGTTGTTCCATTTGAAAAACCCTCTCCGACATTCTTAGAACAGCTAAAACCTATTGATGGGATATCGGACAATCTCCGTTATTATCTGAGCTCACTGGCGATGTTAGTGGCTATAACAGGGATCTCATTTGTAGGTAAAGAGTTACTTGGAATAGTTAACATCACCCTTCTTTATCTCCTTTTGACCCTCTTTAGCGCTATCCGTTACGGAGTAGCTTATTCCTTTTTTACCGCATTGATAGGGGTATTACTGTTTGATTTCTTATTTATTGAACCTTACTATACATTTAGCGTTAATGATCTTCGCTATGCCCTTTCATTTATCATCTTTTTGATTGTCGGTTATACCTCAGGAAAACTCTCCGATGGGATAAAAGCCAAAAACAAGGCGATTAAAAGCGAAGAGACACGGTTTCGACGTCTCTATGAACTCAGCTCACGATTGGGTGATTTTGAAAAGGAGGAGGATGCTTCACGATTTGCGGTAGAAAAACTCTATGCTATTTTCAATTCGAAAACAATGGTTCTGATTCCTGATGAATCCGATAAACTCAAAATCGCATCCGCCATTGTGAACAGCGAAATGTTCAGCAGTAATGAATGTGAGGTGTATCGCCTCCCTCCAAATGATCAAGCGTGCGTACAATGGGTCTATCGCAACGGTGAAAGCGCCGGTAAGTTTACAAACACGCTGCCCAATGTCGAAATGACTTATTTTCCCTCCAAAGCGTTTGATAAAACGGTAGCTATCGTTGCGGTTGAGTTACCGATATTGGATGCTCCGACGTATGAACTACTATCGGCTTTTATGAACACGTTTGCCGTGTCGTTATGGCGTATCGGGCTCTTTCGACAAAACCAACATATCAAGCTTGTAGAAGCATCAGAAAAATTGACCTCGGTATTGTTTAACTCCGTTTATCATGAGCTAAAAACCCCTTTGGCGGCGATTCTTGGATCGGTTAGTACCATCAATAGCCCCGATGTAACCATCTCCGAGACATCCGAAAAAGAGTTACTGGTAAACATCGAAGAGAGTGCTTTTGAGATGGAGCGAATTTTGAAAAATCTTTTGGATTTCGCACGATTGGAAAACGGATTGATGCATCTAAAAAAAGATTGGTGCGATGTAGAGGATATTGTCGGAAGTGCTTATCAAAAAGCATTAAAACAGCATCCGCGTGACGATGTTAGCTTTAGTTTTGACGTTGATTCCCCACCGATAAAAGGGGACTTTTCATTGCTAGAGCAGGCGATGCTCAACCTCTTTGATAATGCGCTAAAATACTCAAAATCCGGAGAGATCAAGGTTCATGCCGCCAAGCGGGGAACTCATCTTTTGATGAGTATTTCTAATCCCAGCGATATCGAGGGGTCTGAACTCTCCAATATCTTTGATAAATTTTATCGAGCAGAGATATCGGCGAAAATCAAAGGCTCTGGGCTGGGGCTTTCGATCATCAAAGGGATCATTCAGGCGCATAAAGGGAGTATCAATGCCACCAAACGTTATGGTGAGTTTATATTGACGATATCCCTTCCGATAGATGCAAACGATTCAAAAATGAATTCAAACGAGGAGTAAATATGGGTTCTATTTTAGTGGTTGAAGATGATAGCGGAATTCAAAAAATGCTAAGTATCTCTTTGGGTGCAGTGGGGTATGAACTCATCAAAGCAGGTTCCATCAAAGCCGGCCTCGTAGCCCTCTCCCAAAATCCTATCTCACTAGTCCTCCTCGATCTCGGTCTCCCTGATGGTGATGGCAAGACATTTATTAAAGAGGCGAAAATGTTCAGTGAGGTACCGATCATCGTTGTCAGTGCACGTGACATTGAGAGTGAAAAGATTGAAGCATTGGAGATGGGGGCGGATGATTATCTGACCAAACCTTTCAGCATCGGTGAACTGATCGCACGGATCAAAGCTCTCTCTCGTCGTGTCAGAGAAAAAGATGAATCCATCCACAATGAGATTAGTATCGGGAAACTCACGATTAATCTCGTAAACAAAACACTTATGCTTGATTCCAAACCCGTAAAACTTACCAAAAAAGAGTTCGAACTCTTAGCGTTGTTTGCAAAAAATAGAGGGAAAGTATTAACCCATACCTTTGTATTGGAAAATGTATGGGGACGGGGATATGGAAAAGAGACCCATTATCTGCGGGTTTTCATGGCACAGCTTCGTAAAAAGATCGAAGAGAACCCCTCAATACCGCAATATATCGTCACCGAATCGGGGATGGGGTATCGTATGAATGAGCCTCTTTCGTAGGATCGTTCTCCCCTTATCTTTATTCTTTATATTTTCTTGATTCATTTATTGATCCTTCTGAGATTTACCTGATATGAAAAAAACTATAATTGCTGCAGTTTAAATTTTTTAACTTTGGAGAATTATGGAAAAATTAAAAATGATTTTTCAAAATAGACTGCATTTAGAGGTTTTTTTAGCTGCTATACTGCTTCTAATAGCTTCTATTTTTGGCTTAATTGTTGAACTTATTATTTATGCACTTTATTTTATGATATTTCTAGAAATTGTAAGGATTTTAATAGGGTTCATTTATGAAAATAGAGTAAAACTTAGAATCTTAATAGATATTTTTATTATTTTGGCTCTTAGAGAATTTATCGTAAATGTTGTAAAAATCAACAAAGAAGAGTTCACTAGTATTTTTGATGTATTTGCAAGTGGTACCAATTATCACATACTCATTTTTAGTGGTGTTTTGGTATTCTTGTTTGTCCTTAGATTTTTGGCAAAAGTTACATCTCCAGTTTGTGAGAAATAATCGGTATCCATTGTATCGATCAAATTTTTATATTTTTATATTTTCTTTATCTCTTTCATTATTCTCCTGAGATTTACCTGATACGAAAGAAACTATAATTTTATATTACGCAAAGAGGAGATTAACCATGAAACAGTTGATTTTTTTAGTGGTGGCTATTAGTCTTTTTGGATCTGACTTTATAGCAAATTCTCAGAAACAAGTTGTACTTCAACTTTCTAAAAAGTTGGTATGGCAAGATGACAGTACTTCATCTGAGCGACAAATGAGTTATAAAAGTGCAATGGCATATTGTGAGACGTTGGAATACGATGGGAAAAATAATTGGCGGATTCCGACTGCGAAAGAATTGTATTCGATCATTGACCCAAATCGTACACCAACCGTCCATTCTGCTTTTTCTCATACGGCATCAGAGCGATATTGGACGCTAGATACCCATATCAAAGGACATGTTGGAATCATTGATTTTTCCAACGGAATGAAAAAAAGCGCTTATGGGTATGAAGAAATCTGCCATATCCGATGTGTATCTGACTTGAAATAATATCTTGATAATTTCTTTATATTTTTTAGGTTTTTTTTGATATTTTCTTTATGTATCTTTGATGTGAAGCTTATAAGATTAAACTTATAATAAAATATAGCTTTTATTTTCAAGGATTTGAATGACATTTAAAGAACGGATCAAAAGTGAGATGATGGTGATCAAATCGCTGGGGGTCGTGTATGGCGATATCGGAACCAGCCCTATTTATACGTTTGCCGTTATCCTGCTTCTTGTTCAACCTACCAAAGAGACAATTTTTCAGATACTTTCGATGATCGTGTGGACATTGACGATGCTTGTTACGGTACAGTACGCTTGGCTGGCAACCAGCTTATCCAAGCGGGGCGAAGGGGGAACGGTTGTGCTGGTGCAGCTGCTTCTTCCTTATCTTAAAGGAGCCCGTTTAGCGGCTATTGTCACCGCCCTTGGATTTGTTGGGATATCCTTGATGATCGGGGATGGGGTTATCACTCCCGCAATCAGTATTCTCAGTGCCGTTGAGGGGATTATGTTGATTCCCGGATATGAAGAGACCCCAAAGATGATCCTGCTCATTATTGCGGCAGGGATTGCGTTTGCCCTCTTTGCCGTCCAGAAAAACGGAGTCGAAAAAGTTGCCAGTGCCTTCGGCCCTATTATGGTTCTTTGGTTTTTTGTCATCGGGATCGTGGGAGGATATTTTATCCTTCAAAATCCGGAAGTTCTCCGTGCTATTTCCCCGCTGTATGCATTTGAATTTATTGTTCAGCACCCGTTTATCGCATTTGTTATTTTAGCCGATGTTTTGTTGTGCGCTACGGGGGGGGAAGCGTTGTATGCCGATATGGGACACCTCGGTCGGCTTCCGATTCTGAAGGGGTGGCTTTTTGCTTCCGCCGCATTAATATTGTGTTATTACGGGCAAGGGGCTTTTCTCCTCTCCCATCCTGAGGCCCTCAAAAGTCCGTTTTTTGAGATGTTTCATACCCTTGTCCCATCCCTGTATGTTCCACTGCTTTTGTTGGCCGTGATGGCAACCGTTATCGCATCGCAGGCTATGATAAGCGGGATATTTTCGGTATTGTATCAGGCTATGACGACCCGAATTTTCACCCATTTTAATGTTGAATACACCTCGGATGAACTTCGCAGTCAGATTTATGTCGGTTCGGTGAACTGGTTCTTATTTGTTTGTGTCATTGCGATACTTTTTGATTTCGGCGAATCGGCCAAACTCGCGGCGGCATACGGCCTTTCGGTTGCGGGTGCGATGAGTATCACGGGTATTTTGATGAGTATGATCTTCATGGTAAAAAAAGAGTATTTCAAAATGAGCATTGCCATCGTTACGGGGACAATGAGTATTGCCTTTTTTGTCTCCAGTTGGATGAAGATCCCGCATGGCGGATACTGGTCCCTGATTATCGCTTCGGTTCCGTTATTTATCATCGTCCTTTATACCCAAGGACAAAAGCGGCTGTATGCCTCTTTGGTTCCGGTGGATAAAGATGATTTTTTAGAGGAATATTCCAAACGGTATCGATCGGGAGATCATGTGGACGGAACTGCCCTTTTCTTTGCCCGAAATGCGGAAGCGATTCCTGCCTATATTGCTAAAACGATGTTTCAAAACGGAATTATTTACGATTACAATATTATCGTTATCATCAAAACGACACATGAGCCTCACGGGATAACCACGCATCTTACACCTCTGGGGGAAGCCCTTGATCTTTTGGTTATACGGCCGGGATACATGGAAAAACTTAATGTAGAGAAGCTTCTTCGAGAGCGCAATATCAACGAACGCTCTATTTTTTACGGAGATGAAGAGATTGTATCCGACAATATATTCTGGAAAATGTACTCGTTGATCAAAGATTTGTCACCGAGTTTTGTCAGCTTTTACAACTTCCCTCATGAAAAATTGATCGGGGTTGCTCGTCGAGCGAAGATTTAATTCGTAAATATTGATACTTTCCTGACACGATCTGAGCTACACTTTCGGCATGAAAAATACACTCCTTTTATATATCGCCATTATCGTTTTCTTCGGTAGTGGAATTGCTTATGTTCTTCATGAAGGAAGTACTCTCGAAAGTGCTACTCTCTTGTATAGCGCTTTGCCCCATACAGTATTAAACTCCGGTTTGATCGAAAATTTCCTGAAGCAACTCCACCATCCTTTAGCTCTTTTACTTATTCAAATTATTGTGATTATGGTAGCCACCCGTCTATTCGGTTTCTTAGTCTCCTTTGTCGCTCAGCCGTCCGTTGTGGGAGAAATTATTGCGGGGATTATCCTTGGCCCATCTTTGTTAGGGTTATTTTTCCCTGAGTTTTCTATTCTATTATTCCCCAAAGAGTCCTTGAGCAATCTCAGTCTCATCAGTCAGCTCGGTCTGATATTTTTTATGTTTGTTGTCGGCATGGAACTGGATTTTGAGAAAATCAAAAAACAGTCCAGCGCGTCGGTATTTATCAGCCACGCCAGTATTATCTTCCCTTTCTTTTTGGGAGTAGTCTTGTCATACTGGCTCTATCCGCTGTTTGCTCCGCACAATATCTCATTCATGCCCTTTGCCCTCTTTATCGGTATTGCTATGAGTATTACCGCATTTCCCGTCCTAGCCCGAATCATCAAAGAGAAAAATCTCACGGATACCAGTTACGGTGCAATGGCGATTACCTGCGCCGCAACGGATGATATCACGGCGTGGTATATCCTTGCCCTCATTATTGCCCTCTCTATTTCAGGAACACTGGGATCATCGTTGTTTCTATTGCTCTTTATCGCACTGTATGTTGTCATTATGTTCTATGGTGCTCGACCCCTTCTCACTAAAATAGGTCGTACGCAGAATGAACGTCTTAGTATGAACGCTATGTCAGCCATCGTGGTCTTACTCCTCATCTCTTCACTGATCACCGAATCGATCGGTATTCACGCCCTTTTCGGTGCTTTTATGGCGGGGGCGATGATGCCATCCTCGGCAACTTCCCGTCTCAAAGAGCTCATTGCTCCTCGCTTGGAATATGTTAGCCTTCTCGTATTACTCCCTCTCTTTTTCGCCCTTACGGGACTTCGAACGGAGATTGGACTGCTCAATACGAGTGACGGATGGCTTGTCTGCGGACTTATCATCATCGTTGCCGTCACCGGAAAATTGTTGGGAAGTTCATTAGCCGCAAAATTTATGGGATTCAATTGGCGCGATTCCTTCGCGTTGGGGATTTTAATGAACACGCGCGGGTTGATGGAGCTTGTCGTATTGAATATCGGCTTTGAGATGGGAATACTCTCTACCGAACTCTTTACAATGTTTGTTATCATGGCATTAGTCACTACTTTTATGACCGGACCGATACTGGGTCTGATAACGAATGGATTTAAAGAAAACAGGGTAGTTGAAACGATGCAAAAGAGTTTGATCGATCTTCTATCTCACGAATTGCGAACCCCTTTGACCCTGATACGGGGAGCCGCCAGCAATTTATCCAATCCACAGTTCACCCTTGCGCAAAAGGATAAAGAGGCGATGGTGCAAACCATTGTGGAAGGGTCACGCCGTATGGAAAAAGTGATCGACAATTTACTGGTTAATGCACGATTT
>NZ_JAHFAQ010000165.1 GCF_023250475.1 Sulfuricurvum sp. | reverse complement strand
TGTCAGCGGACCTGCTTGTGCGGGAATCCCTCCGACCGCACGAGGGTATGCGGCAAGTTTTTCCGTCGTATCGGCGCATCTGAAAGAGGGAAAATTCAACACCGACTGGCTACCGTTGCTTAAACTGAAGAATCATACTACGGTTGTGTTGATGGGGCTCAGTTTGGCAAATACCATTCGTAAAGCCGCGTTGGCGGCAGGGGTATCCAAAAATCTTCCGGTAGCAATCATCGCAAATGCTTCCCGTCCGGAGCAGCAGAGTGTTGTGACAACGTTGGCCGATTTAACAAAAGCGGCAAAAACATTGGAAGGTCCTGCGGTCATTGTCTTTGGAGATGTTGTTAACCTCCATGGAAAGCTGCCGCAGTATCAACTGCAGCAAGTGGACGTTAAATAAAGTACATCGATTGTTGATCGAGGGCATTGCCCTGATCGACGAGATCTTGGAGTGTTTCATGAAAAACACTTTTCATATCCTCTCGAATCCGATTCCAGTAGAGATGTAAAATCGGTTGTAACCGCTCATCCGTAGGGTTACATAACTCCCCTTCCAGCGCCACTAAAATTTCAAACACTGCAATCGCATTCGGAGCTTTCGCGAGCAAATAGCCTCCGCCTGCCCCCCGTATGCTTTGAATCAGCCCCTCTTTGCGCAACGTAGCGAGAATTTGTTCCAGATAATTTTGGGGAATATTGGCTTTTTCGGCGATATCGCGGATTTGAAGATGCCCTTGACCGTAATGGAGCGCTAACTCATACATGGCGGCAAGGCCATAGCTCCCTTTAGTAGAAATACCTGCCACTGTTCTCTCCTATTGGATTGTAGTGGTCGTATTGTATTGGAGGTAGTGTTAATAGTCCATTAAGGACATCGATTTAGAAGAGATTATTCGCTCTCTTTAGGCGATTTGAATGATTTCACATCAATACGGCGAGGGGGACGTTTCGCAGCAGCAGGTGCTTCTGAGGGTTTCCGATCTTGGTAAGGCTTCTTGTCGCCGAACGGCTTTTTATCTCCGTAAGGTTTTTTATCTCCGTAAGGTTTTTTCTCACCGAAGGCAGGTTTGTCGCCGTAAGGCTTCTTGTCCCCGAACGGTTTTTTATCTCCGTAAGGTTTCTTCTCGCCGAAGGCAGGTTTGTCGCCGTAAGGTTTCTTCTCGCCGAAGGCAGGTTTGTCACCGTAAGGCTTTTTGTCTCCATAAGGTTTCTTATCACCATAAGGTTTTTTCTCATCAGAACTTTTTTCTTTGTCCCCGAAGAATTTCGGTTTGCTGCTGTAAGGGGTTCTGGTAGCTTTTTCCGCATCTGAGCGCGGTGTTCCGTCGATGTAGTGGTTACGTTCGCGTGTTTTGCCTTCAAAGATCGGCTTTCCGCTCTCATCTTTTCCGACAAAGCGGGGTTTGCTGCCGTGTTGTTTTTTTGCCATAAAACCATCCCCTTCATTGCGTGGAGGGCGTTTGTCGCCGCGTGCATCATCACGAGCGCGCTCAGGATGGGTGTCGCGAATCGGCTTTTTGTCACGATTTCTCGGATCACTCGCATCACGGGCCTCCCGCTCGTCGCGACGTGCCTTTGCTTCGGCTTTTTGCTGATTGTCTACGGCGATTCCGAAATCGGGTTCGAACCCTTTTACCACCTCTTGCGTGATGGTTCGTCCGTTGAGAAGTTCGATCGGATAGAGCCGTTTTTGATCCTCTTCATCGAGAGTAATGAGAGCATATTCGCTGGCTCGCGCATATCGTGACATATAGACAATTGCTTTATCCGGAAGATCATAGCTGATAAGAACTTCGCATCGCAGATCAGGGGTTTGTGCCAGTTCGGCATCACTTAAAACGGTAATGTTTTTTCCGGCAAAAATAGTGGGAAGCTCTCCGGCATCGGTGGAGGTGACAACGAGAATGCTTTTTCCGGCATTGCGCTCAATTAAAAAATGGATGAGTTCATTTTTGCGCGGTCGGTTACACGGATGGATACGGTGGTTTTGGCGTTTGATTGGTGTCGATGACATAAAAAGTCCTTGGGTACATAGGCCTCATTCAAGAGGGGGGATAAGCGGTCGGTGAAGAAAACGTAAGCGTAGACCGAAAACGCAAATGATTATGTAATTATAGCGTGATTTTACCGATAAGCTTTAATCCCCAGCAATTCATCAAGCCGTAGAAACGTATAGCCCATTTCGCGCAGTTTATCGATCACTCTTTCAAGCGATGCCACACTGGTCGGATTGCGGTGCATCAGTATGATATCGCCGTTACGGATGTTGGAGAGTACATTCTCTACGACGGCATCGGGATCTTTAAGTGTCCAGTCGAGCGAATCAAGGGACCACAGCAACGTTGTCATCCCTTGTGCGTTTGCGCAATCGACGACGAGCGGATTAATCGAGCCGTAGGGTGGCCGATAAAGGAGGGGATAGTGTCCGGTAATGGCCTCTATACGGGTTGCCGCTTGATCGATTTGGTAAGTGATTGCACTCTCATTGAGGTCGCTGAGGCGCGGATGGTTGAAGGTATGGTTAAGGACAAGGTGCCCCTCCTCATTCGTTCGCTGCACTACCGAGACGTTACTATCCTTCATGGTTCCGCCGATCATGAAAAAGGCGGCTTTGACATGATGGGAGTGGAGAATATCGAGGAGTTTGCGGGTGTTGTTTTCATCGGGTGCATCATCGAAAGTAAGGGCAATGTTTTTGCGGGAAGGGTCGCCGTTGACGATGACGTTTTTATAGTGTCCGGTTTGGACAGGTGTGATCGTATTGATACGCCATTTATCTAAAAAACCGGTTAGGTTCGCATCCAAAAGGGGAGAATATCCGCGAATGTCATAGATGACGTCGGTTCCGGCAAACGTGACAAGTTGAAAAAAAAAGAAAAAGGGTAAAAAAAGTTTGCTCATGTATATCGTTTCTGTTAAAAATAAAGATGAATTATACCCGCTAATCGAGGGTCTTTTTGTAAAACTTCACCGCCAGCGTCATCATAATAAGACCGATCAGCATCAGCGGCCAAATATTGGGCCACAGCATCGAGAGATCGTTGTCTTTGAGAACAATACCGCGGATAAGCCGATTAAAATAGGTGAGGGGGAGTATTTCACCTATATGCTGAGCCCATGAGGGCATCCCTGAGAAAGGGAACATAAATCCGGAGAGGAGAATGCTGGGGAGGAAATAGAATATTGTGAGTTGCAATGCCTGCAGCATATTCTGCGCCAAAGAGGAGATAGTGATACCGATGGTGAGATTGACCACAATAAAAAGGAGGGCAACTCCATAGGCTAAGGTAATTGAGCCGTTAAAAGGGACACCGAATACAAAATGGGAAGCAAAAAGAATCAGCGAAGCCTGGATCAGCCCGATAAAGACATAGGGGATGATTTTGCCTGTCATAATCTCCAATGGGCGGGCGGGGGTGGCAAGGAGATTCTCCATGGTTCCGTGTTCCCGCTCGCGGGTAATGGCAAGTGCCGTCATCATGGTCAGCGTCATCGTCATGACTGTCCCCATAAGGCCGGGGATGACGTTGTACTGATTGATTCCGTTGGGATTATAGAGGCGGTGTACCCGTACATCAAACGGCTTCTTTTGAGACCAGAGTCCCGAGAGGCTCCCGGCTAAGTCTTTTTTAACAACCTGTTCAGCGATCCCCTCGATGGAGGAGAGGGCGATAGAGATTGTGATCGGATCGGTTGCATCGGCTTCGAGGAG
>NZ_JAHFAQ010000070.1 GCF_023250475.1 Sulfuricurvum sp. | reverse complement strand
TCCATACTTACGCACCTAGCGTTGACATCGGGTTGACGACGAACGGTTTTTTACTCCCCGCACAAGCGGCAAAACTTAAAAAGGCCGGATTGCGACGTGTTAATATTTCTCTTGATTCGCTCAATCAAGATACACTCAATTATATCGTACAAAAAGATGTTTTAGAACAAGTACTCACAGGAATCAACGCCGCAGTAGCTGCCGGACTCTCTATTAAACTCAACAGTGTTATTTTGCGCGGTATTAACGATCATGAAATTGTCTCTTTATTTGAATATGCAAAAGGGATCGGTGCACAAATACGCTACATTGAATACATGGAAAACTCCCATGCAAGCAATGCGTTGCAAGGGCTTCGAAGCGATGAAATTATTGCCATATTAGGCAAATCGTATCCGTTTATTCCGATTGATAAAGAGGTGAACGGACCGGCAGATCTATATGAAACACCGGATGGATACCGCTTCGGAACGATTGAACCTCATCGTCATGATTTTTGTGCAACATGTGACCGTCTTAGACTTACGGCAGAAGGGGATTTAATCGGATGTTTGTATTTTGAAGGGGCCAAAAGCATTAAAGAGGCGATACGGGAAGGCAATAGTACCAAAGCAGCCGAAATTTTAGCGGACGTCGTCTTTAACAAGCCCGAAAAAAATCTTTGGGGAATCGACAATGTTGAAGTCTCTTCACGTGCTTTTTACCGTACCGGTGGGTGAACGGTATTACTTTTAAGGAGGCTTAATGCGTTTGATAAATCTTTTTTCTCCTGCGGTTATTGTGATGAGTAGTATGAAATATCCAAAAAAACTTGCGTTGGCTACTGCGGTATTTTTTCTCCCTTTTCTCCTATTTTTATATCTAGGATATGAGCATGTAGAAAGTGAATCACGTTCGATTAAAAAACTCCAAGAAGGGCTTGTCTATCAACAAAAGGTAAGACTATTTTTAGAATATGTTCCGCTTGAGAGAGGAATGACGGTTGCCCTGCAGCAAGGGGATAGTACCTACAAAGCCAAAATAGAAGACAATTTCAAACATATTGAATCGGCAATAGCCGCCATAGATGCCAATCCCGCACCCACCCCGTCCATTAATGAAGAGTGGAGAGATATCAAAACACAATGGGCGCTGCTGCGAAGCAAACTCTGGAAAAGATCCGCACTCGAAAACTATCGTCTCCATACAGATCTGATCGGCAAAACACTTCTTTTGATGCAGCATACCGGAGATGTCTCGTATACGATTAATGACGCTGATTTAACCATTTATCATCTTGTGAAAATCCTTAGTGAACATATCCCGATGCTTGTCGAATACACGGGGCAGGGGAGAGCCATCGGAACACGGATTCTTTTAAAGCAGTCGATGTCCTTTGATGAACAGCAAGAAGCTACCATTTTGTACGGGAAGATTCGTTCCCATTTGGACAGTATTGTCCATGATAGTGCCATTGTGTGCGAACGTCATCCTGAAATGTGCGATACCATATCTCCCTCTGTTGCAGAGATAGAAAATGATTGCGAAAATTTCTCAACTGTTTTTACCTCGCAAATCTTAAATACGGATCATTGGAAAATAAATTCCAAGGATTATTTTCAGGATATGACGCAGACGATAGAAACCTATTTCAAAGCCTACAATACTCTTTTAAATACACTGCAATCTCATCTTGATGAGAGACTGGCTAATCTAAAACGAGAGATGATTTTTGGCGAGATCATCGTTTTTATGGTGTTAGTATTGCTTATTTATTTCACAATCGGATTTTATCTCGCTTTTATGGGGGTTCTTGACGAGCTGGTAGGAGCCGCACATTTAATCTCGGCCGGAAAATACAGAGTGCGTGTTCCGATAAAAACGGATGATGAAATGGCGGATGTTTCCCATGCCTTTAATGATATGGCTCAAAAAATCGGGCAGTCTTTTGCATTTTTGAAGAGCTATAAAAAAGCGGTTGATGCCAGCAATCTCCTCTCTATCACCGATGTAGAGGGAAATATTGTATATGTCAACGATCAATTCTGTTTGGCTACGGGCTATTCGCGTGAAGAGTTGATAGGAAACAATCATCGTATCCTCAAAGATACGGATACACCGGCACATGTGTATGAGTCGATGTGGAAAACGATTCTTGATAAAAATGTTTGGTCTGGGGTTATCAAAAATTTTAATAAAAACGGAGTTCCCTATTATACGGATTCAACAATTACCCCTATTTTGGATGAAGAGGGAAATATTGTAGAATTCGTTGCGACAAGGCACGATATCACACAACTTATCCTTCAAAAAGAGCAGCTCATTCAGCAGCTCTACACCGATTCTCTGACACAGCTTCCCAATCGGACAAAACTTTTAGACGACTTAGGACTAATAATCAACCCCATTCTAATACTAATTAATATTGATCGTTTTAGTGAAATAAATGATTTTTACGGTACCGAAATAGGAGACGGCGTTTTAAAAGGGATGCAACAGCGCATCTCAACCAGCAGTATGCCCGCATTAGGGTTTAAACTGTATCGTATTTATGCAGATGAATTTGCGCTGCTGTGCGATGAAGCATGTTTTAATGACAAACCGTATGAAGAAATTATTGTCTCACTGCACGCCCACATTGAATCTACCCCTTTTTATATAAAGGATACGGCAGTTATCATCAAAGCAACGATAGGAGCCGTTATCGATCCTATAAGAGACGTGAAAGAACATACGGCAGCGTCTCAACTTCTCATCGATTCGGATATGGCGTTGCGCCACGCCAAACAAAACGATAAAGAGTTTATTATTCTGAATGATACGAATAAAATCAAAAATGAGATCGCCCATAATATTGAATTTATCGGCAAAATAAAGGAGGCAATCGCTGCAGATAGAATAGTGCCGTTTTGTCAGGGAATTATCGAAAATTCAACGGTGGGAACCTTTGATAACAGTCATACTCAAATCATTCCGACCAAGTATGAATGTCTTATCCGATTGAAAGATTCCGAAGAGAAAATCATTTCCCCGTTTTTCTTCTTGGACGTTGCGAAAAAAGCCAAACTTTACCCTCATCTGACCCGTATTATGATTGAAAAAACTTTTTTGATGTTTCAAAACAATCGTTATGATTTTTCAATAAACCTTTCAGTTGAAGATATCCTGGATCCGAAAACCGTTACCTTTATCCTTCAAAAGCTGGAACAGAAAGATATTGCGAAGAGGGTGATCTTTGAAATTCTTGAATCCGAAGGGTTTGAAAACTTCGAAGAGGTACAAGAGTTTATTAAGCAGATCAAACAAAGGGGAGGGCGAGTTGCCATTGACGATTTCGGCAGCGGATATTCAAATTTTGCGTATCTTCTCAATCTTCAAGTCGATTTTCTTAAAATCGATGCTTCTCTGATCAAAAATATCGATAAAGACAGCAACAACCGCATTATTGTAGAGACGATAGTCGCCTTTGCCAAAAGGCTCGGGATTAAAACGATCGCCGAATATGTTCACTCAAAAGAAGTCTATGAGATTGTAAAAGAGATCGGTATCGATTATTCGCAGGGATTTTATTTTCATGAACCTTCCGAATACTTATGATTAGAGTTTTTCTTGATATATATCATGATTTTTTTTCAACAAGCTACTACAATAATTTTTACTTAACCGGGTGGAGAGCTCTATGGAAATAATTGAAAAAAAATTAAATAAGCGTGAACGGCACAAAGCGGCACTCTCTCCTTTCCAATACTATCCTCAAATAGAGACGTTGGACTTCAACGGTATCAGTGAAGGAGATGGATTTTATTTGCAAGATTTCGGTATTTTTAACGTTCCTATCGAGGAAGAAGAGTATACCCTTCGTTTACGTATAACCGCAGGGCGGATTAATGCAGTTCAACTGCGTGCAATTGCCGAGATTGTAAAGCAAAATTCATTGGAAGTCATTCTTACCGCACGCGCCGGTATGCAGTTACATGGTCTGAACAGTGAAAATGTACTCAATATTTTTAAACAAATCAATCTCCTCGGAATCTCTACATGGCAAACGTTCGGTGACAATGTGCGCAACATTGTTACCGATGTATATGACGGAGTAGGATCGACAAGTGTTATTGAGACTTATCCGCTCATTATGCAGATGCAAGACTATTTTCTTAAAACTCCCCATCTCGTCGGTATGCTGCCTCGTAGAATATCAACAGGAATTTCGGGCAACGGTGCAAACGTGTCCTCATTTTTTGCCAATGATCTTTATTTTGCATTGGCAAAGAAAGAAGAGATATTCGGATTTAACGTCTACATGGGTGGGAAAAACACGGAGATTGCGCGCAGCAGTGATATCTTTTTACTTCCCGAGGAGGTTGTATCTTTTTTCAAAGCATTCATCGAAGCATTCAACAAGCACGGCTCACGTTTCGCCCGCTCGCGGACACGTCTTTTTTATCTGCTTGAAGAGATCGGTATGGAAACATTTTTAGAATATGTCGCACATGAGTATCAACATTCCTGGCAAAATGCGGGTGATTTGGTTTTGGAAAAAGAATTATTTTCCCGCTATCAACAGCTAAAAGACGGAAGTTATGCTTTTTGTTACGAAAGCAATTTCGGACGTATCGATGTTGAAGAGTTAATTGCCATTGCGGATTTTGCCGAAACACATTCGGCACACGTCCGCTTGAGTACGGATCATAATATTTATCTACTTGGACTATCTCAACCTTCCGCACCCTTTGAACATCTCAAAAAAAGTCAAACCGTCGTAGCGTGCGCGGGAAGCCATTATTGCCCTTACTCCTTTTGGAATATCAAAGACGATGCACAAATGCTCCCCTTGGAGAAAATAAATGAACATCGTATTCAAATAGGGATTTCAGGATGTGCTAAAGGATGCGGTAGGCATCAGCATTGCGATATTGGGCTCATCGGACTACGCACCAATAATTTTGGCAATGCCGATAAAGGATCTAGAATCTATCTCGGTGCCGAACACTCTGCCGGACTCAGCGTTGGAAGAGAACTTTTTGAGATGGTACCGCTGGAACATGTCAGATCGGTGTTAGATCTTATCATCTATGAGTATGAACAAAGTGGCCTTGATACCTTTGAATCGTTTTCCACACAGATACTAAACCGCTATTCCATAGAGTTTATTGCATTATGTCTTTTGGAAACATTGAAGAACGGATCAACCATTGCCTTCTACGCAATGGATACCCTAGAGAATATTCGTGAAGAAGATCGCTTTATGGTAGAAAAAGAACTGTTTATCCGATGCTTTTCTACTACAGACTCCATAACTCTGATGAAAGATAATTTCAATGATGCGATACGTCAAATAAGTAAAAAACTTTGGAGTGTCGGAGTAAGCGACCAAGAGATCGCCCCCGAAATTAAAAAGCTGCTCGTCAGTAAAAAATACTGGGAAGTTTGAACCTCATAACCCTCAAGGATTAAATTTTTTTAATCCTCCTTCAAGATACATAACATGTTTAAATCCTAATTGTTGAAGCCGTTGAGCTGCAAATACCGATCGTGGTTCCAGTCCGCAATAGACGACAAACGTATCCTCTTTGGTATATTTATCAAGTATTAATTTCGGATATTTGATTTCCAAAAATCCCCGTGAAATTTTGACTTGGCGGTCATATTGTATGGTGCTTTTCTCCCATTCATCAGGATCTCTTACATCCAGTAATATCACTTTT
Source organism: Sulfuricurvum sp. (assembly GCF_023250475.1). Classification (GTDB taxonomy): domain Bacteria; phylum Campylobacterota; class Campylobacteria; order Campylobacterales; family Sulfurimonadaceae; genus Sulfuricurvum. The sequence continues at coordinate 6,019 of NZ_JAHFAQ010000070.1, read as the reverse complement.
TCATCTGCCATCAGTGATTTAAGCTTTTGCGGTTCGACAGATTCTACTTGCATTTTTGCTTCTTTGAGCAACGCTTTTGTTTCATCGGTTAATATCGGCTCATTCGCCCAAAGGGTTCCAGCCGTAAAAATCAATGGAAGGATAAGTATGACGATCTTTTTCATTTTCACTCCATGTATAAAAGTTGAAACCATATTAGCTAAATGAGTGCAAATGCCTATTGATATAGGTCAAAGTAAACATCTCTGTAAAAATGTACAATATATTTGACTTAAAATATCACACCGAATAGAAGGAAACTTTCGAATGAATACTCCATCTTTTTTTAATACTGTCCCTCCGATCACAATGTATGACCCTTTAGCAGAAGTTCTGGGGGCGGCAAGTGAAGGTATATTGATATATACCTACGCAGATGCCGTCAAACTTGCCGGACATTCCTGTCCAACGGTTGCAGGAGTCTATTTAATGATGACAAAAGGGCTGGCTCTTTTATATCCGGAGGGTATCCCTCTCCGGGGTGGAATTCGTGTCTCTATGCAAGGCAATTTAGGGGAGGGGGTAGTAGGGGTAATGGCCAACATAGCCTCATTGATTACCGGTGCCACGGAAACCGGCGGATTTCACGGATTGGGTGGACAATATGATCGACGCGGATTACTGAAGTACGGATCCGATATAAAAGGGGAAATCGCCTTAGAACGTATCGATACCGGTAAACGGGTACATCTTGCCTATAATCCAAAAATCGTGGCGGGTGATCATAGGATGCAAGAGTGGCTAGGGATGATACTATCAGACAAAGCAAATTTTGAAATTGAAAAATCATTCCAAAATGCATGGCAGGATCGTGTCAAATCGATTCTTATTGATTACGCTGAACATCCTGAATTGATTACTTATTTTTTGGAAGCATAGCCGGATGATGAATTCATACGGCTTTCTGTATATGAGATATTTTAAATATAATATATATTATGTTAACCAAATGTTATTTCAGTTGAATTCAGTTAAACTTTCGCAATGGAATCTACAAAAGAACAACTTATCGCCGATATCGAAAATCTCCTCAACCGTTACGGTGAGATCAAACCTACACACATTAATCCCGAATTATTACAATTCATGGATCGTCAAACGCTGCTTAGTATTATTAATTCAATTCTGCGACAGCAAGAAAAAACCAATGAATCCAATATTCAATGGCTTGAACAATTTAAACAGTATTAAGTTAATAATAATCACAAAATTTGTTTTTTTAAGGTAATGCTAAAAAATATTATCTATAATTACAACAATTAACCACAGCGACATTTTTTAACATGTCGCTGAAATCAAAAAGGATAGTTCATGTCATCTAACGTCGATTTAATCCAGCTTACGGAACAAACTAAAAAGCTCACGGCAATGGTCGTCGAAGACGAAGTTGTCGCCAATGACCTTTTAAGCTCAACGTTTAAAAACTTCTTTGCAGAAGTAACCTCTGCATATAACGGTGCGGAAGCATTACGCATGTATGAAAAAATCAACCCGGACATCATCTTTGTTGATATTATCATGCCTGAAATCGACGGTATTGAACTGGCACGCCGTATCCGTTCAATCAATCCTTCTCAAATCATTATTGTGATCTCTGCAAGCAATGATATTCAAAAAATCTCAGAATCTATCGAAGTGGGTGTAAACAGCTTCATCCAAAAACCGATCGATACAAAGAAAATTCTTGAGATGCTTCAAAACATTACCAGCTTAGTGGCTAAACGTAAAAAAATTGAAACTAAAACATTCTCTATCTCTTTACCGTTAGATGTATATGAATTGGTTGATGACAATGCAAAAGCTGAAAGCATCTCAAAAAATGCGGTTATTATCCGTGCTCTTCGCTCTTTTTACAATAGCTAATCTCCCCTCTTCCCGTTCTGCGGGAAACTCTTATTCAAATTTAGCTTTTTTTCAGCAATAGATTTGTATAATTTCGGCTCAGGTTCACCTGATCTTTTCAATACGGCCCCATCATCTAATGGTTAGGATTCCAGATTTTCATTCTGGCCATACGAGTTCGAATCTCGTTGGGGTCACCACATTTAAATTTCTCTCTATTCACTCTTAACCATCAACATAGTTTTTTAATACTCTTTTGACTCATCAATTCATTTTGTTTTGCTGCATATGGTGCAAATGCGCATCCCACATTTGAAATAGACTAAAGAAGCCCTATCAATGCCGCTAACAACACCGGTGGTGTGACAATCAACCCTACTTTCATATATTCGCCCCATCCGATTTTGACCCCTTTTTGCGCCAAAACATGAAGCCAAAGAAGCGTAGCAAGTGATCCGATCGGGGTCATTTTAGGTCCGAGGTTACATCCGATGATGTTGGCATACGCCAATGCGCTGTTCCCCGCTTGCTCAATCGAGATGTCCATAATCATAACGGTCGGCATGTTGTTCATCACCGAGCTGAGGATGGCGGAGAGAAAACCTGTTCCAATCACGGCATAGACATTCCCCATACTCTGAAGCTCCATAATCACCCCTGCGAGATACGTGGTCAACCCGCCGTTTTTTAGACCGTAAACGACAACGTAGAGGCCGATGCTGAACCACACCACCTGCCACGGTGCCGCTTTGATCGTCATTATCGGTTTCGTCGCTTTAAAGTAGGTTGCAATCGCTAAAAATACCAATGCTCCGCCGAGTGCAAATACAGAGACGGGGAGATGATACGCATCCCCGATGAAATACCCTATCATTAGTAATCCCAAAAACCACCAGCTGAGGCGGAACATCGTCATATTTTTAATCGCCGACTCAGGAGTGGCAAGGTTTTCGACATCGATATGCTTCGGGATGTCTTTGCGAAAAAAGAGCCATAACACGACGATAGAGGCGATAATGCTGAGGAGATTCGGAAGGAACATCGTTCGTGAGTATTCCCAAAATCCGAGATTAAAATATCCCGCCGTTACGATGTTGGTAAGGTTAGAAATTACAAGCGGATTACTGGCACTGTCGCCGATAAATCCCCCCGCCATTAAAAATGCAAACATCGCGACGGGATTGAGTTTAAGATATTTCATCTTTGCCAAAATGATCGGGGTAAGGATTAGTGCCGCCCCGTCGTTAGCAAAAAATGCCGCTACAAGTGCTCCCAAAATCATCATATAGACAAACATGAGATTCCCGTTTCCACGGGAAAGACGAGCCATCTTGAGCGCAGCCCATTCGAAGAATCCTATCTCATCAAGGACCATCGAAAGGATAATAATACCGATAAAGGCGAGTGTCGCATCCCACACGATCGATGTCACCGTCCATACATCCTCTAGACTCACGACGCCTAGAATCACCGCCGCAACAGCACCCACTACCGCCGTGGTGCCGATCTGTAATCCTTTCGGTTGCCAAATAATAAATACTAAGGTCACTAAAAAGAGCAAAGCCGCTAAAATCATATTCATTCCTTATATGTCATGCTAAACTAGATTCCGTATCGAGTACGGAATGACTTAATATAAAATTGTATCATAATATCAATATATCTTGATATATTATTTTTATTTTGTTACACTGTCATACATCGGAGGTATTTCATGGATGTTTTTTTGGAAACCGTATCGGCGCTGAATGATGAAACCCGCATCAAACTTCTCGCTTTTTTGGATCAGCACGGCGCACTCTGCGTCTGTGATCTCCAGGAGAGTTTCGGGATGATCCAATCACGGTTATCACGTCACCTTAAAATCCTCAAAGAGGGAGGTTTTGTACGGGTGGATCGTTGCGGCACATGGGCTTATTACTCCATCCGAAATCCGCTCGACCGATTCCGAAGCGAAGCGTTGGCTGAAATCCGCTGTTTGAGAATTGAACTTCCCCCATTACAAAAATTATCTGAAACTGGAGATTGTAAATTATGAAAAATGTCCTTATCCTCTGTACAGGCAACAGCTGCCGCTCTATCATGGGCGAAGCCCTTATCAATGCCAAAATGGGAGATTGCGTATTTGCCCAAAGCTCCGGCGTAAAAGCCAGCGGAAAAGTAAACCCACATGCGCAAGCGCTTCTCGAAGAGAAAGGATACTGGAGAGAAGAGTACCACTCCAAAGTGATCGATACCGTTATCGATACCCCGTTCGATCTCGTCGTAACCGTCTGCGATCATGCGCACGAGACCTGTCCGATGTTCCCTAAAGCGGTCAAAACGATCCATGTTGCTTTCGAAGACCCAAGCGGCAAAGAGGTGGAAGAGTATGCAAAAACACTTGCTCTGATTGAAGAAACCCTCCTCCCAATCATCAAATCGGAGCTGTGCGACTGATGTGGCAGGAAAGCGTCAACGTCTTCGTTTACGAATGGCTAAAAATGCCGCATGGAGAAAAACTCTCTGATGCCCTCAACTTTTTTATCTACGATACGGTAAAAATACTCTTTTTACTCGCCACAATTATATTCGCTATTACCCTTTTACGCTCATACTTTTCGACTGAAAAGGTACGTGCATATTTAAGCAAAAAACATGAATATACAGGCAATGTCCTCGCCGCACTGTTTGGGATCATTACCCCGTTTTGCTCCTGTTCGGCTATTCCCCTTTTCTTGGGGTTTTTACAAGCACGAATACCGCTAGGAGTGACATTTAGCTATCTCATTTCGGCACCGCTGAATAATGAAATTGCGATTGCGATGTTGCTTTCCATGTTCGGATGGAAAGTGGCGCTCTTGTACATCGGATTTGGTTTGATGGTAGCCATCATGGGCGGTATCATCATCGGAAGAATGGGGTTGGAAAAAGAGATTCTCATCGAGGTAAAACCGATTTGCGGAGAGATCACGGCTAATGAACAACAAATCCCCTTTACTATTCGTCTCAAAGATGCCAAAGAATACACGCAAGACATCCTCGCTAAAACATGGATTTACGTCCTTGCAGGTGTCGGTGTCGGTGCCTTTATCCATGGATATGTCCCTACCGAATTTATTGTCCGCGTAGCGGGAGTAGATAATATCTTTGCTGTCCCGATTGTGACACTGTTAGGGGTGCCTATGTATTCAAACGCTGCAGGGGTTATGCCGCTCATCGAAGTACTCACGTCAAAAGGGATGCTGATGGGGACGGCACTCTCGTTTATGATGGCGATCACCGCCCTCTCCCTACCGGAGGCAATGATTCTCAAGCGGATTATGAGCCTCAAACTCATCGGAATCTTCTTTGGTACGGTGACGCTGGGAATTATAGGGGTCGGCTACTTGTTTAACGCAATTTTATAGGAGTTAATTATGAAAATCGAAATTTTAGGTACGGGATGCGCTAAATGCAAGTCCCTTGAAGAGGCGACAAAACAAGCGGTAGCTAAAAGCGGCAAGTTCGCCCAAATCGAAAAAGTGGATGATATCCTGAAGATTATGGAGTATCAGGTGATGAGTACCCCTGGTCTCGTCATCGACGGTAAGGTTGTCAGCAGCGGCAAAGTTTTAAGCGTGGATGAAATCGTTGCCTTGATAGGATAAGCTATAATAGTGCAAAATAAATTTTTCGGATAGGTTTGTATATGATGTATTCCATAGCCGCTATCGTATCAGGTGCAGGGATCGGTGCGCTGTTGCGATGGTTTCTCGGGCTGAAACTTAATACCCTTTACCCTGCCATACCGATTGGAACGCTTAGTGCCAATATTTTGGGTGGCTACATGATCGGTATTGCAATCGCTTTTTTTGCCACCAATACGTCACTGTCTCCGGAATGGAAACTATTTGTTATCACCGGATTTTTAGGAGGGCTAACCACCTTTAGCACCTTTAGTGCCGAGATTGTAACCGCTATTCAAGAAGGACGATTATCCCTTGCCGCGATGGGAGTCTTTTTGCACGTCGGCGGATCGCTTATTATGACCTTTTTATGGATTGCCAGTATGATGTATCTTCAAAACAGGGGCGCACTATGAAAACAGGATATCAATTAACATTTTTTACGCTTCAAAGCCGTCGTCATAACGGTGTTAATATTGCCGATTGGCTTG
>NZ_JAHFAQ010000164.1:2968-3726 GCF_023250475.1 Sulfuricurvum sp. | reverse complement strand
GCAAGAGCGTATGCTCATTTGTGCGCGTAAAGGGACAGAACAGGCGATCATCGATATTTTTGAAAAATGGGATCTTGACTGCGCCGTAATCGGTGAAGTAACGGCGACGGGGAATATGGAGCTTTTCTGGCACGGTGAAAAATGTGCGGAAGTTCCTGTCGATCCTGTGAGCGAAGAGGCTCCGATCTTGGATCGTCCTATGTCTCGTCCCGCATATTTGGATGATATCGCAAAAGTTTCTTTGAATGATTTTGATGCGGTAGAAAACCAAGCGGCATTTGAAAAATTGATTAGCTCAATGGAAGTGGTTGATAAACATCGGATTTATCAGCAATACGATTCAATGGTACAAACCAATACGGTCAAAAAAGGGGGCGAACTCGATGCTTCCGTTATCCGTATCAAAGAGAACGGTGTAGCATTGGCGATGAGTGCCGACTGTAACGTCCGTTACTGCTACATCAACCCGAAAGCGGGAGCGGCTGCAGCGGTTATCGAGAGCGGTCGTAACGTCGCGATGAGCGGTGCGACTCCCAAAGCGATTACCGACTGTCTTAACTACGGTAACCCTGAGAACCCTGAAGTAATGTGGCAGTTCGGACAAGGGTGTTTGGGGATCAAAGAAGCGTGTGCTGAACTTAATACCCCTGTTATCGGCGGGAACGTATCGCTTTATAATGAAACCAACGGCAAGTCGGTATTCCCAACCCCATCGATCGCGATGGTAGGGGTTAACGAAGATCAAAACAAAGTCTTGA
>NZ_JAHFAQ010000164.1:0-2958 GCF_023250475.1 Sulfuricurvum sp. | reverse complement strand
AAATGCATTGTACCTTGTCGGTGCAAGCCGTTCGGAATTCGGCGGGTCGCTTTATATGAAAGAGCTTTACAACGTCGTAGCGGGAACCATCCCAGCTATCGATTACGATAAAGAGCGTGCGTTATGGAACCTCGTGATCGAAGCGAATAAAAAAGGGCTTCTCTGCGCGGCAAAAGACTGTAGCTCCGGCGGTGTCGCGATAGCATTGGCAAAAATGGCGTGTGTGAGCGATAAAGGGGTAGAAGCGACAATCTCCGTAACCGATTCTCGTGATATTTTTGCGGAGAGTATGTCTCGCGCTATTATCGAAGTCGCACCTGAAAACTGCGCTGCGTTCGAAGCGATGGTAGGCGAGTTAGTATGGTCGAAAATCGGTAGCGTAGGTGGAAAAGTATTTGCGGTGAATGATGTGAAAATGGATCTTGCCGAGATGCAAAATGTTTATTACGGAACGTTTCAAAAAGTGATCGAAGGGGATCTATAAGATCCTTTTTGAACGCCAACGGAGCAAAAGCCCCGCTTGACTACGCTCTAACGCTGAGTTCTCTTCAGCGTGATGCGCTCACCGCGCAGTATTCCGCGCTATTTTTCTCCATTAAGATTTTGTTACTCTTTTAATCTCTCAATTTTAGCCCCTAATAGGCGTAATTTTCCTTCTAAGTCTTCATATCCACGATCCAAATGGTAGATACGGTGGACATTCGTTGTCCCCTCGGCTGCCATAGCGGCAAGTACGAGCGCACTCGAAGCACGTAAGTCAGTTGCCATAACATCGGCACCTACGAGTTCACACGGCCCGATAACGGTAGCAGTATGACCGCTGAGTTTGATCTCGGCACCCAAACGTTGCAATTCACTGACGTGCATAAAGCGGTTTTCGAACAAACGCTCTTCGATCGTGCTGGCTCCCTTAGCAATCGTAGCAAGAGCCAAGAATTGTGCTTGCATATCGGTCGGGAATGCCGGATACTCTTGGGTGATAATATCGACATGTTTGAGTTCCGCTGCGGGATGAATCGTCATTGTGTTTTCAGTGCATTCGACGCGGCATCCCATTTGCTCAAGTTTTGCCGTAACGGCATCGAGGTGATCGGGGCGTACACGTTCTAGCGTAATCGTAGAATTGGTGATAGCACCTGCACAGAGATAGGTTCCCGCTTCTATACGATCGGGAATTACTTCAAAATCAACCATCTCGATGGTTTTACCGCCCGTACCGATGATGGTAAGTTCAGGTGTGCCGATTCCGGTGATGTCGATACCGCTGTCGCGGAGAATTTCACACAATTGTACCACTTCGGGCTCTTTTGCACAGTTGACAAGGACGGTTTTACCGTGAGCTAGTGCCGCTGCCATAACGATGTTGGCTGTACCGGTAACGGTGATTTTATCGAAGATGATATGGGCACCTTTGAGACCTTCAGGGGCTACGGCATGGACGTATCCTGCATGGATCGTGATCTGTGCTCCCATTTGCTCTAGTGCTTTAAGATGAAGGTCGATTGGGCGTTGACCGATGGCGCATCCGCCCGGAAGAGAGACTTCACAATGTCCGAAACGGGCAAGGAGCGGTCCGAGGACGAGGATAGAAGCGCGCATCGTTTTAACGATATCGTAGTTTGCCATCGTATGGTTTACGGTGGAGGTATCGACATTGAGAACATGATTCTCTAATGTACAGCTTGCACCGAGATTTTGGAGAAGTTTGAGGAGTGTTTTGATGTCTGCAACTTCAGGCATATTGGTGACTTTAAGCGGATTGTGTGCTAAAAGTGCCAACGTAATAAGTGGCAATGCGGCATTTTTTGCGCCGGAGATGGTGACGGTACCGCTAAGTTTAGTCGGCCCTTGAATTCGTAAATAGTCCATTAAATTCCCACAAGTATAAAAGTTTGATATTATAAGTCAACATAGGTTAAAATTATCAAAATATAGCGATACTCGAAGGAGAAAATGTGAGTTCGGCACTCGATCGTCTGAAAAACCTGACGGCACAAATCTCCAGCTATGAATTAGAACGCAAAAGCAACCTCAAATCACTCGAGGAACTGTACCGAAAACTGGGGATTGATACCAAAGTCGGAGAATTTGATGCACTGTTTGAGTTTAAAGCGATCAACCTCTCGGGATTATCGCTAGGCGATGACGATTTAGGAACCATAAAAGAGGGTAAATACGCTCAAATCATTGCGATTATCTACGATAAAGAGGCTAAAGTCAAAAATAAAAATATCTCGCTGGCCTATTACGGACGTGCCGAAAAGCTGAGTCCATCGCTGAAGAGAGATATTATCGCGTTTGTATTGGGGTGGCGCTTCGAGAAAAGCTTCCGTACTTTAGAACACTATCATAATCTAATGGCGACGCTTAAATCTTTTCCGAGTGAGTAAAACGTGATTTTTCTCGATACGGAAACGACCGGGCTAGAAGTAAAAGATAGAATCTGTGCTTTGGGGATTATTGAGAGGGAATCTACCCATTTCGAGTTAATCCATCCCGGTAAAAAAATCCCTCCCGCCGCTTCTGCCATCCATCAGATCACGAATGAGATGGTGAGCGATGCTCCCTCATTTTCCCAATCCCTCAGTGCCGAAAAACTCAAAAGCCTCAATACTCCTGAAACTATTTTGGTATCGCACAATGCCCCTTTTGAACTTTCGATGCTCCAAAAAGAAGGAGTTGCATGGCAGGGGAGCGTTATCGATACCCTCAAATGCTCCAAATCGCTGATGGATGATTTAGAGGGGTATAGTCTTCAATTTTTACGGTATGAGCTGAGAATTTATCGTGAGGAGGAGAGGGTATTTCAAGAGCATGGGGTATCGCTCGTTCCCCATCATGCTCTGAGTGATGCGCTTCACACGAAAATGGTATTGGAGTATCTTCTCGATTTGGCGGATGTTGAGCGGTTGATCGAGATATCCCAAAGTCATGTTCTCCTGAGCCGTCTGCCGTTTG
>NZ_JAHFAQ010000069.1 GCF_023250475.1 Sulfuricurvum sp. | reverse complement strand
CTTAATACCCTGTTGCACCGACCGATACCCTGTATCGAATTTGTAATCTCCGAAACAATCAATGGCTATGACCTCCAAGACCCGAAAGCTAAAGAAAATGCCATGCACGAAAGCCTCGGATATCTTAAAACCCTCTCACCGCTGCTGCAAGAAGAGTACCGTCCCCTTACTGCATCAAGATTAGGAATATCCCCCTCTCTAATCCGGCTGGGTAATACACAAAATGCTCACCATAAACCGCTCCAACTCTCTCATCATGATATTTGGGAACTCAGTTTTATCAAAACACTTCTAGAACGTCCCCATATTACCGATTCTCTCCTCGACTTTATCGATGCTTCACTCCTTCAATATCATTCCCAAGAGTTTGAAGCTGCTCTCAGAGGTGAGATGAACGACCCTCGGCTGAGTTCCCTGATGATGGATGATCGAATTCGTGTTTTTGAGGGAGACGAGGGGTTGAAACAGGAACTTATTACATTTTTAACTGCCCATTATAACCGTGAACTCAAGAAAATCACCACCCAAAATACAGTATCATTCGATCAAAAATCGTACTTAATACGTCAATTCCGTGAGAAAATTGAACGTCTTAAACGGGGCGAATTAGTACCGCTCGGATAATATTAAAATTAAAAAAAATACGCCATCGTGCGTGCACCTGCCATCAAGGCAAACACAGCGTTAGCGTAGCAATCGGAATAAAATCCCGATTGCGTTAGGAATAAAAATGAAAGCTATAGCCCTCTTCAGCGGCGGACTCGACTCAACCATTGCCGCAAAACTGATCATCGATCAGGGGATCGAAGTCATCGCCTGCAATATCAATACAGGATTCGGTTCTACCAAAGACCGCCTTGCACACATGAAAAACATGTGCCAACAGATAGGTGCCGAGTTTAGAAGCGTCGATATCCGGGACGAATATATTCAAGATGTCCTTTTTACTCCAAAATACGGCTACGGCAAAAACTTCAACCCCTGCATCGACTGCCATGCTAAAATGTTTGAAGTTGCCAAACGGGTTATGGAAGAGTGGGGGGCAAGTTTTCTTATCAGCGGAGAGGTGTTAGGTCAACGTCCAATGAGTCAAAATAGCGAATCACTGCAGAAAGTACTCAATCTAAGCAATTGCGAAGGCCTCCTTCTTCGTCCCCTCAGCGCCAAGGCACTGACGCCTACCATTCCTGAAACTGAGGGGTGGGTGGATCGCGAAAAGTTAGAACATATTGTCGGACGCAACCGTGAACGACAAATGGAACTTGCCGAAAAATTCAACCTTAAAGATTACGAGGCACCCGGCGGCGGCTGTCTCCTCACCGATGAGAAGTTCTCTAACAAGATACGCGATTTTATCGCCCATGACACCTTTACCGTAGAAGACATCCCTACCCTTAAATACGGTCGCCAGCTTCGACTACCCGAAGGGGCAAAATTTATCATCGGGCGCAATGCCGAAGATAATGAAATATTAGAGAAAATCAAAAATCAAAAATTTATTCATATCGATACCGAACTTTTCGGCCCCCATTCACTGATCTCAGCGAATGCCAGCGATAATGATAAAGTATTAGCGGCAAAACTGGTGTTAGCGTATTGCAAACAGGATTTTGAGGGGGAACAAACGCTGATGTTTGAAGACGTAGCACTAACAACCGTGAGCGACATGAGCCGCCACGATGCTCAAAAGTATTTTATTTAGCTACCGAACAACCATAACCGGCTTTTTTAACGGCATCGCACAGGCTATCGGCTTTGGTGCCGTCGGAGGCTTTTACTTCTGCTTTACCCTCTTTAAGATAAACGGCTGATTCTTTAACCCCGCTCACTTCGTTCAACGACCCTTTTACATTTTTCACACATGCAGGGCAGGTCATACCGCTTACGTTGAGTTTAACAAGCTGATCAGCACTCGCAATCGCCACTAATGCCATCAGGGAGAGCAGAATTTTTTTCATTCCCGAATCCTTTAAATAATTTCATGCTATTGTTTCATAGAACTGTTAAATTTGTGTTAAGTCTTAACACGGTTGTAACACAAATCATTTAAACTATTGATATTGACTAAAAGGTTTTATTATGCACGGTATCGAATGGTGGCTTATAATTTCAATTGCGTTTGCAGGAAGTTTCGGGCACTGTATCGGAATGTGCGGAGGATTTATCGTCGCCTACAGTTCAACCAAAATTGATGCCTCGATGAGCCGCGGTGCTCAGTTGCTTCGGCATGGTGCCTACAACACAGGACGTGTTAGCTCTTATGTTATGCTTGGAATGGTTTTCGGTGCAATAGGATCACTGTTTGCATTAAGTATGGAGATGCACGGGGCACTGTTTATCTTTGCCGGAATCATCATGATTATCACAGCGTTAGGGATGTTCGGTCTCTCCAAACTGATTCATCTACTCGAACGGGGGTTTTCAAGTAATCCTCTTTTTAAAACCCTCTTTTCACGCCTTATTAAAAGTAAAAGCATCGGAAGTTTTTTTGCATTAGGGGTAATGAACGGATTTTTTCCGTGCGGATTTGTCTTTTTCTTTGCCGCTAAAGCGGCTGCCTCGGCATCTATCATTGAGGGGGGGATGATTATGGGAGTGTTTGGGCTTGCTACCATCCCTACACTCCTCGCATTAGGACAGTCGGTCTCCTTTTTTAAAGAGATCGCATTTCGTCAGACTATGAACCGCATCGCCGCATTGGCGATCCTCATTTATGGCCTCTACAGCGTCTATTACGGTTTAGCCTACTTTTTTGACTTACCGATTTAATGATGTTTAAAAATTACCCTTTTTGAGCTGTTTGTAGCGTTATAACTGCTTCTTCAAACGCATTTTTATTTAACCCGAAGGCTTCAATACTCTCCAATGCTGTACTCAAGCTTTGTGCACTAAACATTTCCTGAAAATTAACCGCTTGGGTAATAACTCTCAACACCTTCGCATAAGGGTTTTGTGTTGAGAGATTGGAAATCTCTCTCAAAGCATCGATAAGAGCCGGTTCAAAATTCCAATGCTCAAACATTGTTGCGGCAATTTCATAACTGCTGGAACCGAGATACTTTCGCTCAACGGCTTCAAAAGATTCCCCCTCGGTAATCTCTTTTAAAAAGTGATCCAAATTTCCAGAACTAATTATTTTTAGCGAAGCTACAAGTTTTCCGAGCTCCATCAAAAAAGCACTGCTCTGAAGCAAAGGCAACATACTTTTATCGACATTACGATACCACTCTCTTGCCAAAGCAGATTGAAGCGCTGAAACCTTTGTCAAGTCATCGATAGTTACTGAATAGGAACTCAGATCAACGGTAACGGACTTTTTAATTGCACTCGCTGCGGCAAAACCTCGAATCATTGATATCCCGAACAACATAATGGCCTGATGGACAGAAGATATCTCTTTGCTCATCCCATACAGCGGTGAGTTGACTGATTTTAAGATATTGGCACTGAGCATCGGGTCATGTTCGATAACTCGTGCAAGTTCCTCAATATCCGTGTCGTTATTCATACATATCTCTTGTATCCGAATTACTGAAATCGGCAAGGGTGGAAGACTTTTTATCTCTTCAAGCATATGGAGTCAACTCCGTTAAAATTTATTTTTGAGTGTATTACGTATCATCTTGACGGGAGTGTACCCCGAGTCCATTTAAAGCATTATTAGTTTGAGACAATTAACGCTATACTAATCGAACATTTTTTTGAGGAGTCAACATGGCGGGGGTAATGTTTTCATTTTACAATTTTGCATCATTGATCGATCTCAACATCGGAATATCCGATCGACTGGATGAAAATCGTTCAGAGAGTTTTACACTTTTATTTTGCGATTTTTCAACTATTCCGCAATCGCTGGTAGAGTCTAATCTCCAAAGTCTGTTACGAACTTCCGACTCAATCGTCCATTGGGAACATTACTACTTTTTTGTTATGCCCTATACGGATCGTTACGGATGCGCGATTGTCAAAAAGATGATTGAAGAACTGTTTCAAAAATCCATACCTTCAGCTACGGTTTGCTACCCCTCCGACGGAGAGAATCCTGCTGAATTGTTTGAATCACTCCACGCTGAAGCGAAAAAGCTTCATAAAATCGATCTTGATTGCCTCTACAGCGCTTCGAACCGTGAGCCTTAACGTTGGGTTAAAACCGGTTTAAAGGTATGATAGGGTGATCTTTTATAGTAGTCTATTGCCTCTTGCAAATCACTTTTTCGGGCAATGTTACGGTCATATACATAAACCGGGCTAACACTGTTTTGAGACGGTTGAACTTTACACGGTTCAGCTTTGGCTTCGACTGGCATCATCGCTACGGAAGTATGAACTTCCGCAGCAGTGCTCGAAGCCGGTGATGTGACGGCTGTCGCTGCTTCCTCTTTTTTTACTGCAAAATCATGAACGGCGACGGCTTCTTTATGCTCTACGGCCGATCCTTTGGCGGCAGCCGTATGTATTTCACATACTTTCGGTGTTGCTCTGCTCAAAGGACGGATAAATGCATCTTTGGCTATTGCTTTGGCTTTTTTAAGGTCGACATGCGCCTCTTTGATACTTTTATAATTCCCTACAGTGACAATATTACACTCACCCTCTTTTTTCTTAGCAGAATTGAGAGTGCTTTTTTCAACTTTTTTTTCAAAAGCGGGAGTAATCGAACTCTCTTTAAGAGTACTGATCGTTTGAATTGTATATTCCTCCGCACTCAACACTACACCGGTGACACTGAACATCATAATTAGGGCTAACTTTTTCATACTCCCTATATCGACAGGATACGAATAAAACTTTATTTATCTGTGCGCTTTTTTGTTCTCATTGACATTTAAGAGCCCAGACCGTATAATTGCGCTCCAAACATTAATTTGGGCCCTTAGCTCAGCTGGGAGAGCGCGTCGCTGGCAGCGACGAGGTCAGCGGTTCGATCCCGCTAGGGTCCACCAAATTCTTCAAACTTTCAATAACATCAAATCCATTCCTTCTTCATTTTAATTTTGTCCGCAAAACCTTCTCGTTTCAACAATAAACCCTAAATAGAACAACACTTGTTTTTTTAAGTATAGTTTAAATGATAAAAGAAGATACTGGGTAAAGTCAATAATTTTCATAGAGAGAGGTTAATGATGTTTACACTATTGTTAAGACGTTCACGTACTCTTTTCATCGTTTCAGAGCTCATTATATCAACCGCATTACTCCACGGTGACACACTTGAGATTTCCCCTAAAATTGTCCATGTGACTGTTTTTACCAATAACGCTATGGTGGAAAAAGAGGGTAAAGTCTCTTTAAAAAAAGGGACACACACTATCAATATTCCCGGGTTAACGCCTAATCTGATCAGCAATTCTCTTCAAATCAAAATGGAGGGAGGACGTTCGGTTAAGATATCGGACATTAAAGTTGAACAGACATATCTTCAAAAATCTGAACACGAAAAAGTCGATAAGCTCCAATCCCAGCTAGAGCAAACAACCGATCTTATCAAAATAAAAAATGATGAAATTACTATCATCACCAGTTCAAATGATTTTTTAAAAAAGACAACACCCTTTTCACAAAATCAAAAAGTTTCACCCTCAGAACTGGAAGCACATATAGCCTTTTTGGAAAAATCCCTCGCTGAAAATTATAATCGCATCACAAAAATAGAGATCTACCTCAAAGAGCTTCAAAAAGAAAAAGTTCTCATAGAGAAAGAGCTTAGTGCCCTTAAAACATCGGATCAAAGTAAAAATGTCCAAATCACCCTCTCTTCTTCTGCCGATTTGAAAGATCAAAAGATCGAAGTATCCTATATGGTCAATTATGTCCATTGGACCCCCCTCTATATCATCGATGCCGATTCTGTTTCCGGTAAAGTTGAATGGTCTGACTTTGTCTCCATTTCTCAAGCAAGCGGTGAAGATTGGACCGATGCTTCGATCGAAATATCAACGGCCAAACCTTTCAGTGCCAGCGCACCGGATCCGTTGGAAGGATGGTACATCGATATTTACCGCCCGCTCCCGCAAACCTATGCCAAATCAGCCTATAATCAGCTCGAAACGATGGAAAGACGCAGTAGCGTTGCTTCAATGGCGCCCGAATCGTACACGGAACCAACTGTCCAGCAAGAATCAGCCTCATTCAGTTTTATTCTCCCCGGCAAAAACACGATCCCCTCCGATAATCAGCCCCATAAAGTCTTTATCGCGTCCAGTGTCAAAGAAGCGAAATTTTATTATCGCGCGGTTCCAAGACTTTCCCCTTATGCCTATTTAACTGCTGTTTTAGATAACCCATTCTCATTCCCGTTATTGGCGGGTGAAATGACGCTGTTGCTGGATGGAAGGGTTGTCGGTATACGCAATACCCTAAAAACGCTCTTTCCGGAAGAGGAAACACTGCTCTCACTGGGTGCCAACGAAAGTATTAAGATCGAATACAAACAGAAAAAGAAATACGCCAAAACGGCCTCCAAAGAGACCCATGTTCAATACAGCTATGCACATGAAATTACCAATGGGAAAAATAAACCGATTCAATTGAGTGTAGAGGATCATTTTCCGGTTTCTCGCCACGAACAGATCAAGGTCATACTAAATACACCGCAAAAAGAGACCGCAAAAATATCGGAAGAGGGGATCATTACATGGGATGTAGAATTAAATGCCCATGAAAAAAAAGTTATGCCGATGCAATTTACGGTAACCTACCCGAAAAAAATTGAGGTAGAAGGACTTGAATAATTTATATCTTACTTTACTCAAAGGAAAAAAAATGTTTTATCGGAATTTCTTACTTCTCGTAGGCTTGATTATCATGATGAGCGGTTCGGTTCTATTCGCAGAAACACCTTCCGCCAATAGCTATCAGGATTTAGTTGCAAAAGTCAAAGGAGGTGACACCTCTATCGATTTTAAAGCGTTACGAATCGCTTATACCCAAACAGCGCAATACAATCCTTACGGAAAAGATGAAAATATTCCTCTGATGTTTGAAGCATTGCACGCAAAAGAATTTGCCAAAGCACTGGAATATGCTCAGTCTGTACTGGAAAAGAACTATGTTGATATTGACGCCCATTATGCCTCATTGGCGGCGTATGGGGAGATGGGCAATAATGATCGTTCTGAATTTCATCGATCCGTTGCACTAGGCTTAATCGATTCTATCGCTACAGGGGATGGTTCTTCACCCGAATCGGCATTACAGGTTATCGATGTACGGGAAGAATACATTATGCTGAACATTGCCGGCTTGGAGACTCAAAAGCAAACGTTACAGCAATTTGACGATAAAAACTATGATGTTTTTGAGGTTATCAACCGTGAGAGCGGACAAACCTTTACCCTCTATTTTGACGTTACTATTCCGTTTGAATGGCTGAATAAAAGCCTTAAAGATAAAAAGTGAGACAAGCGCCGTGATTGCGAAAACCGTTATCGGGAATAACGCACTGGGGCTAGGTCTTATTACTCACATTATGGCCATTATCATTGCGATGATCCCTTTTCAGGGGACAGATTCCGTAATCATGTATACCTATATGGCAGGGAGTTTGTTATTGTCAATAGGTATATTCATAGAGTTGGTTGATAAACAAGAGAGTGTCTTAAAAAATTGGCACTTCTATGCGGCATCGGCATTATCCCTTCTTGCATTTATCGGTCCCCTATTTTCCTGCTGGATACTCTACGCCATGAGTGATGAAATAAATAAGCAACTCAAGACGGCCGGCGGTTTTATTACCGCCCTCTTTGCACTAAAAATACATCCGATTGTTTTGCTCATTTGGAGCATTACTATTGCTACCGCACTGGCTACTGCAGTTCAACAGCATGATCCCTATTTCTTACACCTAACCCCACAAAAATAAAGGAGTATTTATGTCTCAGTCACGCGCTTACGTGTTATCGTATACACCTCTTGTATTTATCCTAACAATGTACCTTTCCTTTTTCGGGTACACCGCTGCAATGGCAGAGGATATCCCCCTTCCCAATTTTCTCACACCATTTGCCAACGATTCCAAAGACCCCCGTTGTACCATGGTTCCTGAAAAAGGGCCGTGTAAAGCCATATTTTGGAAATACCATTATGAACAAAAGAGTAACAGCTGCAAAGAGTTTTTGTATGGCGGATGCGACGGTGTTGTCCCCTTTGAGACCAAAGAGGAGTGTGAAAAGTTTTGTGTAGAAAATGAAGAACCGCCCTATCCGGTTAAAAAACCGGCAATTTACCTCTATCCGGCAAAAAAATCTATCGTCAATGTTTCACTCCGTATTAACGGAACCATCACAAAAACCATCCCTGCCTATAATGAGGGCTGGCGTGTAACGGCAAATCCTGCAGGAATGATTGAGGGCACATATGATTATTTATTTTATGAAGCTGATCTCAAAACAATCTCTCTCCCCAAGGAAGGATGGGTAATCGCGTACAACGAGCTAAACCGCTGGTTTGATCTAAATCTCGCAAAACTCGGTTTGAATGCGAAGGAAAAAAAGCAATTTAAAGAGTATTGGATGAAAGAGCTTCCTTCCGCTCCCTATTACAAAATTCAATTGCTGGATGAACAGTTTTTATCGGACAATATGGCATTAACCATTACTCCTAAACCGGATGCGATTCTGCGGCTCAATTTCTATTTTACCCCGATGAAACAAGCTGTGACGATCAAAGAGCCCCCTATCAAACCGTTTATTCGCAAAGGGTTTATCGCTGTCGAATGGGGCGGTATTTTAAATAATCCCTCTATCCAAAAAGTTCAATAGATTCTCTCCGAAGAAGCGGTAAAGAACCGCTTCTCCTGCTAATGGCACTCTTCCACATCAACATATTCGGTACACGTATTTTCTTTCTCAACACAGATCTCTGTTCCCCACGGATCTTTATGACAAATCTCTCGTGTACCGCCGCACGGAACCTGTACCGCCACTTTTCGGATGGTACAGTTTGAAGAACCGGAATAGGGCATATCGACCGGAGTAGGCGGAGGTGGTTCAGGAACCCAGTCGGCATACACTACAGTCATGCTCAACAACATAGAGCAAAGGATAAAGCTTTTTTTCATTTCAAACTCCTTATTTTTGATCTACGACTATTTTTTTCGAAAAGTGCACGAATATTTATCTCCCGTCCCTGCCCCGGCGCCCGAACCGCCTCTGAGGACATTTTGATTGACTTTAACCAATTTTTTTGAAACTACCTCGATTTCATTTTCAATTATAGAATCACAACCGCCGTCTTGTATATTGGCAGTTTCGTCGCAAACATTGATCGTCGTAATATATTTCAATGTATTACCCGTCACTTTCAAAAATTGATAATAGGTTCTTGAGGGGTAATATTGCAGTGATCTCAAAACTTTTACCGTGTCTGAACTTTCACGTGAAAAATACAGCTCACTCCATATTCGTCTGCATTCTCGACCATTTGTCATTTTTGTCGCTGAATAATCCCATTCATCCGGGGAAAGAATAGGAGAAGAAGTCAAAATATCAACTATGTCCGGAATTGACAATATCTGTTCCGCTTTGTACTCCAGCTCATAGATATGATCTCGAATTTTCGCAGCATCCGGCGCATTCGGAGATAATTGTAAATACTGATTGTAACTGGCGATCGCATCTCTTAGCTTGCCGCTTTTTTCCTGCACAACCCCTAACCGATAATAAGGATCGGACCAATCCGGCGCTATACGAATGGCCGTCGTATATTCTTGAATCGCCGAATCGTATTCTCCGGTTTGTTTTGCCATCTCTTCAGCCATTTTTCCTCGTACAATGTAACGATAAGCTTCATCCGATGTATTTTGCTGTCCGGAAAACAACGAGACACTGCAAAACAGGATTGACAATATAAAGGGCAACTGTTTGTTTTTCATTTTTAATCAACTCCCTCTTTTTTCATAAATGTACAGCTGGCTTCGCTATCAACTATTCCTGCTTCAGCTTTTCCGACAGGGACTTTACGCAGTATGATTTGTTTCACCCGAACTAGCCTCTTTGAAACAACCTCAATTTCATTTTTGTGAATTAAAATACAATCGTCCATATACCCGTTATAGGAAAGTTCACACTCTCCCCTTTTGAATTTATGAGTAAAGAAATAATAGTTGATAGTTGGTTCTTGTATGAATTTTATATCGTACCAAGGTTCCATCGTTCCCAAATTAAATGCGGTCATTGTATTTACGTATTTTTTCCCATCGCCATATTTGAAATCAATTTTTGACTTCTGACAAGCCCCCTCATATTGCCATGTATTTTCATCTGAGAGCGACACAAGTACATCCATGATCTCCGGCACATTAAGCAACGGTTCGGCATCAACGGAACCTATGCCAAATACGAGGACAGCGATTATCGACGTACTTATTTTTTTCATTTATCCATACCTTTTTTTATTGCGGACAAGTGCCATTCGTACAGCTTTGGTGCCCGCAGCAATGGGAAGACGAATCACACGAATCGCCGTAATTGGTACAACAGCTCCCCCCTTCACAAACGCCGCTGCTGCATTCATCATTATTTGAACATGCCGCACCGTCACGAAAAGCTTTGGTTGTTGTAAATACTTCCGCACGGTAATTGCCTGCAACTTTGCATAGTTTTTCCGATACAACCTCTTTTGGCCCTTTCAGGCTGCCGACATCTCCATACAGGCTCGATACAAACAAAGATAAAAAAACAGTACTCATAACGCATGAATAGAGTCCATTTTTCATCTTACCCCCTTTTTAATGAGTTAACTGTTTATTTTCCGCAACGCACGCAACTGCCATTACCTTGAACAGCTGAGAGATCCCCATCCGCTTGTTTACAATCTTGCAAACTCGAATAGCATTCCCCGTTCAATACATTGTAATACGGACTGTTTCGTGAACAATTACCTACATATTGTCCGCCCGCATAACAAGGCTGATCTTTATCATCATAAACAGAAGCCACGATTACGTTTTTCCTGTCACTCTTTTGAACGCTACTCCCTTGAGCACTGTCTGCATTTGCAACTATCGGCACGGCTAGCATTGCGATAAACAATAGATTTAGATTATCCAGTTTCATTTCACACCTCTCTCGTTTTTTGATCACGGTAACGGCGGGACATACGAAGGTTTAAGCGACGATTTCGGAGGATCATATTGTTTGAGGTCATTAGGATCAACGACCCCTTGCTTGCCGCTCAGATCTACTACCGGCGTCGGATTATAGGTGTTGCCATCAAACCCGGCACCGGAACCTTCACGTGATCCTCCGTAATTGCCGGAGTTGGCATCATCCGCAGCCTGTCCGCTTGTTCCGGCAGTATCACGCAGCTGATCAAGTGCTCCCGCAAACAAACCTCCTGTTATAGGGATAAACGACGATGCAAGAATGAGCATCGATGCTAACGCTACTTTTTTCATTTGCAACTCCTTTTTTTGATTTATATTTCCTTTTACGACTGGCCGTTATTAAATGATACTCCGAATAAACCGTCAATGTCAAACAGTTTTTTTTTGTATGAAATCAATTTTTCCAATTAACCGCCTTTAATCTTGAATTGTTTAATGACGCAGTATCATTAAACCGATTATGATGCACAGCCAAAGGATCAAGATGAAAAAATATCATTGGGTGGGGATACTCACCATCTCCTTCTTATTCACTGCCAATACACTCTCTCAAGAGCTTATACTATGTTCCGATAATGATTTAGAATGCGTAAACCGTCATATTGATTCCGTAAAATCACTAGAAATCAAAAAAATAGA
>NZ_JAHFAQ010000068.1 GCF_023250475.1 Sulfuricurvum sp. | reverse complement strand
AGTGTTTTTGATATAAAATACTAATTATGTAAGATAAGAGGGAGTTTTGATGCATCTGATTAATCATAAATATGAGAATTTAGAGCATCTTGAAACATTCATCGAAGAATCTATCCCGAAGAGCGGCTCCCTTCTTATACAACTCTTTAGCGGCGTTATGGACAAATCCCTGATCCAGCCGATACTCGATCTTCTTGTGTTACGATTTCCTCACGTTTCATTGATCGGCTCTACGACAGCCGGCGAAATCATGGACGGCAAGATGAGTTCTTCACGGATCGTTATCTCGTTTTCTCTTTTTGAAGCGACGGAAGTATCGACCTATTATTATCCTAAATCTGATTTTGAGAATGGAGGGCGTGCGGCTCGAGAAATTCTTACCGAGCGTTCCAAAGTGTGTATCGCTTTTAGCGAAGGATTAAAAAATGATTCGGAATCTTTTTTAAACGGATTTTCTGCTGTTCGGAGTGATGTCATGATCGCGGGGGGGAATGCCGGAGATGATCTGACATTTACCCGCACCTATATTATGAATGGGAACGCAATCTATAACGACGGTATCGTTATCGCAGTACTCAATAGCGATGTGCTGCAGGTGCATAATGCCTACTCCCTGAATTGGACTTCGGTCGGTAAAGAGATGACCATTACGAAGGCAAACAAAAATGTCATTTATGAGATCGACGGCCGTCCGATCCAAGAGCTCTACACTCACTATTTGGGGGCGGAAACGGTAGCCAGGATACCTGCCAGTGCCATAGAGTTCCCCCTTATAAAAATAGAAGACGGTGTTCGTATCGCACGCTCTATTATTGCTAAAACCGAAGACGGCGGATTGGTATATGCCGGTCATTTTCATAACGGAGAGAAAGTTCGTTTTTCCATCGGAAACGTTGATGAGATACTCAACCATGCCGTGGATGTACGTGATACCGTTGCCTCGGGGCCTGTCGAAGCGACCTATATCTACTCCTGCTCGGTACGGAAACTTTTTGTACAAGAACAGCTCAATTATGAATTTGGGCTAATCAACGAAATCGCACCCACGGCAGGGTTTTTTACGTACGGAGAGTTTTTTCATTCTCCCTCAGATAATCAGTTGCTCAATATTACGACGACGACCCTCTCTTTGAGCGAGATGAAGCTACTCGCTTCGCCCGACAAGGGGAGTGTGGATGAGTATCGCCATTCGATGCTCAAATCCCTTACCTATCTGATCAACGTTACCCAAGATGAACTCGATGACAGTATACGATTCCTCGATCAGTATAAGATGGTTTTGGATGAAAGTTCTATTGTCTCGAAAACGGATTCAAAAGGGATTATTACCTATGTCAATGACGCTTTTTGCGAAATATCAGGGTATACCCGTGAAGAATTGATCGGTAAAAATCACAACATCGTTCGTCATCCTGACAATTCACCGGATATATTTGAAAATCTTTGGACGACAATCGAATCGGGGAAGGTTTGGAAGAAAACATTTAAGAATTTTTCTAAAAAAGGGACAGAATACTACGTGAAATCGGTTATTGCTCCGATTTTTGATGACAAGGGAAATATAGTCGAGTACATTGCCGCAAGGATGGATGTGACCGACTTAATCGCCAAAGAACGGATTATTCAACGTCAGCTTACGGATGAACTGACCGGATTGAAAAATCGTACGGCTCTCTTTGCCGATTTGGAAAACAGCGCGAAAGAGCCGACGTTGGTTGTATTGAATATCGACCGTTTTTCCAATATTAATGATTATTTCGGCTACGCTGTGGGAGACGATCTTCTCAGAGCATTTGCCAAAAATATTGATCAATTAATCGATCATAATCATATTTATCGGATCAGCGGAGATGAATTTGTATTTATCTGTACGGATGAACTTAACGATACTTTGAAAGAGCAGATTGTTGAATATGTCAATAATCTTGAAAGCCATAAATTTAAAATCGGTACCTACGATATATCCGTCAAAGTTTCCGGCGGTGTGGCACATGCCATAAAAACGGAAGTGTATAACCTAGCGCATATTGCCCTCAAAGATGCCAAGGAAAAACGGGCTAAGGTTATTTTCTTTAATGATAATCGTGCTTTGAGCGAGAAAACACATAATAATATTATGGTAGTCAATACAATCCAGTCCGCTATTGAAAATGACCGTATAATCCCTTATTTTCAAGGAATAGTCGATAATAAAACCCGTTGTATTACCAAATATGAAGCGCTTATCCGCATGATTGACGGAGACGGAAAAGTTGTCAGTCCTTATCTCTTTCTTGAACATGCTAAAAAGTCAAAGCTTTATGACAAGCTGACTCGAATCATGATCGCCAAAACATTTGCCGTATTTGAAAAATTAGAGTACGAGTTTGCGATTAATCTGACGTTGCATGACATCATGTCTGAAGAGACACGTACCTTTATTTACAATACGCTGGAGAGATCTTCAGCATCGCACCGCCTCGTCTTTGAGATTGTTGAAACCGAAGAGATAGAGAACTTTTCCGAAGTTGTAGAATTTATCAAAAAGATAAAAAAGTATGGGGTGAAAATTGCGATAGATGATTTCGGCTCCGGCTATTCGAACTTCAGCTATCTCTCAAAGCTTGATGTCGATTACATAAAAATTGACGGTTCTTTAATTAAAAATCTAAATATCGACGAAGATCATCTCCTGACTGTGCAAAGTATCCTTCTGTTTGCGCAGAAAAAGGGGATTGCAACCATCGCCGAATTTGTGGAGGATGAAGCCATCTTCTCCAAACTTGTTGATTTAGGGATAGACTATGCACAAGGGTACCTTTTCTCCGTACCCGATTCGGTTATTCGCCCGTAATTTTACGGGGATTCCTTCACATTTATTTCTCAGTGCGACAAAAACGTCGCTATTTGTCAAACTCCCCTTTTTAAAACAATAGAACATCATTTGCATAACACTTCTTAGAAAATGGTTGCGTGCTGGATGAGGCAGAGGATCATTGGATTTTTTACTAAGGAGTTTAACATGAGCTGTTCCTCAAGCGGTAACGAAGCTTTTATGCCAGATGACATCAAAGAGAAGATTCATAATCATCCATGCTATTCAGAGGGGGCACACCATCACTATGCCCGTATCCATGTTGCAGTTGCCCCAGCGTGCAATATCCAATGCAACTACTGTAACCGCAAATACGATTGCTCCAATGAATCCCGACCGGGAGTCACCTCAGAGCGTCTTTCACCGGAAGAAGCAGCTAAAAAAGTACTTCTCGTCGGCGGTGAAGTGCAGCGTATGAGTGTACTCGGTATCGCTGGACCGGGCGATGCGTTGGCGAACCCGAAAAAGACGTTTGAGACTTTCGGTATGGTACGCAAATTTGCGCCGGATCTTAAACTTTGTCTCTCCACAAACGGCTTGGAACTTGCAACGTATATTGACGAAATGGTAGAGCACAATATCGATCATATCACGGTCACCATCAACACGGTTGATGAAACCGGAGAGATCGGAAGCCAAATTTATCCGTGGATTTTCTATAACAATAAACGCTATTACGGCAAAGAGGCGGCGCAGATTCTCTTGGAACGTCAGTTGGAAGGGATGAAGAAATGTGTCGAAAAAGGGATTTTGATCAAAGCGAACTCGGTTCTTATCCCCGGTATCAATGACAAACATCTCCAAGAAGTATCCAAAAAGCTCAAAGAGATCGGTGTTTTCTTGCACAATATCATGCCTATCCTCTCCGAACCGGAATTCGGAACCGCATTCGCCCTTGCAGGGGTTCCGAGTGCGACCGATCAGCAGCAGATGGAAGTTCAAGAAGCCTGCGGCATGGATATGAAACTGATGCAGCACTGCCGACAATGCCGCGCCGATGCAGTCGGACTTATCGGTGAGGACCGCGGGGCAGAGTTCACCAAAGATACCTTTGCAGGGCTTAGTTTTGACGAACTTCAAATTAAATACGATCTTGAAGCACGTCAAGCCGCTCAGGCAAAAATCGAAGAGTTTAGATTTTTCCTCGATCAAGCCAATGAACGTGTCCGCAAAGAGAAAGAAGAACTCAGTTCCGATGGTCATACAATTCTCGTAGCGGTAACGACGGCGGGTGAGGGGATGATCAATCAACATTTCGGAAGTGTTCGAGAATTCCTGATATATGAGGCAGGGGATAAAGGTATCCGATTTATTCACCACCGTAAAGTAGAAGCTGAATATTGTGCTGGACCGGACGGTACAAACCCTCTACAGCCGATTTTGGATCGCCTCAAAGATGTAAAACTGATTTTGACGGCAAAAATCGGAGGGTGTCCTCAAAATGATCTTTCGGCTGCCGGAATCGTTGCGGATCAAAGTTACGCCTATCAGCCGATCGAAGCGTCGGTACTCAAAGCGACGCGTAAATATTTCAACCTCCCGGAAGTGTTGGAAGTAAATTAAGGAGCCTATTATGGCGCTCATCAACGATACCACTCTGCGCGACGGGGAGCAAGCTCCCTATGTCGCATTCAATACCGCTGAAAAACTTCGCATAGCCACACTCCTGGATGCCTGTGGTGCGGACGAACTCGAAATCGGTATTGCGGCAATGGGTACCAAGGAGCGTGATGATATCAAAGAACTTTTAGGCTTGGGACTGAAAGCACGGATGATGACGTGGAATCGGATGAAAATGGACGATTTAGAGGCATCACTGTCGTGCGGTATTAAAGCGGTTGACCTCTCCATTCCGATCTCCGATATTCTTATTGATGTTAAATTCGGAGGAAGCAAAGGTAAGGTTTTGAGTGAACTGGAACGTGTTGTAACTGCCGCATCGCGAGAGGGATTATTCGTCTGTATCGGCGGTGAAGACAGTTCGCGCGGAGAACTCTCTTTTATTCGCGATGTGATGGAACTGGGTCGCGAGTGCGGAGCTGAACGTTTTCGCTATTGCGATACGATCGGTGTAATGACGCCGACACAAACCTACCACACGGTCAAATCGTTATGCGATTACAATATTCTCCCCATTGAAATGCATACGCACAATGACTTCGGACTGGCTAATGCTAACGCACTCAGCGGAATCGATGCGGGTGCCATCAGTATGAATACCACGGTGATCGGATTAGGGGAGAGGGCAGGCAATGCCTCTTTCGAACAGATATTGATGGCCCTTAAACATCTTTACGGTGAGGAACGGGCCATTGATCCGGTGTTATTGCGTAATCTTGTTTATGCCGTTGCGAATGCGGCCAATATCCATTTGGCAACCAATGCCCCTATCGTCGGAGAGCGCATTTTTGCCCACGAAAGCGGTATCCATGCCGATGGTATGATGAAAGATTCACATGCGTATGAACCGTATGAAGCCGAAGAGGTAGGACTTAAAAGCTCTTTTCCGATTGGAAAACACTCCGGAAGTGCAACGATTCGATACCATTTGGCACGGATAGGGATTAGTGCGGATAATTCGATTTTGGGGGAACTTCTTCCGAAAATTCGGGAAATTGTCACATCCCGCAAGCGGGTATTGGAAATCGGCGAGCTGAAATCTCTTTATCAGGATGCGATATGTTTATAGGATGGCTTAAATATGCTGACGTAGCTGAACTGACAAAAATCGCCGAAGAGACGGGATGGCTGTTGGACGGGTATCATGTCAAACTTATGATGATGCATGCTCCTCATCTGTGCTATGGGGCATATGAAGACGGTATCCTTATCGGTGCCGTGATGGCAATTGAGTTTGAAACTTCGGCAATGATCAAATATTTCATGGTGAAACCGAGTTATCAAAAACAGGGTATAGGCCGACGCCTATTTACGACGCTTTTGGCGGTATTAAAAGATGAACACCCCTCTTTGTATCTCCATGCAAATCCTCAATTAAAAAGTTTTTTTGAGCAAAGCGGCTTTACTTCGGTTATGGAAGTGGGACGGTTTCTTAATGTCGGTAAAGTCCCTCCGTTTAGCTTTACCAACGCGCAGGCCAAAGAGCTCGACGGCGGAAACTTCGATGCTACGATCCGTCGAATTGATATGGAGACCTTCGGTGAAGATCGGATGGATTTTATGATGGACGAGATGGAACGAAACAGTTCCCTTAAATTTGCCCTTCCCAATTCATTTCAGCACTCCAGTGTTATTAATTCTCGCGGTGTTTATCTTGGCCCGTGGCAGTGTCGCGAAGGGTTTGAAGAGGAAGCCGAGAAGATGATGCAGGGGGTACTCTATTTTCGCGGACTCAAAAAAGTGATTGCCGATGTCCCGATGGGCAATACGAAAGCGGTAGAGCTTTTTAAAAAATACCATTTCGTGCAAAAAGGGACATTTCTACATATGAGCTACGGTGAAGTGCGTACCGTCAAATTTGAGAATATTTACGCATTTTCACTTTGATCCCAGTTGATATTCTGAAAATCTTTAAAAAACTCATAGAAATCGGTTAAGGGGAGTTGACGTATAATAACGATTATTCGATGATAAAAGGAATACGATGCGATTTTCATGGATAGCAATATCTGCTTTATTGGCCTTTAGCGGTTGTTCGCAAAAAGGTGCATTTGACCTTTTCAAAATGGATGAGACCCATGAACGTTCCGTAGAACAGCTTCGCAGCGGTGCAATCGTCCTCTCTTTGGAAACCAAAGCTATTTTTTCATCTTTGTACCTCAACCGTACTGATCCGGCAGTTTATAATGAAGGTGAGAATTTTGTTGTTTCTGTCTATTTTGAAAATGATGACAAAAGCTATAAGGTAAGGGAATTGGAATCAAACGGTTATGAGGTAACTCTTAACGGAAAAAAAGCGACGGTGATCGAGCCTCTTGCCGAAAAAGATCCAAGACGCTCGCTCATGCCGGTTCAGAATAATTGGAACCGGTACTATTTTATTCGCTTTGACTCAGACCAAAACTCTTCTTTAGCGCTTCGGCTCGAAAAGAATCAGACTGGCTCGGTTGTACTAAATTATCAAAAATGGCCGTTAGTGACACCGGCTCCCCTAAAATCTTCTTATAAATAACGTAGTTGGCAAGAACTCTCTTGCCGTACTCTCTGTTTTCGTCATTACCGATCAACTCCATACTTAAAAACGGCTCGAATTGACCCGGTAAAAATCGTCCGCCATCCATCAATAGCCGCTTTGTTGATCCCATTCCCCCATTATATCCGTAGGCGATAAGGACGGGGTTATAGAAATTATTGATCAGATGCTGCATGTGGGAAATTGAATAAGCGATACTGATTTCAGGCTGAAGCATATCAAAATAGGTGGTCGGTTTAAGCGGATGAACTTTGCTGATAGTGTCGATATTAAACGGCATAATCTGCATTAGACCCAGTGCGAATGAGCGTGAAATCAATCCGGGAATAAAACGGGTTTCCTGACGCATGAGAGCGTAAACGAGTGCTTTTTGATCGGTGCTTATGGTGCTCATATATTGATCGTAAGGCATCGTGAAGTTATGGATATACGGCTCATAAGTACGTTCCAAGACATACCCCTGAACACCGACGGAGTCGTCTCCGTCACAGCGGTCTATGAGATTAACGATGGTATCAGGGGTCGAATTTTTGACCTCTTCGGCAAATTCTCTCCACTGAAACGGATCTATTCCGTTGATACTGTCGCTGCGGTGCACGGTAGGGAGCGTGGTAAAGTAGTTTTCCGTCGGCAGCTGAAGAAGCTCTCGGGCATAGAGAACATACATGTTAATATCAAGACTTTTGGAGAGTTCATCCAAATAGGTTTGGTCTTTGGTAATCTGATAAATCCAAAATGTACTCTTGTCTCGATCGATTGGGCTGTAAAAACGGCTTTTTGCCTCTTTCAAATGCTCCAGCGCAATGTCGAATTTCCCGTATTTGATATCATTCATTGCAAGGAAAAAATGGGTTTGCGGGTCAAAATGGCCGCCGGTAACAGCGCAAAGCGATTGCTGCATCTGATCCATCGCAGGATCGGTTACGGTGAGGAAAACGATTTGTGAGAAAGAGGGACTCTGAGTCAATGTATCCACAACGTCCAGTGAGAGCGGATGATTAAAGTTCTCATGACGATAACTTGCTCCTGCAAGACGAAAGAGGGTTGTTTCGTTGGCGATATTCACGGGCGAGCTATAAAAGCTCTCTTGGTTCATTGCACGAAGCCATTCGACATTGCCGAATCGGTTATTAAGACGTGAGGCTATATTTTCACGCTCTTCAGGTTTAAGTGCGGTAGCTTTCGCCGGAGTAAGTGCCAGCATCAAACAATCATCGTTTTCAATAACCGGCAAATTACAGGCTTGTTCTTTAAGACACATTGCCGTATATTTGATCTCGGCTTCATTGGATTTGGCCGCATAATCGAATAAAAAGCGCTCATTGACGTTATCAACCTGATAAAAGGCTTCTGCGGCTTGCGAAGCGTTGATATCCTGATGTAAGAACTGCCATATCAAAAAATTTTTTTGACGCGATGCCGGCTTGTCATTGATATCGGAAAGGGTAATCCCCCATACACTTGAAGAGAGTAATAAAGCTAAAAGTGCAGAGCGGATCATGATGAGAGAACTACGGCGTTAATGATATTGACCAATATCACATCGATTACTTGCAGTAAAATCACCAAAATCAAAGGGGCGAGATCAATCCCGTTGAAAACAGTCGGCATAATACGTCTAAGGGCACGGTAGGCAGGTTCAGTGAGACGATAGATGATCTGAACAATCGGATTGTACGGATCTGGACGCACCCATGATAGAAGAGCCCCGATAATCAAAACCCAGATATATACAGTGATCAGAGAGTGGACGATGCCGCCCAATCCGGAAACTATTCCCCCCATCATTTCGCCACCTCTTTCAGATAATTTTTAATATGAGTATACAAGTCGTTCATCTCCGGCCCATGTTCTGCACCGCCGATGAGAATCCGCAAAGGTTTGAAGAGGCTTTTTCCTTTTAAGCCGCTATGCTCGATCAAATAAGCTTTGTACGATTCATAGTCGTCAAAATGGGGAGCCTTGAGGGTTAAATCACGTAAGAGATCAAATCCTTCTTTATATTCGTCGGGAACATTCTTAGGGGCAAATATGGCCCCGATTTTAGCGCGGAGCTCTTTGAGTGTACTCGCCTCTTCTAAAAAAAGTTTTGCCAAATTTCCGATCTCTTCATCGGCGAACCCGACATAACGGGAAAGTTCTTTGGGATCAAGCCCTTTGAGATGTTCACGGTTGATAAATTTGAGTTTATCCATATCAAAACGGGCAGGGGCTTTTGAAAGTGTTTTAAGATCAAACCACTTAATCGCCTCTTTGAGGGTGAAAATTTCACACGGAGGTTTATTTCCCATTAAAATGAGATAGTTGGTAATCGCTTCGGGGAGATACCCCTCTTCAAGGAGCCATTTGACACTCGAAGCGTCATCCCGTTTTGACATCTTTTTACCCTCATTTCCGAGGATGATCGGCAGATGGGCATATTCGACTTTTTTGGTGTAGCCGAGCGCTTCATGGATAGCGATCTGTTTTGGGGTGTTGCTTAGATGATCTTCTCCACGGATAATGAGTGAGATATCGGCAAGCATGTCATCAACCGCACACGCAAAATTGTAGGTAGGATATTTATCGGCACGCATTAAAATAAAACTGTCAATATCATCCGGGGCAAAGGTCGATTCTCCTTTGATTAAATCGGTTACGGTAATGGAGTGTTCCGGTTTTTTTAGTCGGATGGTGAAGGGAAGAGGGTTGTCGATAACCTCTTCATCCGGGAGGTTTGCGCAAGCCCCGTCGTAGCGGTAGGCAATTTTTCCCTCTTTAGCCGCTTCACGCTTGGCATCGAGCGTTTCAGAGGTACAAAAACAGTTAAATGCTTTTTTATCCTGAAGCAGTTGTAACGCCATCGCACGATGAAAACGGAGATTATTGCTTTGAAGCTGTTGCTCTTGGTACTCAATACCAAACAGTGCCAAAATTTCGAAAATCTCTTTCTCTTTTCCGGGAATATTTCGTTCTTTGTCAGTATCTTCAATGCGGATAAGCAGAGGCTCTTCACGCTGAACAGCAGAAATGTAATTAAATAACGCGACACGAAGATTGCCGATATGCATATCGCCGGTCGGACTTGGAGCAAAACGGAGCATTAATATTTCCTAAATCTTTTTTGCAATATTAGCAGAAACTCTGTTTAAGGTAACTTTGTCCATATTTAAGGGGTGAAAAGCCACTTATTGGGTATAATTTTATTTAATTCACAACCATAATTTAGGAATGCCGTTGTCCATTCAAAAAATTGCCAAATATGCCAAACACTTTGATCTTCTTATCCTTCATGAAGCTGAGTTTCCTGTTCCGTTTGAAGAGTATGCAACGAATGTATTTCGTACGTCAGAATTTAAAACCATTGATCACATTATCTCGGATGAATCGCCTGTCCATTGTCACTTATTGATTATTTGCGGGTCATACGATTTTTTAAAATCCCCTTCGTTGAAAAATGCGGTTTCTGTGATCCAATCGCTCGAATCGATAATTCTGACTCCCGATTTTAGAAATATAAATGTGTATAAAATTGCCCTCTTTTTTCATGCATTGAATGTCAATGCTGTTCCCGTCACTGAAGATGAATTTGCTGCTGCGATGATGGGAATTTTTTCCTCATTGGTAAAAAAACATAATGAATCGATTTTAGTCAATTACGA
Organism: Sulfuricurvum sp.; assembly: GCF_023250475.1. Lineage (GTDB taxonomy): Bacteria > Campylobacterota > Campylobacteria > Campylobacterales > Sulfurimonadaceae > Sulfuricurvum. The sequence continues at coordinate 1,131 of NZ_JAHFAQ010000068.1, read as the reverse complement.
TCGGACGATTTCCGAATTTTCCGATAACCTCTTTTGGATTCATAAACAATCAAAAGCGGTGTACGCCAATGAAACGCTCAAACGAAAATTCGGCATTAAAAATTTGGACGAATTGAATCAAAATTTTCAAGATAAAGAGATGTCGGCCTTTCTTAATAGCTCCGGCATTTCTCAAAAAATGATTTCGAAGAAAGATATCAGCGGCGAGATAAAAGAATATTTTGTTACCAACCAGCCTCTAAAAGAGGGGGAGTTCCTTGTCAGTATGGTCCCTTTAATCGCACCGATACAAAAATGCGATAAACAGCTTCACAACCGAATGGGTTTTATCGAGCTTCTCAAAGATGCTTTTGTGATTCATAAGCGAGAAAATGAAGCTATTCCGGTCATTATCATGTACGTTGAAAATTCGGATAAAATCATTGAGATGCGCGGTGAAGAGGTATACAATGACGTGTGTAAAGAGATGCTTCAATTGGCACGATCGTATTTTGACCATGATGTCGAGATGGCACAGTGGAATAAACATATTTACACCATTATCGCATCGGGTATCTCGTTGGATGAACTCAAAAAATCGTTGGAAAAATTCCATCAGAATCTGGGGGTTGAACTCGCAGCTGAAGGAACTTCGATCCTCATGGACTCTTTTATTATCGATATGCACGGGGTTGAGCTCAATAAAGCAATCGGTATCATAGACCATATCAAACATAAACAGCTCCTCTCTCGCGATTTAGCCCATCTTGTCCATTTTGAAATCTCAGCATCGCCGCAAGAAACCTTCGATGAACATGCGCAGGCGCTCCATTATCTTGAAAAAATGATTATGACCAAAACATCGGTGAAGCTCCTGAACTTTTATAAAGGGATTCGTATCAGTACGGCGGCGCATATCGTCAAGATTTCAAACGATATGGTCTATGTTTCCATTGAAAAAATTCAGGGTTACGCGATGAAACTTGAGCAGAGCGTCGTGATTCAGGGGGCTAATATCCCTTTTGATATTTTAGCCAATGTTAAAATTGTCGATGTTGCGAAAAAAATAGCGGTGTTATCCAATTTTGAGCCTCTTCAAGCTTCCGGCAACAACCGCCAATATATCCGTATCCAGAGTGATCATCGGATGCA
>NZ_JAHFAQ010000163.1 GCF_023250475.1 Sulfuricurvum sp. | reverse complement strand
ATAAAGTTTAAGAAAATTTTCCAACAGAGGCGTCCGTATCTCTTCCGGAATTGAAACCAGGTAGGGTACCGGAGAAAAATCAGCTTTTTGTTCAAAAACATTGAGGAAAGCGATGGTGTTTTGATGGAGCATCCGATCGTAGGCTTCTGTTTTGGACGGGTCGACAAACTTTTTCTTTAGGGCGAAAGAGCCAAAGGTAACTTGTAGCTCAATATTCTGATGGCTTTTGGCAAAGTATTTGATAATCGCTTTTCGTATTGTCCCTTTTTTATCATCAAAAAGGGACTCATCGCTTCCAATCATAAGTTGTTGGAGAAGATTTTTATACTGTTCCGTCGTAAAATCAAGGGCATAGAGGTGCTTAGGCAAATGTTCATCCAATAGTGTGACGATATCTGCAATACTGTGGGGATTCAATGTACACTCTTTTGTGACGAAATAAATTCTAATGCCGCCGAAACAGCATTAATATAGCTTAATGTGGAAGCTTGCATTTTATATGCGATGTCAAATGCGGTTCCGTGGTCAACGGAGGTACGGATAATCGGCAATCCTAACGAAACATTGATACTCTCATCGAAATAGAGTGCTTTGAGCGGTGCAAGCCCTTGATCATGGTACATTGCCGCAATCATCGAATAGTTTTGCCGAAAATGGGGAGTAAAAGCGACATCGGGGACGATCGGTCCGATAAAAACTTCACGCCCAAGTTGATTATTAGCCCTTTGGATTGCGGCTTCAATCATCGCTTCTTCATTTCCAAGAACTCCGTGATCCCCTGCATGGGGATTAAGCCCCAAAACCGCTATAGGTTCATGTTTCGTTGTAGAAAAGAGCTGGAGTAAAAAGGCCGCCAACGGATCGGTTTGGATATGAGATGCTACTTCACGAAGGGGAATATGTTCGGTATAGAGCGCTACGTAGAGCTTTTTGCATCCGAGCATCATAATCGCATTGCAGCCGAAGATATCACGCAAGGCATCCGTATGCCCAACATAAGGGATACCTGCCATCATCCATCCCTCTTTATGAATTGGGAGAGTGGTAATGGCATCGGTTTGACTTGTTTGCGCAAGTTTTATGGCCGCTAAAAAAGAATTATAGGAGTAGCGACCGCTTGCATCGTTGAGGATGCCGGGTTGAATGATGAACTCACCTTCTACCTCATAACATTCAAAATCATCGGGTAATGTGAGATTGAGAAGCGATGCGGCCTGTAAAGCCATAAGACGGTTGATACAGTAGATCGGTCGGCACAGACATTTGATATGATCGTGCCCTTTTAGGGCGATTTCAAATCCGACACCGTTAAGATCGCCAATACTGATGGCTAGCCGTTTTAGCGATGACATAATGCTTTCATATCCGATACAGCGGTAGCTAATCCAGTAAATACCGAACGGGCAATAATACTTTGACCGATATTGAGCTCTTCAATGGTCTCAATCGTCACGATTGGGGCGATGTTCTGGTAGTTCAGCCCGTGCCCCGCCGCCACTTTTAACCCGAGTGATCGGGCATAATTTGCCGCATCGACAATGGCACCGTACGCATTTTCCAAAAGGCTGTCCAACGCATGGCGGGAGAGATTTAAAGGTTCGATGGCATGATGAGAGTGCGGCAATGCGCTATGGCGCATTGCATAAAGGTTTGCATAGCTCCCGGTATGGAGTTCTACCCACTCAACACCGAGACGCTCAGAGGCTTCGATCGCTTCGCGTGTCGGATCAATAAAGAGAGAAATCTCGATTTCACGCTCTTTCAATTGCTGAACGGCCTTGTAAATTGAATCGTAATTACCTGAAACATCCAGTCCCCCCTCTGTCGTTACCTCTTGTCGTTTTTCCGGAACAAGCGTCGCACGGTGAGGACGCAGGGTGCAGACGATGTCGATAATGGAGGGTTCAATCGCACACTCCAGATTAACCGGAAGAGGGGATGAAGCGATAATACGGCGTGCATCTTCATCGTGGATATGGCGGCGATCTTCCCGTAAATGGATTGTGATCTGATCCGCACCGCTTTGAGCGCATATTGCCAATGCCATCAATGGATCGGGATCGTTGATTTTACGGGCTTCACGAAGAACGGCGATATGATCGATGTTGACCCCGAGGGTCATTTTAGCCTTGTCGACGTGCATAAAAATCCTTTTTAAACTGGATAAATTGACCTGCGATGATTGCTTCTCGAGCTTGTCCTACCAACCACAAATAGTAGTGAAGGTTATGAAGCGACGCAAGGCGAAAATAGGTTAGCTCTTTGGATCGGAACAGATGGTGCAAATAGGCACGGCTGTAACGGCGGCACGTATAGCATTGGCAATCGGGATCAATGGGTTCACTGTCAAATTTATAACGGGCACCTTTGATATTGACTTTCCCGAAAGTCGTAAAAAGGGTACCGTTTCGGGCATTGCGGGTCGGCATGACACAGTCGAACATGTCGACACCCCGTTCGATATTTTCAACCAAATCTTCCGGTGTTCCGACTCCCATGAGATAGCGGGGTTTGTCGCTCGGCATTAGCGGTGTCGTGTGTTCTACGGTATCGTACATGAGATTATTCGCTTCTCCGACAGAAAGTCCTCCGATAGCGAATCCGTCATAATCCATTGCACAGAGTTCTTCAGCCGATTGGGTGCGGAAATTAAAATCCGTTCCCCCTTGGATGATCGCAAAGATATTTTGGTTGAGTCCGATCCCTTTGGTTTGGTTGTTTCGATGGTAGTCGATTGACTGCTTTGCCCATTGCGTCGTCCGCTGGATCGAGGTTCTAATCCTCTCCTGCGTAGCAGGGAGTGCGACCAGATCGTCCAATATCATCATGATATCACTGTTTAGATTGTTTTGGATATCGATCACTTTTTCAGGGGTAAAAAAATGTTTGCTGCCGTCGATGTGGCTTCTAAACTCGATCCCCGATTCGGTCGGTTTGGAGATATCGCTGAGACTGAATGCCTGAAACCCTCCGCTGTCGGTCAAAAAACTATTCGGGTAGGTGGTATAACCATGCAATCCTCCAAGTTTGGCTACCGTCTCATCTCCGGGGCGCAGATACATGTGGTAGGTATTGGCAAGGATGATTTTCGTATCTAAAATTTCTGTCATATCAGCCATATCGAGCCCTTTTACCGACCCTACCGTCCCCACCGGCATAAAGATTGGAGTTTGTATGGTGGAGTGTGCCGTGGTAATGGTGCATGCGCGTGCATTGCCACAGGTAGCGTCGACGTTAAATTGCATAAATGACCTTAAGTTTTTTCGTTATTTTATCGCATTACGAGCCGTTTGAACAACTCAATCTTCGCTATAATTACCAAAAGATTATAAACTAGGATTATGAATGAGTATTGAGCACTCCGTTGAAGCATTTGAAAAAGCCCAGCAACTGATTCCGGGAGGTGTCAACTCCCCCGTAAGAGCATTTAAAAGCGTCGGCGGAATTCCCCGTTTTATCGCGCGCGGAGAGGGCGGTTATTTGGTCGATATCGATGAAAACCGCTACGTTGATTATGTCCAAAGTTGGGGACCGTTGATCTTCGGTCATCGTGATGAATCGATTGAAAACGCTGTGATCGAAGCGGTTAAGCACGGACTTAGTTTCGGTGCTCCGACCGAAGCGGAAAGTGATCTTGCCGAATTGATTATTTCGATTTACGACTCCATTGAGAAAATCCGTTTCGTCAGCAGCGGAACCGAAGCGGTGATGAGTGCAATCCGCCTTGCAAGAGGGT
>NZ_JAHFAQ010000162.1 GCF_023250475.1 Sulfuricurvum sp. | reverse complement strand
CCCCTCAGGCAGCGTGTATTCACCGACTTTGCGATCCAAAATCAGCTGATACGCCGATGCTTGTACCGCAGGCGCGGCGGAGTTCAGCTCATCGAGAAAAAGTATCCCTCGCCCCTCACGCGGCAAAAATGACGGCGGAGCCCACAATGCACTGTGAGAATCTTTCTCATAAAACGGAATCCCCTTAAGATCGGTAGGATCCATTAGAGAAAGACGTAGATCAATGCACTCGATACCGCTTTCACGCGCTATTTGTTTGATAATGGAAGATTTTCCGATTCCGGGTGCTCCCCATAAAAATGTCGGTATTTTCGCATCAATCAGCGCGCCCATTGTCTCAATGGTATCTTTGGTTCGCATCAGTTCCATCCTATATTGTAGGTTTGTATATGTTTTCCGAAAGCTGGATTCGTTTTAACGCTCCGTTCAAACCGCTGATCAAGGGAGAGCTGATAAAGAAGAGCGATCGGGGTAGAGAGGTTGGCGGAAAGCGCTAGTAAAACATCGGCATCTTGGGACAAAAAAAGCCTTTCCAGCTTCTGCGGTGCAAGCGAAGGATTCATAGCCAACTGCACCCGAAATCTTCCCGTTTCAAAAAGTTTTTCCAGTATTGTATTTTCAGTAATCGGATTGGCGGCAAGCGATTCAAACACAGTCTCATCTCCTAAAGCATATAACCATTGCTGCATCTTAGGCGTCAGTGTCGCATTGGCGGCAAGAGCGTGCGGATATTTTTTCATCAAACGATCAAACCGCTCCTCGCTGAGCCTCGTATTGGAAGCAATGAGTTGCGGGTAGGTGTATTCCAGCAAAGCAGCCCCATCCTCTGATAACGTTGTATTTTGAGAGAGGATCGTATTGATCTCTTCCGTATTGAGCGCTAGAAGTTCTTTCTCCAATCCCAAAGGTTCCCTGTAAGCCAAAAGTTTTGCACGCTCACCGATTAAGAGCGACAAAATACCCTCAGAGGTATCGCTATGAAGGGCCATTGCATCCAGTACTCCCGCATATGATCGATCGGATGGAGTTTTTAATTCACGCGCTATGGGAGCAAGCTCTGAAATAGCAGTGATCAACGCCTCCGTTCCGTACCGCTCGATCAGATGTGCCAGGCCGCTCATTGCATACTGAACATTGTGATTACGATCCAAATCGGTGTAAAACCTTCCGATTATAGAGGCGGTTACATCCCGGTTGGCATCATTATCAAACAACCCCTCGTTTTGCCAATCGTAAAGTTTAAGGAGTTTAAAAAAAAGTTCATCGGTGATGTAGGGATTTTTCAAAAAGTTGACGAGACGTTCCTGATTTCGGGAGAGCTTGAGACTCATCAGCAGCCGATTGGGCTCGATGCTTTTGCAAAGCCACTCCTCAAAGTGGGAAAGTTCAATGATCGGGGCAATACCCAGCTCATAAAGACGTACCGATTCTGCCTCTTCATAAGGATTCATCATCCGCCCTTCGATAATAAGGGCAACTCCCTCCTTATAACTGCCGAGACGCTCTATTTTATTAAGCTTGAGAAGTGTATCAAACTCCTCTGCGCTCACCGCACGGGTTTTCCCCAACACTAAAATCGATTTCCCGCCAAGATCTTCATAGTTCATACCGCGCATTATAATCCATCAGCCTAAAAAAATGCTCCAGAGGTATAATGTTATTAATATTTTAAAAGGATTTTAACGATGGATGAACTCTACGAGGGGATTAGTGCCTATGATGCGGGAGACTATGCAAAAGCGTATCAAATTCTTTACCCGTTAGCAGCCTACAAACGTGATCCTGAAGCACAATTTCACATGGGGATGATCTATTTCTACGGAGAGGGTGTCGATAAAGATATTACACAGGCTATGGAGTGGTGGAGAAAAGCGATGCGCAACGGCCATGTCGATGCGGCCTACCGCCTCAGCGAAATCGCTACATCAACCAAAACGACCTTTTAATACCTATCGTAAAAAATATGCTACAATGTAAACACCATTGTACAGTTTACAGATAGTCAAAGGGTATGTATTATGATCAACAGTTTGAATACGCACCGTCAACATTATCAAGAGATATTGCTTAAAACGAGCAAAGACTATTACTATCGATTTAGCCGTTATCATACTAACTACTCGATAGTTCTAGCTTACATATCCGAAGAGAACGGTGATTTAAGCGCCTGCAACCAATATCTGCGCGGTAGTGACACCGTTGTCTATTTTCAATCTAACTTTTGTGCTATCATTTTTGACAATACCAATGAAGAACAAGGGATAAAAGCGGCCAACAATATTCTCTCTCGCGTTCAGACCCGTTTTTTCTCCAAACACTTCTATATGGCAGTTATCTCCGCAAATGATGAACTAAGTGAATTTCAGACGATTCACGACCTGTTTGATCTCATTGCCTATGCACTCAAACACAATATGGATAATCTTGTAGTCGACACCTCACAAGTGATACAGCATCAGCAATCGATTTAAGCGTTCAAAACTTTCTCTATCGAATAACGCATATCCTCATCGAGGCTATCCATGTTGCCTAACATCCATGTGAGGTACCCTTTATCGGTTTCAGCAATTTCGGTGAGAGTTTTTCCTTTATATTTACCGAACTTCAAAGGACGGGTATACAATACAGGTGTTTGAGTTAGTTCCACCATCTTATCGATAGGATTTGCCCCGATGAAACGCTCTGCTAAACGTTTACGCAACTCGGTAAGAAAAAGTTTCAATACCAATACGTCACCGATCGCGTCGTGCGCTTTGACTTCGATCCCCAAAGCATCGGCTTCGGCTTTCTCAATTTTATACAGACCCAAACGATATCGAAAATACTGTAATCGATGGGACTCTTCATCATCAAACAGATGACGTGCGCATCGAAGAGTATCTATGAGGCGCATGTTCGAACTAAACGCTTCTTTCGAAAGCATCCCCAAGTCAAACGGTGCGTTATGAATAATAAGTACATTTTCACTGCTATTGAGATCACACAGAGCTTGATATGCTTCCGTATCAACACAAGAGGGTTTCCCCTCCAGCATCTCAGGTGTAATCCCATGAACTTCCATCGCCCCATATCCGATCGGAAGTGGAGCCAAACAAAGATCGTTATATACGTCAACACTTTTACCGTCTAAAACGATAAAACCGAGTTGAATAATACGATCCTCATCCCCTGCTCCAGTTGTCTCGGTATCGAGTAAAATATACTTTGCCATTAATACTGATTATCTTCGTCTTCTAAGTCAAACTCATCATAATCATCTTCGTCTTCATCCTCTTCATCATCGAAGAGGTCATCCTCTTCATCCCCTTCGCCTTCGCGCATTGAGGTGAGTTCGGTATAAAGCTGTTCCGCCTCTTCTTCATCAATATCGCCGCCGTTTAGCTCAGTAAGAAGCTCTTTGTACTCATCGCGAAGCGCTTGCATATCTTCAAGCTGTGCACGTTCTTCGACCGTTGCATCTTTTTGTGAGGCAATCGATTCAAAAATATCGTCAATATGCTCTTCCACATCGGGAATCAACTCATTTTGTATCAAATGTTTTAATTGTGTAATATATGCCATTTTTAATCCTTGTGACATGTGATTTTCATTTCTCATTATACTTCAAAATTGTGGCAATATATCAAGAAGAAAGAAGATGTTTGTGAAGAAAAGTTTGAATTTTGATTGATTTTTAAAGAAGAAAAATAGATGGTGCGGACGGGGGGATTTGAACCCCCACACCTGTTGGCACTACCACCTCAAGGTAGCGTGTCTACCGTTCCACCACGTCCGCATAAAAAAGGTGATCAGCCGAA
>NZ_JAHFAQ010000067.1 GCF_023250475.1 Sulfuricurvum sp. | reverse complement strand
GATCAACCCGAATATACAACAAAGAGATCGAAGCTATTTTTGAAAAGATAGGTCGTCATAGTGGAGCTATGATCGTGACATGGGATTTTAACAGTTGGAACAGAGCACGGATCGGCTTTGTACTGAAATCGGCAGGAGCGTTACACCTTCAGAGTATAGAGACCGAGCACACCCATTTGATAAAATCGTTTATGAACTATAAATTGGATCATATTTTTTATCGCGGGCTGCAATTGGTAGAGAGTCATGCCATCGATGTCCAAAAAATTTCAGACCATAATGCATTATACGCCCGTTTTAGAGTCCTCTAGGGCTGCTTTCGGTCAAAATGATAGATGGAGCTGTTCGGCAGAGGTTTTTTCTCTTTCCAGCTCAGATACGAACTTTTGAGATGCTTTCCGTCATTTGAGAGTTCATGGATAATTTGGTGGACGTGATCTTCATCCGATTGGCACAGTTCGGTGGAGAGGTCGCAGTCGAAAATGATTTTATTCGGGGTGCTCTCTTTTAGATTCGCGAGAAATTCGGGCTGGTTTTGTTTGGAACAGTAGTGGGTTGCTTTGAGATTGGAACACGCGATATCTTTGCAGTGGTACATGGTGACCATTTGCTTGGGCGTGTTGGGGAGGAGATCTTCTTGTATCGTTACCTCACCGCCGATGAGTTTGAACGCCATAGCGGTCGTATCGGTTCCGGCAAGGGGCAAGAGTGCTTTGTGCTTATACGATTCCGTACCGGTTTGTTGCTCAGCACTCGAGAGTTTCCATTCCCCTCTGAGGGAAGTATCCATCCAGTCGAACAGTTCCCATGCGGTTGTATTTTCAGCGCCATGAGCGGAGGGGATGACGGCAAATAGGGTGATTAAAGATACTACAAATGTTCGGAGCATTGTTATTCCTTAGAGCTTCTCGGCACCTTTTTGGGTCAGTACTACGGTGACGCCGTCCTCTTGGATCTCGATCAGTCCGTCGTGTTTCAGTTCATCCATCGCGATTTGGAACGGGCGGTCTTGTTTGGAATCGAGTTTTTTCAAAATAGCGCTGATAACGTCTTGTTTGGTCATGATATGACCCGCAAGGGCGTGGCTGCTTTTGAACCAGTTTAGAAACATCGCTTTGATCTCATTTTTCTGAGTGGTTTCGATGTTCTCTTTTTTCGGCGGCGCTTTGCGCGCAAAATTCTGCTGAGGTCTTTTGGTATCCCGTTTTACTAAGGGCTTTCGATTGGTGGCAGATGGTTTGATAGGGTATCCTTCGTATCCGTTTTAGTATCGTATTGTAGTTGTTTTTGCTAAAAATACGGATACTCGGTAAAATAGCGATCTTTATTTATAAACAAATACTATAGTTCGATACAAGGAATAACATGAAAGAATTGAGTTTAATTGATTTGAAACTCGCATTCGAACACGATATTAAAATGGCGCTCTATACCCTTGAACGATATAACATTGAAGCGAATCTTGCCTTGGTAGCCTGTGATGATTATAATATTGATAAGACGCATCTGATGGACAGTGTGCGACAGAGCGATATCATCAAAAAAGTGAACGAGCATTATATCGCGGTGTTATTTACGTTTGTAGATCATGTGGGGGCTCGATGCGCTTTGGAAAAACTGGTTAATCTCTATGAGGAGTTTCACCTTAAAGGGAGCCTCATTATCTTGAAAAAAGGGGAGACGATCGATGCGATTTGCGAGCGCCTTTTGGAAGCCAATCATCTCATCCATCAAGACCCAAGCAATAGAATATTTAACGAATTCGATTACGCCCTTGTCGAATAGAGATATCGCAACGAGAGGTTATTTCGGAAACGGCAGTATCATCCGGACACGTTTTCGATACTCTCTGTAGGTGTCGCCCCATTCCGAAATCAAATCCCTCTCTTCATACCAAAGACCGATAAAGATATAAAGACTTAACGTGATCGAAAGCATCAAGTGAGAATACGACATACTCGGTGTTACCCATAGTCCGATCAGTATCCCCAACTGGATCGGATGGCGTACACATTTATAAAATAATTTTTCTTTGAAATCAATCGACGGGGCAGGTTTATTGAGGAGATTCAGATAGATTTGCTGCAGTCCGAACAGCTCGAAATGGTTGATGAGAAACGTAGAAAACAGCGAAAATCCCCAGCCGAAAAGATAACCTGCGGTCAATAATATTTTTCCGGTTTCATTATCCACATGCCATAAAAATCCCTCAAACGGCTGCCAATACAAACAGATCAACCCCAAAGCCAATCCTGAAAAAAGGACATAGGTGCTCCGCTCTGCCGCTTGGGGAATAATCTTGGTCAGATAGGTTTTAAAGAAGGATCGGGCCATGACCGAATGTTGAAGGGAAAATAACACTATCAAGGCGAAGTTGATGCTTAAAGCATCTATTAACGGCACCGGATAGTAGGTATTGACGGTTATCGGCATAAATGTCCATTCGCCGATGTATAAAATAAACCACACCTGTGTGATCAATGCGACGGTGTAGGAAAAGAGTCCATACATAAAAATAATCGCTTTACTCATATCGACCGTCCCCTTTTTCCCTCTAAGTGCTTTTGTGAGTATAGCCTAAAAGTGAAGGTGCATAAACTGCGACAGGATGATGATGGCTACCACAAGGAGAAAAGGGAGGGTGTGGGTTTTGAACACCCACGGGTTGATTCCGAACACCTTTTGATTGAATCCCCGTACTCCGAGCCACAGACCGAATAGGGATTTGATCAGCAGCAGCGTTTGAAACGAGCTAAGCCCCTCAGCACCCACTTCGCCGAATACTTGAGTGATGAGGTAAATTCCGCTCCCTACCGCGGTGAAGAGAGCGTAGGGGACGACTTTGCGCACGTGTATCATGATCGCTTCACGGGCGCGCGCATGTTCTTCTGCGCCGAGGGTTTGCGTCATCTTTGACAAGAAGAGATAATCAACGAACAAAAAACCGCCGTATACAAATGCTGAGAGGAGATGAACGGTATGGATGATAGTGTAAATAATGGAAAAGCCTTTAAACGATAATGGAGAATTATACGCTCCGGGAGAAGGAACCGTATTGACGAAAATCAAGGGGCGGATTAAAAAAGATGGATGAATTCATCCCACCAAGATGCTTCCGGAATCTGGAAGGTATCCGTTTCCAGCTTTCGTGAGGAGGTGTTCCATCTCATCGACTTTGAATCATCGGCAATGATATCTATTTTAAAACTTTGATCTATCAAATGATTGATTTCAAATTGCGGATGGTGAACCGTACCGCATTCGTCTTGCTTTTTAGGGCTTGAGGGATCACAAGGCTGATACTCGTACAGTGTCTCCGATAGATCCATGAGGCACATAAAATCTGAGTGCGTTGAATCATCGTAACGGGAGGTCATACAGTTGAATTTGGTTTGATAGACGAGACGAAAATAGTTTTCATTCGATCTGAATGCGTAGGGGATCGCATTGCGTTTGTTAAAAAATCCCCGAGGGGAACCCGCACCGTCTTGGGTTCCGTGATAAATCGGCATTGCCCAATTCCCTTTTTTCCATCCGAAACCCGAGGGGTATACTCCTACAACAGGAAATTGATTGTATACCTCTTCGTCGTATACCCGTTTGATTATCAGATTGAGGGATTGAAATGTGTAGGAACACTCATCCTCTTCTTCCGGTGTCGCATTGATGGTGATCTGAAGCGTATACTCATTCTCATCAATATCAAACGTCTCCTTTTTTGTTTTTGGAGCAAACGAGTCTCCCTGTTGTTCGCTACATTCTTTTTTCTTGTTTTGTGCAACATACGTCAGTTCGTAATACGCATTTAATCGGGGATCTTTTTCACCGTTTAGGGTATAGGTGATTTGTTCATTTGCCGATAAATGGAGCGTTGCTATTAAAAAAAACAGGCTGAGCCGTCGGATTTTATTCATGAGTATCGTACCGCTTTACAATATTGATAGATTCATTATATCTTTTTGTCACTTCTAAGCTTTAGTGTTGGAACGGGGAGAAAACTTAATAGCTTCCTCATTGATTGAGATGTAAAAAAAAATATAAATAACGTTTAATTTTAATAGTTGTAAAGTGTTGAATTATGAAAAAGGATGTTGTTATGAAATATCAGTGCGATTTTTGTAAAAGTGACGATGTCGAAACGCTGTTGGTAGATGGAGAGGTCATTGTAATGTGTCACGTATGCAATGTCGAAACCGTTGTCGAATATCCTGACTCCATAAACTACTTAGAATCCGAAGTCAACGATGAATACGCGCTCAATCACAGGGTCGGCACTATAAAATTTCATGTATAGTATCTCCTCCCCTTTTGACATTATTCCGTTTTCGTTTTGACGGAAGTTGCCCCTTCGTTTACTTCCCCTTTGGTCCAAGTCGTTGCGCTGGAGGTATCTTCTTTCATCCCTTTCCAGGTAGCCGAACATCCTGTGCAGAGTAGCAATGCGGTAGCGATAAGTAGTGAACGTTTCATTGTGATTCCTTTTTGTGGATAGATTTAAATCATTATAACATTTAAAATAACACTTATTGTTAATTTTTGTAATTAGAGTCGGGAAGGAAGAATGGCGTTTGAGTTTCGGGCAAACGTTGAAGCAGTAGAATAGATTGATGGGCATAAAGCATAGTATAGCGAGATCCAAAAACGATGCAATCCTTTCGGTACTGCACTCTTCGGATCAGTATTTTTTAACCGTCTAAAAAAGTTTCCCAATGTAGCGGGCTCCAATGATGCGAGTCACGGAGTGTTTTAGAGGGAACCGCGTGAATCGGAGCTTTCGGTGCGGAGGAGGGGATAGGGGGAGGAGGTGTAATCTCCGGTATCGGAAGCATAGGATCATAGGAGGCATCGTCCATATAGGCTATCCGTTGTCCTCTTCTGTCCAAAAAAAGACCTTTATGAAAGATTCCTAGATGCAGGGCATTAAAGGTGAAAAGATTGCAGCCTCGTATGAACGCTCTGCAGAAATTTTGACGGTCATAAATGACACCATTATCAAGCCAGCCGATTGTTCGACCATGACGGTTAAATATAGGTTGCATCGCCATTTTTCCTCCCGTTTAGTTTTTAGGGGGATTAATTCTAGCAGAGATTTTTTTAAATAAATAATGGTATTTAGTATTTTTAAATATTACATATCTGTACTTTAAGCTTTGAACACATCTTGCACAGTAACTAGAAAATTCCAAGGAGCAATTTATGGCTGTTTTGATCAGTGATTCTTGTATCAATTGCGATGCGTGTATCGAGGAGTGTCCTGCAACGGCAATCGTCAATGCTTCTGAGTCACCGCTTGCGAGTGGCGAATATACCTATGTCAAACCTGATAAGTGTATCGAGTGTGTCGATGCCGCCGTCCCCAAATGCGCCGATGTCTGTCCGACCGAGGATTGTATCGTATGGGATATGCCCTACATCGCGGAATACAATGACTATTTCGTCCACAGTGATCGTTACGTGATCCGTGAACATAAGAAAAGGGGTCTAATGTCTCCCGAGGTGAATCCGATGCCGTGGCGTGAAGGGATCAGTATGGAGCAAAGAGAATTACGTGTGAGTGTCGGGCAGACGCTCAAGCTTTATAATTGATCGATAACAAATCTCTGCCGTGTGACGGTGCCCCAGTAGGGATCATCATAAGACTCTTCGGTATATTCTGTCTCATTGAAACCCTTGATGGTTTTACGCCAAAATGCGGTGGCGTACTCAGCTCCCTGAATCTGTTTGATCTCCCACTCTCCGGGGTAACTTTTCCAGATAGCATGTGCAAACTCCATTCCGATACCGTTTTTGCGAAAATAGGGAACTACGTAAAACTCACACACCTCGTACACTTGAGACTCTTTGCAACGGATCGCGGCGATTCCGGCAGGGGTATTGTCAATGATGAGTAAAAAGCCTAGGATATCATCTCCTAGATGGGTATCGAGCTCGAACAGACCCGAAGCGTTCGGTTTTTTACCAGTAATCGGCGAGAACTCGGCTTCGTAGGATTGTATGAGATTGTTATAGATAGGGGCATTGGTTTCAGTAATGGGGGTGATTTTCATGGGCGGGTGACCTTTGGAATAATTAAATATCTTCGCCCTTGTCGAATGCTTCGTCAAATTTTTTAGCTGTTTTCATGCCGATACGCGGTTGGCAATTTCGATATCTTTACGCAAAAGTTCATTAATCAAGCTTTGGAGGGTTTCATTTTTCCCTTTGAGTTTATCGGCAAAAAAGCGAGCTACATCTTTATCGAGATAGATAGGTGCCTCGATCTCTTCGAGGGGAATATAAAATTTGCCTTGTTCGGCATTTGTGAAATCGTATTCTTCTTTCATTTTTGTGACCTCATTTCATAGATACGTTGTTCATTATTCGTCGATTTGCGAGCAGAAATAATTCTAATCGAATCACCCTCTCGATAGGTATGAACGATCAATAATACACTCATCTGTAAACTTTTTCCTAAAAGAATCCAGCGTTCTTCAATATCAGAGTGTTCATCATCAGGGATATTGAGAGCAAACGGATCGGAAAATACATAGACTGCATCCGCAAAATTGATACCGTGTTTTTTGATATTGGCTTGATTTTTATTCTCATCCCATTCAAATTTCACAGATTACCTTTGTACCATGTTAATAGGGATATTGTAGCATAAGTACGAATATGTCCTTTTCTTTTTCATAAGAAAAGAACGAAAAGAAAATAAATTCCCCGTGATCCAACACCTAGAGCCGCTGCGAAGGCAGTAGTGCCGAGAGGAACGAGCGTTCTTGGATCGCGGTATGCTCTTTTGCTACTTTTCGGCTAAACAGAAAAGTAGGGAGCTGTTTTGAAATGTGGGGTGAGGGAAGGGGAATAGAAAAATAGCCTGGTCCCTTTTTCTTTATCTTTTGTTTGAGATAATTGCAAAAAATAGTAGTACCCATAATAATAATGAGGATTTAATTGAATTGAACCAAGTGGCTTGTTCATTCAATATCCAAGTTACATTACCTGCAATAAAAAATGCCCAAAAAATCATCATAAAAGCTGTTAGTGCAAGGTATCTTAGTTCACTAATAAAGATAAATTTAGTAACAATTGAACTCAAAAAATTTGCCATGAGCTGAGACAGTTTCCAAAATGGGAAATAGGCAAATACACCAAAAATGGCAGAAATCATTGATAAGTTATCTTTGTTTATAATGAAATCTATTGCGAATTTAGAGTCTATAAGATTTACATTTGGGTTTAAAAGCCCTCCATGAAGTGAAATTGGGACATAGAAAGCCATATACATGACAAAATATGAATAGCCATAAAAAAATATTTTATTTAAAGCTATATCTAATTTCGCTCGATTTATAGCTCTCGATTCTTCTACACTTACTGAGTCAGATTCAGGAAAAGTTGGCTCAGATACATCTGGAACAGATGCAGGGGTAATTTTGAAAATATTTTGAAAATACGGGGTTAAAATATTCGCTACAATGCTCAAAATTATTGCGATTATTCCACCCATGATTGCATCAAACATCTAAAATCTTCCTTTTCTTAGTATATTTTTTCAGATTGAGCGTGTATATCACTAATCTGCATTCCCACTCAGGAGAGTGGGAACGAGAGCGAGCGTTGTCTTTATCGCATGTTGGGCAAGAGAGTTCTAATTTATTATTCATTTGTATCCTGATTTACTCGCTCTTAAGCTCTAGCTTGGGAACGAGGGAAAGTAGCCTGTCCTCTTTCTCTAAATAAGTGTTTGTCTGATTTCTGCAATTTTTTTTCTACATAAATCAGCTATTTCTTCAATCTGAGGGAAAATTTCATTAGATGTATTTAATACATATCCACCAACTCGTGTGCTTTCGTTAAATATGCTCTCAGGAACTGAATCAAACCAAATGGGAATAACTGCATTTTCTTTAAATCTTTCTTTAAATTGCTGAGATTCAAATCTAGTCCAAATTCGTTTTGGATATTCTGAACTTAATAATACAATTACATATTGTGCATCAGTCATATATATGGGACGTAAATAGTCTTCTACATCTTCTGCAAGAATTCTATGCTGTTCATTACGATCATAAAATACTTCGAATTGCATTTCGGAAAGTGAATTGAATAATGCTTCTGCAACTGTTCTTTCTGAACCAGAAAATGAAAGGGCAAAGTCGTATTGACATGGAAATTCCATAGTTAGAAACCCAATATTTTTTGCGAAAGATGACCATGTAATATTTCTTATATAATATACATATTGAGGGTCTTCAACCGATAGCAATTTAGTAACTGGATCAAAATGAAGAACTGCTTTTATATCTTCATTCTCATTTATAAGTGTTTCTAAGTAACCTTTATCTACAACTTGTACAATACTACCTTTTAAGTCCGGATATTTTCTTAATACATCATCTATTGATAAAGTCCATTCATCTGACATTCCTAACCAATATAATAAATGTAAGTAAGGAGCACGGCCTTCTCGGCGAACCCTCGTACCTTGAGCAAAGTGAACAGTTCTATCTTTAAAGCTTCTTGATAATCGGTCGAATACTTTTCCTTTGACTAATTCAAAACTATTAGTTGTTACCACTTTTATTTCTTTAGATTCTAAAACTCCTGAATCTAAACATGCTTGATGAGCTAACATTTGAGCAATATAAAAACTTCCATGTGAAGCTTCAGAAATATCATTTTTTATGTTCAATTCAATGTTTAAAGCAATTTCTCCTTGTTCAAGCAATTGAAGAGTTTTATATACAGGATTTGCTTCAAATTGTATTACTTCTAGCCGATTATTTAAGTCATGTGCAAAATTTACAAGAGATTGCCCAGCGTGATTTATTCCTAAAATGATTATTTTAGAATCTTTTCTTTCTTCGTCAGCAAGTATTTTCATGTAGTCAGCAATTCGACTTTTTATATCATTAGTTAAGCGATGAAAATCATCAATAATAACAATACCAACATTGTCCATTTCTGGTAGTTTATATATAAGGTCAATATCACTTAATTTTCTTCCAGAAAGTACTAATACATTTTCGAGGTTTAATTGTTTAAGCGCACGATGAACAGAAGTGGTTTTTCCAATTCCAGAAGGACCTTCAATAACTACTCCTCGTCCAGGTGTTCTCAAAGCTACAACTAGAGAAGGATATTCTATGGGCTCAACAAATGTAATGGTAGGTAATCCTCCTACTTTAAAAACTTCTTCTAAGTTGCTCACTTATTTTCCTCATCATTATTTAAAATAGTTTATTCTTTGTTAGTGGAAAGTTTAGCATATAAATAAAAGAATATATGATTATTAAATTATATGCATATATGGATTTTTATTTTTATATCAAAAGAATAAGAATAAGAAAAGATTGAGAGATTCCCGCTTTCGCGGGAATGACGGAGAAATTACAGCGCCTTAGCCATAATACGGTTAAGACGTGCGATAAACCCTGCGGTGTCCGCAAGCGTCTCACCCTCATACAGTTTCGCCTGATCGAGCAACACATGTGCCGCATCGTCGATAAGGTTCATGTCTGCACTGTCGCTGAGTTTTTTGATCAACTCATGATTCGGGTTGATTTGGAGGATTTGTTTCGGTGCCGGGAAATCTCCGCCCATGTTTCCGAACTGTTTCATCATCTGCGCCATCATGTACCCTTGGTCTTCTTTGTCGACTTTCAGACATACGGCAGAGTCGGTGAGATCAAAGGTCGGCTCGACTTTCGATACGCTCTCGCCCAAAGCGTTTTGGAGCTGTCCGATGAAGCCCTCTAACCCTTTGGCTTTCTCTTCGTGCTCTTTTTTCTCCTCTTCGGACTCTTCGAGAACCGCATCGGTGACGTTGACGAATTTATACTCGTTGTACTCGGTTACCATCGGGAATACGATCGTGTCGATCTCTTCGTTGAGGACGAGGACATCGATCCCTTTGGCTTTGAAGCGCTCTAAGCTCGGAGAGTTTTTGAGCATCCCGAGAGACATTTTTGCACTGATGTAATAGATCTCTTTTTTCTCGGCATCGACACCCTCGATGAATTTGCTGAACATTACCGGTTCGGCAGAGTTCAAGGTGTTAAGTTTGAGAAGCTCTAGGATACGCTCACGGTTGCCCATGTCGCTGTAAAGACCCTCTTTGAGAACGTTTCCGAACTCTTTGTAGAAGGCGTCGTATTTATCCGCATCGTTTTCAGCGACTTTTGAAAGTTCTCCGAGCACTTTTTTAACCGATGCGTTTTTGATTTTTGCCATAACGCGGTTGCTTTGGAGGATTTCACGGCTGACGTTCAACGGAAGATCCGCTGAGTCGATCACCCCGCGAAGGAAACGGAGATACGTCGGCATAAGCTCTTTTTCATCGTCGGTGATGAAGACGCGGTTGATGTAGAGTTTGATACCGCTTTGGTAATCGACGCGGTACAAGTCCATCGGTGCTTTGGCTGGAACGTAGAAGAGAGTGGTGTACTCTAACGCCCCCTCGGCTTTGTTGTGCATCCAGAGCAACGGCTCGCTCGAATCGTGGGCGATGCTGGAGTAGAAATCTTTGTACTCCTCTTCGCTGATGTCGCTTTTGCTGATCGTCCATAGGGCGTTGGCTTTGTTGACTTGTTTGTTAACGATTTCGTTGTGACCTTTCTCTTCGCCCTCCGCAGGTGCTACCCACTCCTCTTTGTCCATGAAGATCGGGAACGGGATATGGTTCGAGTATTTTTTAATGATACTCTCTATTCGGTGCGTCTCTAGGAATTCGCTCTCATCGTCTTTGAGGTGCATGATGATGCTTGTACCGTGGCTGTCGCGTTCTGATGGTTCTAGGTCATACTCTGAGCCTGCCATAGAGGACCATTTGTAGGCTTGCTCTTCTCCGGCTTTGCGAGAGATGACTTCCACTTTGTCCGCTACCATGAACGCTGCGTAGAAACCGACACCGAATTGACCGATCAGGTTGGAATCTTTTTTCTGATCGCCGCTGAGTTTTTCCAAGAACGCTTTGGTTCCCGATTTTGCGATGGTTCCGAGGTTCTCTACGAGATCCGCTTCGTTCATCCCGATACCGCTGTCAGAAATCGTGAGGGTTTTTGCCTCTTTGTCGATGAGGATGTCGATACGCGGAGCAAAATTAACCCCTTTGTACGCATCGTCGGTAAGGACGAGCATGTTGAGCTTGTCGAGAGCATCCGAAGAGTTCGATACGAGCTCGCGGACGAAAATCTCTTTGTTGGAGTACAAAGAGTGAATCATTAAATGCAAGATTTGTGAGACTTCAGTCTGGAACTGATGTTTTGCCATGTGACTATCCTTAAAGGTTAAATTTTGAGCTGTGATTGTAACGAAATAGCATTAATAATGCAAGAGCTATCAATTAAGTTGAGTCTATTCGACTAATACTTGATGCGGGTTAGGTAGAGACCGTTGTGCGGAGCGATATCGGTAGAGTGCCGTTTGATGCAGTTTAGCTGCTCTAGAAGCTGTTCTTTCGTCGCTTTTCCTGCGGACATACGAAGCAAAAACCCTGCCATCAGGCGGATTTGGGAGCGTAAAAAACCGTTACCCTCAAAAACGAGGACGAAGTATCCCTTGTAGCTGTAGGCGTAGGCTCGGTAGATGATACGGGTGAAATGATCCATATCGTTGCCGCTTTTTTTGAAAAGCTCAAAACTATGGGTTCCCTCGAAACATTTAATCGCATCGGTAATGATCTCACGGTTGAGGGCAGGGATAAACGAGACGAAGTTGTCTTCGAAGGGATTGGTGGTCCCCTCTTTGATGACGTAGCGGTAAATTCGGCGTTTGGCACTGTATCGGGCATGAAATTCGCACTCAGCAAATTCGATTCGCAGTATGCGCAATGAATTGGGGAGCTGGAGGTTGAGCATCTCTTTGAGGCGTTGCAAATAGCTCCAAAAGAGGGGAAGGTCGATGTGCATCACCTGATGGGTGGCGTGAACGCCTCTGTCGGTGCGGCCTGAACCTTTGGGTGCAGAGTTGATTTTGAGCCGTTTGAGGGCGATGATGA
>NZ_JAHFAQ010000161.1:2241-3840 GCF_023250475.1 Sulfuricurvum sp. | reverse complement strand
GCTTTAAGTGCTTCTTCGAGCATGTACTGGTTTAGAAGCTTTTCGGCCTGATGGAGTCCCGGTGTATCGACAAAGATAATTTGGTCGTCGTTGTGCATGACAATGGCATTGGAGCGTTTGCGGGTAGCATTGGCTTTTTGGCTCACGAGAGCGATTTTTTCACCTAAAATCCAGTTCATTAGGGTGCTTTTCCCTGCATTTGGCCGTCCGACAAGAGCGACAAATCCTGCTTTATTCATATGTAATTACCTTTAGAGGATATAACGTGCGAGGTCTTCATCCTCAACAAGTGGTAAGAGGATGGTATTCACCATCGCTTCGGTAACCGTGACGGTACTGTTTTTGTGTGTATGGGCGTTAAAACTAATCTCTTCCAATACTTTTTCAACGACAGTATGAAGCCGTCTGGCTCCGATATCTTCAGTTTTTTCATTAGCCCTCTGGGCGTAACGTGCCATGGCTCGTACGGCTGCTTCATCAAAGGCCAAGCTCATCTCTTCCGTCGCCAACAATGCTTTGTATTGTTCCAGCAGAGAGTTTTTCGGTTTGGTTAGAATTAAATAGAGGGCATCTTCATTAAGCGGTTCAAGCTCAACTCGTAAGGGAAACCGTCCTTGCAGTTCCGGAATAAGGTCACTGGGTTTGGTTAGATGAAAGGCTCCGGCGGCAATGAAAAGTATATGATCGGTTTTAATAGAGCCGAATTTGGTTGAGACAATACTTCCCTCGACAATCGGGAGCAAATCACGTTGTACCCCCTCTTTACTCGGATCGTTGCGTCCATCGCTTCGTGAACTGACAGCAATTTTATCGATTTCATCGAGAAAAATTATTCCACCCTCTTCGGTACGCTTAAGCGCTTCACGTTTAATTTGGTCATGGTTTAGCAGATTTTCGGCAGCTTCTTGGCGAAGTATCTCTTTAGCTTCAGCTACCGTTACCTCTTTTTTATTCTCTTCTTTCCCCATCACCGAGAACATTTTGGAAAAAGATTCTTGGACACGAGCAATTTCAGGGGGCATATTGGTATCATTAAACTCAATTCCCCCTTTTGAAAGTTCGATTTCAACAATGCATTCATCCATTTCACCGTTACGGATTTTTTCACTCAAGTGTGATTTTGAAGTCTCGTAACGGGCTTTTTCTTCACCATTTGGGAAGATAGGGGCTTCCGAGTGAAGCTTCCGAGCCAGGGTATCGATGATGTAGTGTTCAATGGCTTCTTGATTATTGTCGTTATGTTCAGCTTTGATCATCGAGTATGAGGTCATCACCAAATCGCGCACCATTGATTCCACATCTCTGCCGACAAATCCCACTTCGGTATATTTGCTGGCTTCGACTTTGATAAACGGTAATTGCATCATTTTTGCAAGACGGCGAGCGATTTCGGTTTTACCGATACCGGTAGACCCGATCATAAGAATATTTTTCGGCATGATCTCGTCTTGTAAATCCGGAGTGAGTCTCAGACGTCGATAGCGTGTTCTAAGGGCCAAAGCAATTGTTTTTTTAGCACTGTTCTGTCCGATGATATGTTGATCCAAATAATCGACAATCGCTTGAGGAGTCATATCCATTCCGTTATCCGAGGCTCAG
>NZ_JAHFAQ010000161.1:0-2231 GCF_023250475.1 Sulfuricurvum sp. | reverse complement strand
TGATATTGTGGTTCGTATAGATACACAAGTCCGCAGCAATGGCAAGACTCTCTTTGACAAGAGTCTCTTCGTCTAAAGAAGCATGTTTTTTGAGGGCTCGCGCCGCTGCTATGGCATAACTTCCACCGCTTCCGATAGCGGCGATTTCTCCGTCTTCAGGTTCAACGACATCACCGTTTCCGGTAAGGATAAAAATATGTTCTTGATTGAGAACAATCATCATCGCTTCCAAACGGCGCAGAACTTTATCTTTCCGCCACGCTTTGGAAAAATCGATAACGGCTTTGATGAGCTCGCCTTTACGATGATCCAAATGCTCTTCGAACATATCAAAAAGGTTAAAGGCATCGGCAGTTGAGCCGGCAAAGCCCGCTAAAACTTCTCCGTTATGGAGCGTTCTGATTTTTGTTGCATTATTTTTGAGAACGGTTTGTCCGAATGTTACCTGACCATCTCCACCGATAACGGCATTGTTTTTACCTTTATAAGCGAGTATGGTCGTGGCATCAAACATTTCTATTCCCCTTTGATCTCAACATGAAGTGTTGCGTGAATTCCGTGACCGAGTTTGAGGTCAAGATCGTGCAGTCCGGTCGTCTTGATTCCGTGTTTGGCATCAAGCTCTTTTTTGTCGATTTCAATTCCGTGCTGAGCGTGGAGAGCTTCACCAATCTCTTCTTTCGTGACGGAACCGAAAAGATGTCCCGTATTTCCAAGTTTTTTGGTAATGATGACTTTAATATCGGCAAGCTGAGCTTTGATGGCATTGAGACGTTCGATTTCGGCCGCTTCATGGGCTGCTTTTTTCTTTTGGTCCGACTCGTATTTTTTTAAAACTTCATTGGTAGCGGCAAGGGCTAACCCTTTGCCGATTAAAAAATTTTTGCCGTATCCGTCTGCGACATCTTTGATCTCGCCGGCTTTACCGACACCTTTGACATCTTTTGTCAATAATACTTTCATAATAATCCTTTATTAACCGCGAACAATTTCACCGCTGTAGCCGACGATACCGTGAGCAAGATTGGAGACTTTTGTGTATCCCATATCGTGCAAAATACGCTGACAGTGGGCACTTCGGCTTCCAACGTGACAATAGACGACGATATGCTCATCTTTGAGTAATTTAGAGTCGTTCAGGGTTTGGAAGAAACTGCTGGTCGGAATAAGCACATCGGCACCTGCAATACGTCCCATTTTCCACTCCATCCATTCACGAACGTCTACAACTTTAAATTTAACCATACCGAGTTCACGTGCTTCAAAAAGGGAAGTAAGCTCATCGCTATCGATATCGCTTTTCGTCAATAGCATCTCACACTCTTCTTTGGTTAAGCCGCGTGAGTGTTGGTGGGTAACCTCTTCGATTCCCATCTCGAGGCGCTTGGCTGCCGCAAATTCCGGTGTACAGAAAATTTGACAGTGGCAAACCCCTTCTTCCGGTATCTCTTTTTCAATAGCCGTCGTGCACGGGCAGAGTCTGTTATCGGTGCTTTGATATTTTCCCTCAACTTCTTCTACCATGTAGCAGGGACAAAAACGTTTGCTATACATCATTTTATTACGAGCAAGTCCGAGCTGTACCCCTTCATTGATCTCAGCTTGAGGGTTATAAGCCCAATTGAATTGATTGACGACTTTGTCGGTAAATTTAATTGTTTTTTCCAACTCGGCTTGGAACTCATCTGAATTCATATCTATTTTAATGATGCTCATCCTGTTTCCTTATTTGTTTTTTCGTGCTTTACCGGCAATGATAAAACGGAGTGCATTGAGTTTGATAAATCCGCCCGCATCTTTTTGATCGTAAACGGAATCTTCTTCAAACGTACAATACTCAGGGTTGAACAGTGAAATATCGGAACTGCGTCCGACAACCATCACATTTCCTTTATAGAGTTTTAGTTTTACGGTACCGCGAACATTTTGCTGCGTTTTATCGATAGCCGCTTGAAGCATTTCGCGCTCCGGGGCAAACCAAAATCCGTTGTAGATAAGTTTTGCATAGCGCGGCATCAATTCATCTTTAAGATGTGCTTCTTCACGGTCGAGTGTCAATGATTCGATTGCGCGGTGTGCTTTGATCATGATGGTTCCTCCCGGAGTTTCATAACATCCGCGGCTTTTCATTCCGACAAAACGGTTTTCGACGATATCGGCACGTCCGATACCATGTCGCCCCGCAATAATATTCAATTGTTCTAACATAACTGCGGGAGAGAGTGCTTTGC
>NZ_JAHFAQ010000160.1 GCF_023250475.1 Sulfuricurvum sp. | reverse complement strand
GGATAACACTCAAAATCGGCTCATAATACCCTGCGCTGAAAAACTCGATGCTTCCCGATTTGGAGAGCTGCTGTATCTGTAAATAGAGCTTCGGATCACGGGCTTGAATCTGTTCCATCAACCATCCGCTGCAATGGAGACTGAAGCGAAACGACGGATAACGGCTCATCACCTCAAAAAAGGGCTTGTAACATACTTCTATCGCATGTTCGATCACCCAATCGAAGTTATCAACCGGCTGATGCATATGTATTCCGAATAAAAGTGAGGTTTTAGACATCCGTTTTCCTTAAAAAATTAAACAAACCAATTGGCAGCATAATGTTCATTCAAATCAATACAAAGGGCTCCGTTACCGGGCATTGTTTGGAGAATTTGAGTTCCGCTAACCAACTCAAATCGTAAATGAAATAGCCTTAATGTCCCAAAATGTAATCGGGAGAGCGCTATTTCAAGCCGCTCGTTGATCGCTACGATATCATTTTCCTCCGCAGCAAGTGTTTCCAAATCAAATTCAAAATGTTCGCCGCTCTCTTCAAGTATCACCAGCAATTTCAAACCGTGTCGATTGAGCGCAGAAATATCTCCCTCAAACGCAATGTATATTGCTTTTTTGTCATGACCGTAATAGAGTGTATCGATTGGTCCACGAACCCGATCCATGGTAGAGTAGAGTTTTCGCTCATCCATACTTCCGCATCCAAGCCACTCAAAAAAGGAGGAATATTTTCCGTCGATAACCGGAGTAAGAGGCGATTTCGGCCTTACCCAAAACGGTGCCATAGAGCTCATTGAGAGTATCGGCTGAAACAGATTTCCAGGGGGAGCGATTCCAAGAAGTTCATAAATAGAAATCAAATGGTTGCGAAAGAGGGTATCAAACTCTACGGCAAAATCGGTCACATGATCATCTCCGTACCACCAAAACCAATCACTGCACTCGGAGGCTAAAAAATGCTCTTCTATTTTTAGCGCACTCTCCTCTGAAATCTCCCCCCGAAAATTTTCGGCATCCCGACGTGTTTGATAGATCAGTTCCCATGCCCGATTTTTTTGGGGGTGTCCCGACCACGTATCAAAGGTTCCGTGAATCCAACTCCCCGGTTGAAGCATTTCAAGTTCACTATCTTTTGCACCGTTGTCTATCTCATCCATCGTTGCCGTTTTGCACCACGAAGTATTCTCCAATCGTCCATAAAGAGCCGTAAAAAAGTTAAGCCCGTTATTTTCGTAGAATTCCCACGCATTCTCACCATCGACAATGACAAACACAGTTGGATCATTTTGCTCATTATCGATGATTTTAAGGGTACGCAGAAAATGCTCAGCCGCATCTTCAGCCCCTTTAAACCGATACGTAAACCCGATCAAATCACTGAGTCCATGATCCCTAAAACCGATTGTAACCCCCTTAAAACAGTAGGTTTTATAAAGGTTTTTTCTCTCTTCGCTGTCGAGTGAATGAAATAAAATCGCTTCATCGGTTGCGATCCATTTAATGCCGTATTCATTATAAAGAGCCAGACTTTTTGTATCTACCGCACCCTCAGCCGGCCAGAAACCGCTGGGCTTTTTTTGGAAGTGTTTTTCATACAGCGCCATC
Source organism: Sulfuricurvum sp. (assembly GCF_023250475.1). GTDB lineage: Bacteria > Campylobacterota > Campylobacteria > Campylobacterales > Sulfurimonadaceae > Sulfuricurvum. Next base: position 2,282 of record NZ_JAHFAQ010000160.1, on the reverse strand, counting down.
GAACGCTCAATGTGTTTTTGCGCGTCTGTATAAAGGGAGAAAGATCGTTTTGGAAGGGTAGTATGGGGATTGGCGATAACCGCATTTTCCATATTGATTAACAACGGGAGAATCGGGTGATAGTACGGGGTAGTCGATACCGAAATACGCCCCTCTTTCTGCAACGAGGCGTAAAAAGGGATAATGGTTTGTACAAACGTACACAATGTATCCAAAAGGCGGTGCTTGTCATTTTGCGTAAATCCTTCCCCTTGCTCAAACAACCTTTTGACAACCGCATTATCTCTGCGTAAATAATTTCCGCACCATGACAAAATAAACACGATTTCCAAATCGATGAGTTCTCCCTCACTGTACTCATTTTTGCCGTACAGATAATCGTAACGGGGGATTGGCCTGACCATCGTTTCAAATTGGCTTGATTTGCAAAGTTTAATCAGCCATTGACGCGACTGAGGATCAAGAGCAGAGGGATGCTGTTCCCATAAAGAGAGGAAATAATCGTATTTGAGAGGATCGCGATAAAGGTCCAACTGTTCCATAAGGGTAGCGGTAAGGTTAAACGTTGCCTTTATGGTCGTGTATTGTGTCAAAAGCCACGGCATCTCATAATAGTCTTTAATGGCATGCAAAAAGACCCACGGCATGGTCATAACCCCGTCACTTCCGCGATAATCGGGCTGGTGCATATGCCAGAAAAACGAGAGCTGAAGAGGTTTTTGTTCCATTATGAACGCATCCATTCCTCAATTTTTGCCGCATAAATTTTACAGATATTTTCACCGTGTTCTGTCGTTTTAGCTTGAATATAAAGGTTGAGATGATCGCTGTATTGATCCGGTATCATCAATACCCAGTCATGCTGATCGAGCCATATTTTTACGCCGTCGAGCGTTGATGATTTTTTCCCTTTCGAATCTTCCAGGAACATTCTCATCATTTTCCCTTTGTTTGCTTGCGTACATGGGACTTGAAACGTGTGATAATAAAAGTTCGGAAGCGCTTCGATAAGTTCGGAGAGTTTGACTCTATGGTTGACGATCATCTCTAAAATTTTCAGCGTTGCGTACATCGAATCGCGATGGGTAGAAAATTCGGTAAATGCGAAATTTCCTTCCCCCGTCGTTACCAAATCGTACCGTTTCATCCGTTCGCTTTTAAAATTGGCATACTGTCCCCGTTCGATTTTCAAGTGCTCAAATCGGACGAAATCGGCTGCCCATGTCGGGAGAAATACCCGTTTTTCCATCCCTTTGACTTTGGCCTCCATATTCAAAAGGGTAAGAACGACAAACAAAGCGGCTTGTTTACTGAGCAAAATACCCTTGTCACACAAAATATCAAGCCGCTGCCCGTGAGGATAAATCATAAAACCCGCATCCAGCCCGAGCGCCTTGATGACGGCACTCATATCTTCATAAGAGCGTTTGGTCAGGGTATTGATATTTTCTAGGCGCTGTTCATCCGGATGGGCGTTAAACATAATATTATCAACCCCCATATCATTGAGAATATCCGGAAACACTTCCGAAGACATCCCGTGCATCACATCTACCGCAACGCGGCAATTGAGACATTTAAACATGTGTGACTGAAGCAGTTCTTCCATCCCTTTTTTATAGGCAGAATACTCTTTTATGTGATCAGACGGATAGATTTGCCCGATTCGCGAATAATCGACCCGTCGAAAGGTCTCTTTGAAAAAAGCTTTTTCTACCTTTTTAGCCGTATCATTATTGATCCGAAGCGCTTCGTGATTGTAAAAAGTGATAACCGTACTGGTCGGATCATCCAGTTTCTGGTTGATATGAACTCCAGCCGCATACTCATCATGATACGACAAACTGCACCGCATAACCGCCGATGGTATCGCTCGGTAGTCGATAACATCCATTCCCGAGGATAAAAGCCCGCCCAGAAAAGCCCGCTTAAGCATTCGTGAGCTCTTGGAACTGTCGCGCGAAACAAGAACTGTAGAACCGACAGGAAGCTGGGCACCGAATGCTTCAGCCAATTTGGTTGCCATTTCGCAGGAGATCTCAACGTTTGATTTTCCGATTACCAATCCGTTTTCAAAAATCGAATTTTTATATTTACTCCCCAATATAACGCTGCGACTGACGATTGCCGCATCTTGAATCACTTTATCCGGCGAAATCGTAGCATCTTGCTCAACCGTCACCAATTCGCCGATTTCGCACCCTTCCGCTAAAATCAGTCCCGATTTAGCCGTAACATTTTTACCGATCCGATTGTTGTTGCAGATAACACATCCGTCGAGT
>NZ_JAHFAQ010000066.1 GCF_023250475.1 Sulfuricurvum sp. | reverse complement strand
TGAGGGGTGAGCGTTATTCCTATACCCTGTTTTTGAGCGGATTTGAGATTTTTCGAGCCCTTGGGTTGGTGATGGTTCTTTATTCGGATCTTAGTATAGGGCTGATGTTCGGCATCTTCGGCTATTTGTGGTTTATGATGACCCCGGTGCAGGATTTGCTCTCGATGCAATACAGCTTTGCGAACGCTAAAAATGCTCTTGCTCGGTTGAATGAACTTCTCTCTCTTCCGACCGAACCCTCTTTTGCGGGTTCTGAAAACCCTTTAGGGGAGACAAAAGCCCTCTCCATCCAAACGAAAAATCTTGTTTTCGGATACGATGAGAAAGAACCGGTGTTAAAAGGGGTGAATCTCAATATCGAATCCGGGCGTACCGTTGCTATCATCGGAGCAAGCGGAAGCGGAAAAGCACCCTTTCTCAATTGCTGGTCGGTTTTTATCCTCCGACATCGGGAGATATCCTCTATAACGGTGTGAGTGTCAATGCGATCGGCTTCTCAAAAGTACGGGATGAAGTGTTTGTTGTCTTGCAGCAGCCTTTGATGTTTAACGATACTCTCCGATTTAACCTTACTATGGGCGATGAGATCAGCGATGAGATTATTTTTAAAGCATTGAATATTGCGCAGCTTTTGGAGTTTGTCGCTGCATTGCCGATGGGGTTAGAGACGCAGGTGGGGAAATTCGGTATAAGACTCTCCGGCGGTCAGCGTCAGCGTCTCAGTATTGCACGGATGGTGTTGGCTAACCCGAAAGCGGTTATCTTCGATGAATCGACTTCGGCGCTTGATGTTCATACGGAGAATGCTCTGTTTGAGGCGTTGGAGACATTTTTGGCAGAGAAGACCGTTATTATTATTGCCCATCGTCTTAGTACGGTGACGCGTGCCGATTATATCTACGTGCTCGAAAACGGAGTGATTCTCGAAGAGGGGACGCGTGAAGTTTTAGAAGCCAAAGATGGAAGTTTTACCCATTTTATACACTCTCAACAGAGATAAGGAATACTCATATGCGACAAAATAATTTTTTACGATGGATTGGAATCGGGGCATTTATTCTGATTTTATGGCTCTTTTCCCCCTTCTTAAAAAGCTTTTTTGTCGCATTGCTCTTAGCTATGGCCGTTTCTCCTGTATATCGAATTGTTAAAGCTCGGATAGATGTTTATGATAAATTGAGAAATTTCGCTTCGGTGACATCCGCCGCCATTGTGACATTGGGACTCGCCCTTATCATTTTTGTTCCCATTTCGTTGTTCTTGTTTCAACTTCTTGACCACCCTGCCAATACGATGGAACTTATCCGTACTTTTACCAATCAAGTCGATTTGTTCAACACCCGTTTACCGTCGTATCTTGCTTGGCTCAAAGACCCTATCGATAATATAATCGCCCTCTCCAAACTGCATAAAGACGAGATTATCGCATTTATGGCTGGCTGGCTGGGCAACGGGCTAAAAACGTTTATGGCGATGCTCGGAGAGATGGCGATGATCGTTATTTTCTTTTTCTTTTTGATGTGGTACGGTCGTAGCATTACCCTGTTTCTCCTCCCGATTATCCCCCTAAAGCGCTCGATCAAGCGTGAATTCTTGGATGAGATGACAACGATGATCGCCGTAGTCTTTTATACGTTAGTCGGGGTGATGATCGCTCAGGGGCTAGCATTTGGAATATTCATCGCTTTTTTTGAAGGTTACAATGCATTGCTGCTCGGATTTTTAACGGGAGTTGCCTCGATTATACCGGTTGTGGGTACGGCATTGGTATGGATTCCGGTCGTGATACACGAGTATTTTCAAGGGAATATTATGAATGTTCTGATCATATCGATCTATTCGTATGCAATGATGGCATTTTTTATCGACAACATCGTCAAGCTGGTGATTTTGAATTTTGTAAACCGTACCCTCAGTCGCGGAAAACCCCGTATCAATGAGTTTGTGATCTTTTTTTCCATTGTGGGGGGACTGGCAACATTCGGATTCTGGGGAGTTATTTTAGGACCTGCTATCGTCGCCTTTACGGTGACAACGCTTAGAACAATGCGAAAAACAAACCGTTCATCCTCCCATGAGAGAGGATGAACGGTTTCAAATCGCTTTTAGCTCTCTGACTTCCTCACGTAATTTAGCAAGCTCTGCCATGATCGCGGTAATCTCGTCGGCGGATTTGTCCTCACCGCCGTGTGTGTAGCGCTCAATGGTGGATTGAACATTTTGGGTCAATGCATCAAGTTTATTTTTTGCTTTGTCAATCAGTGCGTTATGATCGATATTGAGATTTCCTTCGAGTTCATGGATCTTATCGACGATTTCGTCTTGATGTTTGAAAAGATAGTATCCCGCGATACCACCGAGTGCGGCACCGACGATAAAAGTCAGGGTGTTGTTTTGGTTCATTGTATGCTCCTAGGAATTATTTTTTTTCTTGAAAAATTGAGAGATGGCGCCGATAGCAAGTGATCCCATCGTAACTTTTGCGATACCGTTGGAAGCTTTAAGGGCAAGTTCTTTGGTCTCATCATGGAGATATGAGATCAAATCGTGTAACTCGTGCAATGAGAGTTTTGATTTTTCACTCAGGGATCTTGTCTCCTGTTTAAGATTGATAAGGAGTTCGTTGACTTCGTGGAGAGTCAACACCGCTTTTGTCGAGAGGAAACTGAGCTCATTTTGAACGTGAGTCATAAAATCCTGTATTTTCAGCATTGTTTTCATGGAATTGATTCCTATCAAAACAATTACCATTGTGATGAATACCATACATATCGCGATAATCCCGACAAATAAAGTAAGTAGCTGCTGCTCAGTCATAATAGTTCCTTTCGCGATAATGTTAATTATACTCCTCTTTTAGACAATATGGTGAATCAATATTTAATTTCGGTAGTTCTTTCTTTTGAGTATTTTTAAGTATCTAAAATATATACTTTCAATATCCTATAAATATATAAGGCATATCTATGATACTGACTTTATCGCATCAAAAAGGGGGAGTCGGCAAATCTACGGTTGCGTGGAATCTTGCCGTATATTTCTCCGGTATTATCCAAACGCGGATTGTCGATCTTGATACTCAGCGCTCTCTTACCGTGACCAATGCGCTGCGTCATGAACAGGGGCTCTCCCCGATACCGATGATCCATTTTAACACCGCCGAAGAGTTGGCGGAATATGCGGCGGCCGATTCGGACGATGTTCTTACCATTATTGATTCGGGGGGATTTGACAGTGCCTTTAATCGTGTCGCCATCATTGCATCGGATTTGCTTATCACCCCTGTGAGTGATAAGCCATTTGATCTTATGGGTTTGCAAAAATACGAAGAGATACTCAAAAGCCTCTCGGTGATACAAGGTGAGACGATCAAAACGCATATCCTTTTTAACAATATCAATCCGGGAATGAAACGCTTCGGCGAGCTGGTCGATTTTATCTGTATGTCGGAACATTTTGAACTGATGGTTTCGATCCTTCGGCAGCGTGTCGATATCGCCCATTCGGTCGGGGAGGGCAAGAGTATCAAAGAGTATCGGATTTTTAGCAAAGCCGATCAGGAAATGGATGAGCTTATCTCGGAAGTAAAATCCATATTAAATATAAAATAAATATCTAAAATATATATAAAGGATATAAAATGGCAAAAAAAAGTTTTCTACAAAATATTGAAAAAGTAAAAAGTTCTGCAGCTATGAGCGAGAGAGAAGAGAGTGTAAAAAGTGATAAGGAGAAGAAAAAGAAACTGATTACGATACCGACGGTATGGGAGGATAAAATTCGACAATTTCACGGTGGAACCGTTAGTGCCTACATCCTAATTGCTCTCCAAGAACGGATGCAGCGTGACGGACTAATCTAAACACGGATATTTTATTCACTATCCGCAGGCTCGAAGGAGTACCATTTTTTATCATTTTCGGTATTTAAACCTGTACTATTTATATGATCGAGCAAGTTTTTAATCACTTTAATATTTTGAACCATTTTAGTATCGGTTGAATGTTTGGATTTATTGCTATCGCGTATAGCATTATCGTGCATTTGCATCGGCTGGAGAGGTATCCATTTTTTTTCTGAATTTTCAGCACATAAGGTTGTCGTTATTGCAATAACGGATAATAAGATCCCAATACCTTTCATGACCTCTCCCGCACTGAGATTGTAAAATCGCCATCATACCAAAGTATAACCTTTGAGAATAAGAAAATTTATACTATTTGTACTACAATCGTATCCATAAAATACTAAGAGAGTATAAAAGTGAGTTTATGTGATTAAAATTATAAATAGTGAAGAGTTCTCCTATTTTCTTCGGATCAATAGAAATGAAATTATCAAAATTTGGATGAATAAAAATGAGGTGCAAAATGTACTTCATCGACACTCGCTGCCGGTCATAGAAAAGAATACCCATCTTTTTTATGAGTTCTGCGATTGCTTCATCAGTGTTATTGAATGGCGCGCAACCGTTTCAGAATGCCAAGTTAAAATAGAATTTTTGCAACTTTTGAATAATTACAACATCACTATAGCGGATCTGTTTACACTCATAATAAAACTAAAAAATGCCATAGAACAGGTTATTTTTGAAAATGGGAATCTCTCCTATGCACTTCAAAGCGAAATCGATTCACTGACGTTGCGGATGGCAAATGACTTGGCCGCTAATTTTGAAACGATAATAAGCAGTAACAGTAATTATAAGAGCGAGAATACCAATCTTTTAGCGGAATATAAAAAAGCGGTTGATTTAAGCAATATTGTCTCGAAAACGAATCCAAAAGGGGTAATAACCTATGTTAATGACAAATTTTGCGAGATATCGGGATATACACGCGATGAACTCATAGGAAAACCGCACAACATTATTCGACATCCGGATATGTCCAGAGAAGCGTTTAAAGATTTATGGGACACCATCAAAGCGAAAAAAAGCTGGAACGGCGTTGTAACCAATATGAAAAAAGACGGCGGGCAGTACATTGTCGACACAACGGTCATACCGATATTGGACGTTGACGGAGATATTGTAGAATACATAGCGGTTCGGCACGATATAACTGAGCTCGAACAAACCAAACAGCAGTTGAGAAATATCAACAAAGCAATGAAAAACAAAGTTGACGAACTCTATTCTATGACCAATACGTTGGAACAAAAAGCGTATAAAGACAATCTGACCGGGATAAATAACCGGGAAAATTTTGAAGACATCTTCAGTCTAGAGATCGCCAATGCGAAACAGAATAATATCACCCTCAGTTTGATTATTTTTGACGTTGATAATTTTAAACTGGTCAATGATACTTTCGGGCATCAAGCAGGCGACATCATTTTAATAGATTTGGTAGATCTTGTTTCGGATAACATTAAAAACGGAGATATTTTCGCACGTTGGGGAGGGGAAGAGTTTGTCATATTAACCCCTTCAACAGACCTTGCCGGTGCTTGCAATTTAGCCGAAAACTTAAGAAAACTCGTTCAGCTGCATTCGTTTAGCTATGTCGAAAATCAGATGACGTTGAGCTTTGGTATTGCACAACTCTCCAGTGAAGATACCAAAAAAACATTGTTTGAAAAAGCGGACGGGGCATTGTACGAAGCGAAAAAGAACGGCAGAAACAGAGTAGAAGTTTATACGGCTTAATTGTGAAAGTGGATACTTTCGAGGAAGCGGTTAATAGGGTTGAGAAAGTTTCAAGAAACCGTACTCAAAGGTAAACGGTACCTGCTTGAGCGTAGTGAGGTTAATATACGGTTTGACGCTTCTACCGATGTAAAGCGAAACGGCAGCCCCCTTTTGCAGCAGTAGGGGATCAAAGGCAAACGTCAATGTTTTAGTCTGACGAGCATGTTCTAACAGGGGGGAAAGGATACTTTCTTCCGGATCCAAAAGTAAAAAAAAGCCATGTACATTTCTGATCTCCAATGCCTCTTTCGGCGAAACGATGGAGAGGGTAAGTGTATAATTGCTAAGAACTCCACCGTATTGACGATCAATCATCTCTGATAATCGTTGTGCGGCCTCTTTGTTTGAGGGTGCCGTAATAATGACAAAGTTTACGGTCGATTGAATACGTTCTTTGGTCCCTTTTTCCATCAAGGCGACTTTGGGAAACAGTTTTGCCCCTATCTGCAATAGTGTCGAATCATACGTTGTCCCCCAGAGGAGAAACGGCATGAAAAAGAGAAGAATTGATTTTTTCATGGTTGTCTAAGCGCCATAGCCAATATAAATCGGGCACCTACCTCGGTATTGCTCACAGTGAGAGACCCTTCGAAATGTTGTTCAATGATGACTTTGGACATATAAAGACCGATACCCGTACCTTTGTTATGCAGTTTGGTTGTAAAATAAGGTTCAAAAATACGCTCAACTATCTTGGACGGAACTCCCCCTCCCGTATCGCTGATATCGATATAAAGATGGTATTCATCACAATGCAATGTAACTTCGATCTTTCCGCCTGCCAGCTTTTGTTTGCTTTTAATGGCGTCCTGGGCATTATTGACAATATTCAAAATAACTTGCTTGAATTCGTTAACAACACCGAAAATTTCTTTGTCACAATTTTGATGTACAAGATAGGTTATGTTGGCATAGCGAAGTTGTTCACTTAAAAGGGCAAATATTTCATTAATGGGTTGGACGGGATCGAAATAAAGACACTCTTTATCCATATTGAAAAAATTTCTAAAATCATCGATCGTATTTGACATAAAAGCCAGATTATTATTAATAAGGGCGCTGTTTTTTTCAATTTCGTCATCTTTGAGCAAGCCAAGTACCCGTTTCATATTGATATCAGCAATTGCCAAGCCGATAATATTCAAAGGTTGACGCCATTGATGGGCAATACTCTCTATCATCTCACCCATTGCCGCAAGGCGTGACTGGTGAACCAGGAGCTGTTCTTTTTCACGACGTTTGATAATTTCGTTTTCAACCCGATGCTCAAGCTCATTGTTGATCTGTTCCATTTGACAACGGTAGTTGTCGATGGTTTCGAGCATTTTATTGGCAGAATGGGTAATGGTCGTGATCTCAGTATTTGTATTATTGTTTTTGAACGGTTCGGTATCTTTATCAATGGAATAGTTTCCCATCCAATTTGATAAAAGACGAAGAACAAAAAACTGTTTCTGAAAATAGAAATAGGTGATGGAAAAAATGAGGAGTGCAAACAGCGAGAGAAGGATGAGCTGCATAAAAAGTTTAGTTTGAAGATCGTGCACGAAGTTATTGGAATAACTGATGACAAGGGTTGCTTGTGTTTGATGAGTGATCGAATCGATCACAGGGGTCGAGAAGGTAATCGTCTCTTGCATTTTGGAATGGGGATAGCGCTGCTTAAAAAGAACAGTATTGTTCGCATCGGTTAGCGATACATACAAAATATTAGGGTTTTGAAAAAAAGTACGCAGGGTATCGCTGAGCATCTCTTGCTGATCGAATGTCAGATAGGTGGAAATGATCGGTTTGAGCGTTTGGGTCACCAACTCGATTTTTGCTTTTTCGCTTTCGTTGAGAACCGAAGAGACATTGATTTGAATAAAGATAAATATGGGGGCGATGACTGCGATGTAAAGCAGCCAGAATACCCATGCGAATTTTCCGATAAGCGAGTGTGTCATCCTAATCCAATGTGTAGTAACATAAATTGATACTATATAAGTAATAGTTAATTTATGATTAACTTAGGTACAATTTACCTATTAAGTATAAGAGATTGTTGATGAAATTTTACTACGTTTTAATGGGTGTTTTTTTCTTTTCCTGTTCGGTTGACGCTTTTGATGATGATTTTACTTCTATGTTAAACGAAGTGACGGGTATCGCTACCAAAACTAAACTCAATATAGATTATCAGCCCTCAGTCGTTTCTGTTTTACATGCCGATAAACTTAAAAAAATCGGTGTCCGTAATCTGCATGAAGCGATAGGGATTCTTCCGGGGATTGAAACATCCATATTGCATACGGGATGGAAGCAGGTGATTATCCGAGGCGCTCACAATCCCGATACGTTTGTTTTTGACAAATATAAGCTCTATATCGACGGGGTGGATGTCGGGAGCGATCTATACAGCACGAGCTATTTCTATCTCGATTTTCCGGTGGAGTTGATCGACCGTATCGAAGTGCTTCGCGGATCGGCATCAACGATTTACGGTCCGGGGGCATTTAGCGGAGCGATCAACGTCATTACCAAAAGTTCGCAGACCGGGGATGGTGATGCCGTATTCGGCTCGGTAGGGAGTTATGATTACACCAAAGCCGGATTTGTCAAGCATCTCAATATCGGTCAATGGAATATCGGAATCGACAGCTATCATCAGCACAGCAATAAAACAGTAGATGCCGGTAGGGCGTTTGTAGCGGCCCAAGAGGCGTCCTATGCGCGGTCGGACTATAATAGTCTGGAGAATTTTGAAGATTACTCCATCGGTGTTACGGCTAAAAATAGTGATTTTACCTTGATCGCACGATATAAATCCGAAGTGACGGACAACTTTTACGGATTGAATGAAACGCTTGAACCTGTTTTCGGCGGTTATCAGCGTAATCACAGCGGTATTGTCGAACTTCAAAATAGACACGCTCTCGATCATGATCTGCATTTGGATACAAAAGTTGGGGTGAACTATTACGATTTTACGTTTGACTCAACCGTGTATGAAGATTACGGCGGAAGCGGTCTGATTTTTCGTATAAACCCGACCTACCGGCAATTAAACTCATATATCGATATGAACCTCAAAGGGGAAAATATCGAGAACCATGAGTGGATGCTCGGGGTCGGTGCACAAAAGATCAATACACTGAAAAATGTCTTTGGAACTACACTTCGAACGCAATTAGACGGAGGGCCTTTTATCATTTCCGACGCGTTGGCTTATCTGGACGGACAATACGGTTTTTTGAACGGCGACAATGATCAATGGATTAAATCCGTCTATTTTCAGGATATCTATTCTATCAATGGCGATTGGGATATTTCTGGCAATATGCGACTGGATGATTATTCATTGTTTGAGAAAATGTTCAGTTACCGTTTGGGTTCGGTCTATCGACTGGATGAGGGCAATATTGTAAAAGCGGTTTACGGACGCTCATACAGAGCTCCTTCTTACGTGGAAGCATTTCAATCGGTGCAGGACGGATTAAAAAACGGAAATGCGAATTTGACTCCGGAGTTGATAGATACGTACGAATTGGCCTATACGCATAAGAATCAAAATACAATTTTACGAACCAACCTGTTTTACTCGATTATGCAGGATGTAATTGACAGAATTGAGCATGAACCCCCTTCTTTTCCCGGGGATTACGCCAATCATAGACAGCGCAATGCCAAAGGCTTAGAGCTGGAGTTTACTCGCCGTTTCGGGAACGGGTCCGAATTAATGGCGAATTTATCGTATGTCAGAACCGAGTATTTTACTCCCGATTATTACCATCCGGTCGAAGTGCAAAGTCCTGAAATCTCTGAAGTGTTAAGTAAAGGATATTTTATTTATCCGCTGTCGCAGGCGTTGAGCATCAACACGGCTTGGTACTACAACGGTCCTAAAAATGGGTATTCTCGTAACAATACCGGCAACGCACAGACTTTCGATGCTACGATGGTCATCGATGAAACCGTTGCGTATGATATCGATGAATCTTCGACGGTGACATTGAGTGCAAAAAATCTGTTTAATGAACCGGTGATTTATCCATCGTATCAAGGGAAGCATGAGGGTATACGACGTGAAGGACGTAATTGGCTAATAACGTATGAAAAAAGATTTTAAAAAAAAGGTACAAACAAACGTCTATCTTTGAGTGTAGGAAAGATCTGATGTTTTTAATTTCGGGAGTTTTAAAACGTGGTGGTGGCCAATCTCGGAATCGAACCAAGGACACAATGATTTTCAGTCATTTGCTCTACCGACTGAGCTAATTGGCCACGTTTGTGAGGACGAAATTATAGCTAGGTAAGCTTAAAAATAAGCTTAAATCTCATGAAGCGACTATTTTGTCGCTTTTGCAAGCTCTTTAAAGAGATTTCCGCGTTGAGCGTATGAGGTAAATTGATCTAAACTTGCCGCTGCAGGAGAGAGCATCGCGATGCTGTGACGGTTGTGTTTCTTGCTGATACGCTCTACCGCCACATCGAGAGTGTGACAGAGGGTGCAGGGGATATCATACTGCTTGCAGAGCGCTTCAAGACGCAGAGCGTTGGCTCCGATAGCGTAAACACTTACATCGTAGCGTTTAAGGGGTGTAAACAGCTCTTCTAGCTCTACCCCTTTATCATCCCCGCCGAGAACCAAATGGATCGGATAATCGCTATAGGTGCGAAGGGCAGCGAGGGTCGCGTCGATATTGGTCGCTTTGGAATCGTTCACCCACAGGCGGTCACGCCCGTCACGAAACTCTTCTTGACGGTGGGGATCAAGGATGAAAGCATTGATACGGTCATAATCGCATCGGTCATAGAGGATTTTATCAATCCCCATGGCAATCATGGCATCCATCAAGAATGCCCCTTTGAATTTGATTTTAGAGGCGTCAAACCCAAAATACTCCGCAAGATCTTTCTCATCTTCATAGACGATTTTAAACCCTTTTGTCGGAGTATCGGCAAACATCTTCGGTAAAATAATTGCTTCTCCCTCTTTCATCATAGAGAGAGGTTTGAGTTTGGCATCATAATAGGCCTCCATACTTCCGTGCCAGCTGACATGATCAGGGGTGACCGGTAGGAGGGCGTAGATGTTGGGACGGGCAACATTATTGTAGTGCATGCTAAACGAACTCGTCTCTAAAATCCAGATCGGAGCATCGGGGGAGAGATCGGCGAGCGGGGTTCCAATATTACCGCCGCTGATGGCCCCTTTATCACTAAGGAGGTGTTCAACCATTTGAGTAGTGGTTGTTTTTCCGTTGGTGCCGCTGATCCAGATCGAAAACGGCATTTTCGGGGCAAAAAAATCGTATTCGCTGATGAGGTGGCTAGCCTGCTGTATCAGAGGATGTGAGGGGGGAAACCCCGGCGATGGTATTTCATGGGTAAAGAGGCGGGTGTCAAATTCGCTGATAGGTTTAAGGTAATTTCCCTCTTCATCTACCGAAGAGACGGCAATTTTATCATCGAAAAAAGTACAGGAACCGAAGTGTTTGGCAATAGCTCGGGTCGTTTTACCGTACCCGAAACAGGCGATATTTTGTTTTTTCATTAGCGAATCTTTAATGTGATGAGTGCGAAGATATTGGAGAGGAGCGAGATGATCCAGAAACGGACGATGATTTTGTTCTCCGCCCATTGTTTCATCTCAAAGTGGTGATGGATCGGCGCCATTAAAAAGACCCTCTTTTTCCGAAGCTTGTAGCTTCCGACCTGCAAGATGACCGATACCGTTTCGATGACGAAAATGAGGCCGATAAGGATAAGGAGGATTTCGCTTTTTCCGATGATGGCCATGTAGGCGATGAAAGCACCGATCGTAAGGGACCCGCTGTCACCCATAAATACTTGTGCGGGATGGCAGTTGTACCATAAAAAACCGAGCAGTGAACCGATGAGGGCGCTGGCGATGATGACCACCTCTCCCGCAGGAATTTTCGGCATCAAAAGATAGTGGGCCAAAGCGGCATTACCGACGATATAGACGATGATACTCAACGAGAGGAGTGCAAAAATCGAGGGAACCGTTGCGAGTCCGTCGAGTCCGTCGGTGAGATTGACGGCATTGGAGGTGGCGATCATAACGAATACCCAAAACGCAACGCTCCAAAATCCCATATCAAAAAGACTTGATTTGATAAACGGAAGATAAAATCCGGTATCGAGCTTGGCAACATAGATCAAAAATAATCCGATGGTGACCCCGAAAACAAGCTGCAGTCCAAGTTTGGCACGCGCACTAAGTCCAGCGAGGTTATCTCCTCCACGTATTTTCCCCCAGTCGTCGGTAAATCCGATATAGGCGTAGAATACCAATGTCAGGAGCCCGCCGATGACAAACGGATTCATGATGTTGACGGTGAGCAAGGATGCGATAATCGTGGAGGCGACAAAAACGATTCCCCCCATAGTGGGAGTTTTAGCTTTTCCCTGATGGGCGCTGACGTATTCATTGATCGGCTGAACGCGGGCCGAACGCTGAGCCCAGGCGATAAAGCGGGGCATAAAAAATAAAGTTAGGAGCATTCCGATGAAAAAAGCGACCCCGGCACGGAGGGTGATGTATTGAAATAGATTAATTCCGAGGGCTTTGTGAAACCAATATAACATTCTATGAACTCTTTATGATTAAATTTTAAAAGCAATGCAAAAGTGACATTTTAATATAATCCCCCCAAAGTTTGATTAAGTGAAGGAGCCAATTTGAGC
>NZ_JAHFAQ010000065.1 GCF_023250475.1 Sulfuricurvum sp. | reverse complement strand
ATACGAACCGGAATCCTCTGAGCAAGACGAACCCAGGTGAAGATCGGATTGACATTGGCCAAGAGACGTCCATCTGTTGTATTGTCACGATCCGCAATCCCTCTGGCAATACTTTCAACATGCCCTTTCACAACATATTTGGTCCCAAGCATTTTCATCTCGGCCTTGTCGCCGATATGGATAAGAGAGAGTTTATGCTCCTCAAAATAGCCGTACACCCAAAACGATCCTCCGGTAATAAGGGCAAGGCGCTTTTCGCCGGCTTGAACATAATCCCCTTTTCGAAGAAGGAGATTCGATACCCATCCATCGACAGGAGCACGGACAGAAGCCCGCTCAATATTTAGCTTTTCGGTCTCTACCAGTGCCATAGCCTCCTCGAATTTTGCGCGGGCAACTTGAGTATCATACTTGGCATCATCGCGATCTTCAACCGATACGGTCTCATTATCCGCTCCGTTACGGCGAATGGATTGGTGCTTTTTCATCTCATATTCGGCTTTTCGCGTCTGTGCGATTGCTTCTGCCGCAGCGAGTGCGTGATGGAACCGGAGATCATCGATTTGATAGAGCAGATCACCTTTACGCACTTCCTGGTTATCGATAACAGCGACACGACTTACCAATCCTCCGACGTCAGGTGCAACCATCACGACATCGGCGCGAACACGACCGTCTCGCGTCCATGCACTGTTCATGTAGTTATCCCACAGCATCAGTCCCAAAAAGACGGCCAATGAAACTACCGAAAATGTGATGGCAAAACGTAATAATCTTGAATATTTGCTATTTTGATTCATTTCAGATCCTTAGCGATAAATTAGTAAACACGGAATACTAAACAAGCAGACAAATACGGCGGTCCGAAACAACCCTGGGTGCCATACATGATTGTAGATTCCGGCATCGGACATCACACGATCCAGTAAAATCTGAATTACCGCAGTGACAACAAAAATAGGGAGAAGTGTCGGCATTTGAATTCCGAACAAAGTTATATCTAACGGCATGAATCCTCCGTGAGAACCGGGAAGGTCGATGAATTGAGTAAAACGGTACGGATAAGTGCCATTTCTACTATGAGCGTCTGCATCCGTTTCAGTTGCGCTTTCTCTAGCGGCATTTGGGCTTCATGAAGCGTTTGAAGACTAGTATGCAACTGCATCAGCACTCTCTCCCGTCCCGACAATGTCGGTGCCTCAAAATAGTTCTTAATTGAATCCAGCACACTATCGATACCGGGGGGTTGATACTGGAGATAAAGTCGTTGAAGACTCCGCCTAATGGCCAAAACCGCCCGACCGATTTCAAGCGTTGTGAGGAGCCATTCAAAGACAAGACGGCTGGAGCGCATATTGAGGCGGCCTTGTGTCGAAAACTGCTGTACAAGATCACGTCCGGTACTCTCTAAGGCACTGCGTTCTATGTTTAATGCCCCTTCGCATACACTTACGATTTGTCGACGCAATATCTTCGCAACCCGCTTCTGTGTCAGTGAACACGACCAAAAGTTGACCAACAAATAGGCAAGGCCTCCAAAAATGACTCCGATCAATGCCGCCAATGAACTCTCCAAAAATTTTATCGGTTCGATTTTATAAAACGGATCAAGGGCGCATTGACTCATAAACATAAAAACAAAACCGAAAGAAAAAATCGGCAATTTAGGTTTTGTCGTCATCCATCCGATAAATGCTAAGGTCGGAGCTAGAAGCAAACCCAATGTCAAAAGATCGGATGTGTACGCGGGAATCAGATAAAAATCGTAGACAGCGGCAACAATGAGCGCGATAACCGAACCTTTAAAAAAGTCTTTGACTCCATCGAGCGGACTGGGGAGGGTTCCAAGCAACAAGCCGATGACAACCGCCATAGTGATTGTCAGCGTAGCATAAGGCCATGCCGTCCATATCCAAAACAACATTGTCAAAAGTAATACGCCGCTTCCGCGCAAAGCTGCGAGTCCGACCAATACATTATCAGTATGGGTCGAAAACTGTACCACCCGAAGGCTTTGTGACGCATCGCCCGATAAACGGTGCTTCAGTAAAGAGAGATACGTGGAGCAGTGATTGTACAGCTCATTTAAAAGCCGGATAATCAAATAGGCCGCCGATGTGAATTCATCTTCCCGTTCAAAAGCGAGCCGTTCATATTCGTATTCTCTCTGCACCCCCTTTTTGGCCTCTAGCAATTCGCTCAGTACGCGATTTAAATCTTCCGGAGTCAATACGGTATCAGGACGCGTTTTCAGTGCCGATACGATCGGTGCGTATAGCCGTTCCAAAGCACTCAACAATTCGGTTCTCTCACGATCTTTAATCGCCGATATGATACTTTTGAGCGAATGAAAAGTCGTCGAGAGATTCATATACTCATGATTAAGGTGCTGATAATGGTGCCGTTCTTTCCGATCAGCCCCGCTCTCGAAACTGCTGTTGACGCGAACCGCATTGAGACCCACTACACCGTTTGAGAAACGGCTTACAGATGGATTAGTATCATCAAAAGCGGCAAAAACAGCTGTTGGATCGGATAGTGTTGTGAGCACGTTATAAAATCGTTCCTGCTCACTCGAAATCAATGAGTCCAAGAGACGGCGAGGAAAAATGACATCGCTGACCACGGTTGCACACATGATACCGACGATAACTTCGGAAAAACGGGAAACGGCAATGTCAAAAACATCAAGCGGTGTCTCAATAACGGGAAGCGCTACAATACACAATGTGTATCCGGCCAATACAAACCCATAAAATTGGAAATTGCGATATTTAAATCCAGCTGCGGTAGTAAGACCGATCCAAAGGGCAAAAAAGGTGATAAACCAAAGCGGATCCTGCGAAAACATTCCAACAATCACCAATGAGATTCCGACTCCGGCGATCGTTCCCAAAACACGGTAATAACTTTTGGCAAATACGAGTCCGCTTTGAGGCTGCATAACAATAAATACGGTAAAAATAGCCGTTCGCGGATCGGGCATATTCAGTTTCATCGCAATCCATAGGGCTAACAAAGCGGCAATAATGACTTTAGCCATATAAACCAAAACCGGAGCATCGATGGAGAGCCACTCGTGAAGCGTCCGTTGCCAAGGAAATATTTTCAATTCGCTAAGCACTATCTTATTGGCTCTCATTGGTATCCTCTTGATCAGCGTATCCGCCGCCTAACGCTTTGATTAGATTGATTTGAAGTAACAACTTCGTCTCTTTCAGAGAGAGTGTTTCGATCTCCCCTTGAAGGAGTGTTTTCTTTTTCGCAAGATACGGGAGCTTATTGCTCAATCCCTGAAGAAGTTTTTTACGTTCAATCGTCTCATTTGTTTTTTTAGCCGTTATCTCTTCATCGTGAAGCCGGCGTTGCACCTCTAACAGTTTGGTTTGCTTGAGCAAAGTGACAACTTCATTAGCCGCTTTAATCACCACTCCGTCATACTCATAAACCGAACTGTTGTAATCACTGACACTGTTTTGAAGATTGGCGGCTCTCTCTCCCCAATCAAACAGCGGAAGCGATAACGCAATACCTGCAGATGGGGTATAGGATGAGTGATCCACCAGTTTTGCCCAGCTGAACGACGTAAAGCCTATAGCACCCGAGAGACTGATATTGGGATAAAATTGCGCTTTTGTTTGCTCAATGGTATGACTTTTACTCAAAGCCGTATACTTTGCGATAGCAACATCGGGGCGATGAGCAAGAAGATTCAACATAATCTCTTTGGGAATGGGAAGACGAAATCCGTCATTTATATGAGGAATTTTCAGTGTATTCGCATACGAGGGAAGGAATCCTCCCAAAACGCAAATCGCCTCTTTTTTCCCCTCAATAATCCGTTTCAACTCCTCTATCCGTTGCGAAGTTTGAGACAATACGCTTTTTTTCTCATTGATTGCCACCGCATCGCTCAGCCCCAAAACGTATTGTTTTTCGACGATCTTGAGTTCATCACGATTTGTTTGCTCCATTATCCTCAAAAGCCTCAACTTTTGCTCATCGATATTCCACGAGAGATAGGTTTCGCTGATAGCACTGGATAACGCTAATTTCGAAGCTTCAATGGTTGCCATTTGGGCCAAAGCTTTGTTTTTTACCGCAAGGATGTGTGAACTTCGCGCATTCCAAAAGTCAAAATCATAATCCAGTGTCAATTCGGGCTGGTACTGAGTATACGTACCTCCTCCCAGCGGTGGAGGAAAAATATGATTTTCACTGAAACGTTCCCGAAGGACGCTTCCGTTGGCCGATAAATGAGGTAAATTACGCGATTGTACCGACTGAATAACACTGTTGGCCTGTGCGTACCGTGCTTCTATGCTTTTAAGAGAAGGGGCATTCAACAATGCTGACTCGATAATCGAATCGAGCTGGAGATCACCATACCCTTTCCACCACTCTCTTACGAGTGTTTCATCACCAAAATCTGCACTATTTTTTTCCAAATCAGCGTTAATAACCGCTTCGGGAATTGAGGTCGCTTTATCCATTTTCGGGACACAGCCTGTTAACAATAAAAACGATAAGCAGACCGTTATCAATATCTTTGGTTGCATCATGAAAACTTTGTATTTATTTTGTCTCTATACACTAATTGTTTAAGGGGTATCGTACGTCATGGCGATATTACTGCATCCATGCGATTCTCCGCCGTTACAGGCTTGTGTATATAGGGCAACCGCTTTGTACTTATTTTGCACCACGCCATCCCCTTTTTCATAGAGGGCTCCAAGCTCGAAACACCCCTGCGCATTTCCGCCATTACACGCCTTTTCAAACTGTGCAACCGCATCCAAGTAAACTTTATGCTCCAACGCATTTTTACCATCCTGATACGGATCGGCAAAACACGATGAAAGAGTTCCGACTGCCGCTAAACAGACCATCATATGAGATAACTTTACCATAATAGCACTTCCTGTGTATGTATTAATATTTAACTATGAGATGAACTGTTTTTCAAGTTCTCATAGATCAACTGGAGCATTCGGGATAGGTCCTCTTTTTGCTCGCCGCTTAACCCTTTTAACGCCTTATCCATCACATCCTCACCCATTTGCACGAGAGAGTCTCGAAGCTTTTTCCCCGCAGGGGTGATCGTCACGATATACGCTCTTCGATCATTCTCTTTGGCAGAACGTTTAACCAAACCTTTTAGCTCAAGTTTATCGAGCATCAACGTCAAATTCGATTGTTCGAAATAGGTATCTTGTGCCAACTCTTTTTGGGTTAACCCCTCTTTTTCGCTTAGTCGGACTAAGATAACCCGATGAGCATACGAGAGAGAATACTCTTTCAACTCTTTCTCGAATTCATTTTTGAGGACATTCCTTGCTTTGGCGATCAGAAAGCCTATCGACTTATCAGATTCAAAACTCATAGCGCTCCTTTTGAAAAATATTCGGGATTGTAGAGCAGGAGAGCTTAAATAGTTATTATAATAACTATTATGTTTATAATTATATTATAGAGATATTTCCGGATTTGAAAACAAGACAAATAATGCAAAGTTATCGGAAGATCGAACATCAAAATAGATAAAGTTTTAGGGAAGAGTATCCCGCAAATGCGGGATAGTTGAGAAGAAAAAGAGAGAATTTATTTTGTATAGGTGATTTTAGCTTTTTCGCGAAGCGTTGCCATTTTTTTCTCCATGGTCGCTTTAAATTTATCCATTTTCAAACGTTGTTCGATAAAGTTTTTGACCTCATCGAATCCCAATTTTTTAGCCGCTTTTTTATCTTCGATATAAATTACATGATATCCGAACTGACTTTGTACCGGAGTTGACGACATTGCCCCCTCTTTCATAGCGAAAGCCGCATCGTTAAAGGAGGGAACCATCTGTCCGCGAGGGAAATAACCGAGATCTCCCCCTTTTGCTGCACTTGGTCCCGTTGATTTGGATTTTGCTTGCGCAATAAACTCATTTTTAAGTTTATCGCCGCTCAACCCTTTCATACTTTTAATCACGGCCTGTGCTTCCGCTTCAGTTTTGACTAGAATATGACGTGCATGAATTTTCTCTTTATCGACGAACTCTTCAGGATTTGCGTCAAAATAGGCTTTCACCTCTTTGGCATCAATTTTGATCGCTTCGAACTGTTGTTGTTCCCACACTTTTGCGGCAAGCTGAATTTTCAATCGACTCACTAATGCTTCGAGCTCTTGTTTGTACTCTTTAGAATCCAAGACGCCCGTTTTTTGAGCATCATCGTAAACCAACTCCTGAGCAATCATCCCCTCGATAATCCGCTGACGCAATTCGTTTTGTTTATCGGCAGGAAGAGAGTCAAAACGCCCTTGCGTCCCTTCCAACAATACTTTATTCACTTCGTCTGAGGTGATTTCATCCCCGTTAACGGTTGCTAAAACAGCGGCAGAGGCGCTTGTAGCACTCAACAATAAACCCAAAATCCAAGCGGCATAATATCGCTTCATTGCTATCCTTGTGTTTTCCCCTCTATTCAAGGGGGATTTGATTTCGGCATTATAATACATTTGTGAGTATAGTATGCAAAAAACAATCAATATTAAACGGCATTACCTTGGCGTTTTTGCTGCGCGATTTTTAAATAGCGGTCCATGGTTTGCAAAAGGAAATGTTTGTCGATCGGTTTTGCCAAATGGGCATCCAGTCCCGAAGCCACAATCCGTTCACGATCTCCGATTAATGCGTGTGCCGTTAACGCAATCACCGGAACGAATCCTCTTCCGTCACGCTTATCAATCTCTTTAATCAGCCTGTTGGCCATCAACCCGTCCATCACCGGCATATCGATATCCATGAGAACCAAATCAAAATGCTCTTTCAAATAGGCATCGACCGCTTTTTGTCCGTTATCGACGGCAACAACACGGAAATGCTCTTGAAGTAAAATAGTTTCAAGGAGTTTAAGGTTAATGAGGTTGTCTTCCGCAACCAAAATTTTAATATTGTCCGCTCTGGGAATGCTCTGCGCTTCAGGAGAGTGTGAAATATACTCTTTGGGCATCGTATTCCAAATGACCGCCAGTGTTTTGTGAAGCGAGCTAGGCAAAATTGGCAACGTAACAATCGAAGCGACCGAGTCCATGATAGCATTGGCCTTTTCACCGTAGTCGAGTTTCATAATCGGAACAATTTGCAAATTTGGATAGGTTAATTTCAATGCGTCTACTTGCGCTTTAGCGATATGCGGTACATCCAGGAATAGAAGATCGCTCTCATGCAACATTGTGTTTACTAAATCATGGACTCCGTTCACCTGTACGTTGAAAAGCTCCAAATATTTATACAGCAGTGCCCCTTGCGGTGAAAGGTGTTGGTTTTGAACATAAATAGCGGCACGGCTCCCTTCGACAAAATCAAAAGACCCCTCTTCGTTGATCTGATGGGTAATCCGAAACGAGAATCGTGACCCTTTGCCGCTCTCGGAAGCCAACATCAGATGCGAATCCATCATATCGACGTATTTATGGCTCAGACTGAGGCCGATACCCAAACCGTCTTTCCCTTTGCGCTGATTATCCCATGCTGAAGCAAAAGGGCGCAAAAGAGTCTTGATCCGTTCCGCATCGATACCGATTCCGGTATCGCTTACCGCATATTCAACCTCAACTTCATTCCCCGCTTCTTTGACGATGAGAATTTCAACGAGGACACTTCCCCCCTCCTCGGTAAATTTAATTCCGTTTTGGATGAGATTACGCATAATGGCAAGAATTTTATCCTGATCTCCAATCATCGTTTTGGGCAAATGGGGATCGATCAAAAACATCAGTGCAATCTCTTTGGAGAGTGCGAGATCACAAAACTGCAATGAAAAATTCTCATATACTTCAAGCGGATTGAAAAGGGCTAACGTGGTATGGATAGTGCCGCTCTCAACTTGCATAAGTTCCAAAAGATTTTCGATATTTCGCATCATAGACTGGGCACTTCGGCTGGTCATTTGAACATATTCCTGCTGCCATGAGCTTAGAGGAGAGCTCTTCAGCAAATCGGTAAATCCGATAATAGCATTCATAGGGGTACGAAATTCATGGGAAATATTGGTTAAGAATTTATTTTTAAAATGTTCAAAATAACGTTCTGCCGCACGCGCCCTCTCGATAATCGACGTATCGCGAAATACCACACCGACAATCGGGTAGTTTTCGAGTAAAAGGACTTCCGATTTGACAGCGACATCGTATTCTATCCCTTCGGAACGAATTTTTCCACGATAATCTCCCGATTTCGAGAGAAGATACGATAGATTTACCCCCTGCGGATCAAACCAGACATCAAGGGCCTCTATCTCGTCCAATCCTTGAACCTGCAACAGTTCAAGCAACGTCTCGTTGCAGCCGACCAAATCTCCGGATAGATCGGTGTATATCATCGGATCGGAATGCAAATGAGCACACTGCTTGATAATTCCTTGTAAATGTGCATAATCTTTTTCAAAACTTTGTGTAAATACCATCGTTGCCCCTTATACTCCAACGTGCAAGTATTTTTGTAGCACGTATTCAAGTTTTTCGCGCGTAAGCGGTTTGGAAAGATAATCATCAAGCCCGCGCTCTAAAATATATTCTCTATCCCCCTCCATTGCCAATGCCGTCAACGCGATAATCGGCATACGCCCTATTTTAGAGTTCCTCTCCTGCGCTTTAATCTCCTCGGTAGCCAAAATACCGTCTTTGATCGGCATATCGATATCCATAAAGACAATGTCAAATGTTTTTTCACGGCATATTTCAACCGCTTCATCCCCGTTGGAAACGGCAACTACCGAAATTCCATACTCCCTAAGAAGCAATTTAATCAAACGTTGATTGATTAAGTTATCTTCAACCACCAGAGCACTTATTCCGTGTTGAAGTTGTGCACCATCCGCCGGGGAAGATTGCGATAGATTCAATACCCTCACTAAATGTTCCAATAACGATGTCGGCAGCAGCGGTTTGGAGAGAAAAGTATCGATAAGATGAAGCATTTTAGCCTGAAGACGTTCATCCTGTTCCAGCAATAGTACCGTTTTGCAAGAGCGTTTGGCAGATGAAAGGCTCATTGCCCAATCGCTTTTTTCCTGAGAAGCGATAAAATATACCACTTCGGCATCGGTAAAGACGGATTCATCTACCGTTTGGGTTTTGGTCACACTGATACCGAAACTGCGAAGATAGTTTGTCAAATGGTTCGCGTCTTCAACCCTTTTTTCATCAACCAGTACGACTTTAACACTGCGGGCATTAATCATCTGCATCGCATGATCGGATGAACCCTCCAATGTCAATGCAAAACTGAACGAAGAACCTTTCCCCTCTTCACTGGCAATTTTCAGTTCTCCCCTCATCAAAGAAATCAAACCATGAGAAAGAGTAAGACCTACCCCCAGGCGATTGTCGGCGTGATCACCCGATACAAAAGGGCGAGTAATATTGTTCAGTTCCCCTTTGCTAATCCCTTTTCCGGTATCTTTGATCGTAAAGCCGATATTGCAAGTACCTGCCGTATTGCGTTTAAGAAGCTTTACTTCAACCGTTATCCGTCCTACGCGAGGAGTAAATTTGAGTGCATTGTTATAGAGATTGCTGATTGCCTGTTTAATTTTACGGACATCCCCGGTAATATAGGTGGGGAGTTTCGGATCGATAAAAAACAAAAGTCCAACCCCTTTATCCGCAGCCATTGAAATACACCCCCGAGCCAACTCCTCCATTTCGGAAACAATATTAAATTCGCTTTGGCTGACGCTTAGACGGCCGTTTTGCATTTGTGCCAAATCCAAAAGATTCTCGATATTCGACATGAGATTTCGGGCTGAACTTTGTATTGAATGGATGTATTCACTCTGAGTATCATTGGGTGAGGTTTTGGAGAGGAGATCGACAAATCCCAAAATCCCGTTCATGGGTGTTCGAAATTCATGCCCGATATTGGCCAAAAACTTACTTTTAAGTTGTTAGACTTTGACCATTTCGGCTTGAAGATCGGCGAGATTGCTTCGATCTTCAAGCCGAAGCAGATACAAATCGTCTCCCCCCTCCTGTATCAATGCCGAGGTGGCTATCATTGTGTGTATTTTTCCGGAGATATCTCTAATGGTGAGTCCGTAACCGCCGGGACAATGGGTTCGGATATAATCCAACCAGCTTTTGTCAAATTCGGTAAAAACTTCCTCATCTTCATGATCGAAAAGCTCCCGGATACTCTCGTGCTTGTTACGCAATTGTTCGATGTTTTGGAGCGGTACCAAATCAAAAAAAGCTTTATTCGCCCCGATCCACCCATTTTCCTTCGTGAAAAAAACAAGCGGATTTGGATCGGTATCTAAAACTTTGTAGAAAAACGTCTTGTTGAATATCTGATCATTCTCGCCGCTAAAACGGTATTTGTGATTTCCGAAAATATCTTGAATGAAGTTCAGCAATCCCAACGCTTTCCCCTTAAATAACGATTTTGTACAGAAATCACTTATTGTAACACAAAAATTATCTGATACTTTTTTAAATGCTACAATACGGACAAAAAATGGATAATTTGGATGAAAAAAGCGACTCGAAAAGAGATTGAAGCGATCAAAATTTCCCTGCTGGAACGGTACTCGGATGCCGTAACGGAGCTGTATTATAAGAATGTTTATGAGCTCGTTGTCGCCGTAGCTCTCTCCGCCCAGTGCACCGACAAACGGGTCAATCTCATTACCCCCGCTTTATTCCAAGCCTATCCCACCCCTGAAGCTTTAGCCCATGCCGATATTCAGGACGTAAAAAATTTTATCCAAAGCTGTTCTTTTTTTAATAACAAAGCGATCAATCTTATCGCTATGGCCAAAAGAGTGGTAGACGTTTACGGCGGAGAAATACCGCTGGATGAAAAAGAGCTGGTAACCTTAGCCGGTGTAGGACAAAAAACGGCGCATGTTGTCCTTATCGAATACACACAGGCCAATCTTATGGCGGTTGACACTCATGTCTTTCGGGTAAGCCACCGTTTGGGACTCAGTGATGACCTAAGCGCCGTTGCCGCAGAAGAGACCCTGGTAAAAAAATTCAAAACCAATCTGCATCAGCTTCATCAGGGACTTGTCCTCTTTGGTCGCTACATCTGTACGGCTAAAAACCCTAAATGCGACACCGAGTGTTTTTTAAGTGAGTTTTGCAAAAGCAAGGATGGGTTTAAACCCAGATAAGATACAATATCCGCATGAAAAAATACTATTTATTATTTTTACTGCCGATTTTTTTCGCAGGGTGTTTTAATGAACGGGGTGTGAGTCTGCGTTACTATAATGACTGTGAAGAGTATTATGATCTTCAGGGGTATTATCATAAACGATGTGACAAAAACATCATGGATTACTCCGATATTTCAAAAGCATTGGAATCCAATCAAAACCCCAATCACGGAAGCGTTCGGTAACCTTTATTTGATAGCGATAAAGGTTGCGAAATTTGCCCATCGAAACAGAAGCTCGCACGTTTTAAATCCGTTGTTCTTTGCCATTTGAATATTTTCATTCATGGTATAGGGGATAAGGACATTCTCCAGCGCTTCACGTTTTTGGACAATCTCGTATTCGCTGTATCCCTGCACTTTTTTGAAATCGTAATAGCAATCGATCAGCTCTTTATTCAGTTTCGGATCTTCACTCACCACTTTTTCACTGAAAATAAAGATGCCCCCCTCGTTCAACGTCTCACTGATAGTCCGAACCAACGAATCGCGAACCAACGGACGGATAAACTGCAACGTATAGTTACTGATAATCACTTGCGCTTTCTCATACGGAAACTGAAGGATATCCCCCTCATACAGCTCAATCTGCGAACCGTACGCTTCGATTTTTTTTCGTGCGTGTTCTATCATCGCCGGAGAGTTATCGATACCGATCAGCCGGACGTCAGCTTCTTTGTGTGTTGCGCGTTCGATTTCAAGCAGCAGTGACGCGGTAGAGCATCCTAAATCATAGACCAAACCGCCCGCGTTGAGGGCATTTATCGCAAAACGGCGGGTAAGGGCCTGCGACTCTTTGTAAAACGGAACAGAGCGCAAGAGCATATCGTCAAATACGGCAGCAACGTCGGCATCGAATTCAAACTGTTTGGAAATAGGTTTGGTAAATAAGGTATCGGTTTTCATGAGAGTAATTGTAGCGTAAAGGTGAAGGGTTTTGAGGGGCAAACACTAAGTGACGAAACAAACATTTTTGCCCCTCGCACCTTAAAAAGCAATTTTCAGTCCACTAATTTAAAACAAGGTCGCAACCGTATTTTCGTCGGTTTTTTTTGCCTTGCTCGGTTGAGACTTTGTCTCTCCGAAAAAAGTGATCTCATTTTCACGCAAAATTCGGATAATATTGGTTGTTCCGGGAGTACCGATCGGATAACCCGCGGTAAAGATGTAGGTATTCTTTTTATCAATAATACCCCGTTTTAAACCGCTTTGAATGATATCACACAACATATCTTC
>NZ_JAHFAQ010000064.1 GCF_023250475.1 Sulfuricurvum sp. | reverse complement strand
AGTTTCGGCAAATTATCACCGAATGCGGCGTCGTACCATTCAGAAATGGTTACCGGCTTGCCCGGATGACGTTTGGACTCCCACATTTTTTTGATATTGAGACTTCCGTCCGGATCAATATAATCGGTACAAAGCTGGAACCAGAACTCATTCTCTTCCCATACTTCACCCAGACCTGCTTTAATATGTGCTTCAAGCGTTGCACGGGCAGGATTTTTAGCTTTCCAGCCCGATTTTTCCAATGCTACGCGCAATACCGGCTGACGGAACGTCGTCCATCGAGCCGGAAGCGTCGCTTCGGAGTGTTGGTCATGTCTCTCACCCGCAAGCCCCACAGGGAGAACATAGTCCATGTACCAGTTGGTCTCAGACCATACCGGAGAGAGATTGAATGTCAGTTCCATGATCTCTTCGTTTTTAAGCACTTCAATCCAACGGAATCCGTCCGGATTGATCCATACCGGATTGTACATACGAGGAGCATACACCGATAATTTTTTCGGTACTTGCAATCCACGGTCATTCCATTTTTTCTGCCACTCTGTATCGCTCAAAAGATGCGGTAATAAAAACGACATTTCGTAGGTCGACAATGGCCATTCAGGCGGCCATGTCAACTCATTCCATGCTTTAACCGCAGGAACATCTTTACCCGATTTACCTTGACCGACGGTAGAGCTTCCCCCTTTACCGCCCACGGCGATATCATGCCAGTGGTACCAGCCGGTTCCACCGACATTCCCGATAGCTCCGCGCAAACCGGTAACAAAAAATACCGATTTACCGGCCATCCAGCCACCGCGGTTCCCCGCAGCCGTTGCGCGCCAAACGTACGTAGAGATCGCATCTTCCGCCCAAATAAACATCTCATAAAGTTTCTCGAGTTTATATGCAGGGATATGGGTCTCCTGTTCAGCATACTCAAGGGTATACGGCGCATACATCTCTTTGAGAAGTTCTAAATAACTCTCGAAATCGCGCCCCGCCGGAACTTTAGAAATATAGGTTTTCTCAACCATGTAATTGAGATAATCGCTGTCATTCATCAACGTTTCCCAGTTGAACCAACGTTTCACAAATGCTTTATTGACCAAATTGTCATTTAAAATACGACTTGCCAAATAGAGGTAAATGACCGATTCAGTTCCCGGCCACGGCGCCAACCAAAGATCGGCAATCCCCGCAGAGTTCGAAAGGCGAGGGTCCATAACGACCATTTTCGCACCCTTTTTGCGAGCATCGGCAATATACGCCGCGGCTTGAGCAAAATAGTGTCCCGCATCTGCCGCATGCGAAGAATTCAGAAAAATAAGTTTTGCATTCGCCCAGTCGGGACTGGTACGGTCATCATTGATGAAATGGATCGACGGGGTACGCCCGTTTGCCGAACAAATATTCGTATGGGAGTTGTATGAATCTAGACCCAAACTTTCCCAAATTTTTGGAACGAAACCGTTTTCATTCGGGCGACCGACATGGTACATCACCGATTTTTTAGAGAGCTCATCACCGATACGGATGGTGTCTCCCATTTTTTTACCGATGGTGGTCATCGCTTCATCCCAGGTAGTACGGATCCATTTACCCTCTCCGCGTTTTGAACCCGGTGCACGTTTGAGCGGGAACGGGATACGATCGGGATCGTACATTTGCGATTGAACCGCATACCCTTTCGCACAGTTACGGCCGCGTGAACCCGGATGGAGAGGATTCCCCATGTATTTACGCACCGTCAATGTTTTCTTGTCCACCCACGCCGTCAATCCGCATGAGGCTTCACAGTTCGAACAAGCCGTCGGAATAACCATAAAATCGTGAACTAAAATACCGTCAGGATTCTCTTCGCTTCGTACGCCGTGACGATCGATCCCGCCCCGTTTCCAATCGGTTCCGTCAAGCTCTTGGAAATTATCCCATTGGTCAAGCGGAGGATAGAATGATAACGTGTCAGGGGTATTGGTAAATTTACTCGCTTTCACTGACTCAGCGGCAGCATCGGTTGAAAAGACACCCTTTGCTATCGCGGCACCGGCTACGGTGAGCGCGGTCCCTTTTAAAAATGTTCTTCTACTTTCTAAATACATCATAATCTACCTCTTAGCTCATATTTAACAATTGTGGAATAACGAGCCAAACATGTTTGCTCACCCACAAACCGACTAATGCCGATACGGCTGCGATTTTTAACAAATAATACGATTTGTTCTTCAAGCTCAAGCATACCAATGCCATCGGAGCCAAGAATGCCATGACCTGTCCGATCCAAAACATTGCGGTGTATTCTCCGCCTTTAACGAACGCTAATGTTGCGGCTACCTCTTCGGCTTTCATTCCGCCGAAAATATACTCGGACATATACAAAGTGAAGGCTGCCGCCGCACTGAAGCCTAAGATAAGGGCTAAATCTTTTTTGATCGCGTCGGAAAATTTGTTTCCGCCGAGCAAAATCATCGTTGCCGATCCGGCTAACAATGCCGCCAAGATCATTTGAGCCGATTCGGTCGGCATTTGCCACAACTCACGCGCCGTTGCTTCCGCCATTAACCCAGCGGTGTACAATGTAACCGGAATCGCCAACAATGTTGCCCATCCCAAATATTTGTCGTACATCGCTTCGTCTTTTTTCATATAGATCGCATACGCCATCGCCAAAAGAATGCCGACAAAACCTGTTGCCATCCATGCACCGATCGTAATTGCCGATGTCAAATGCGGGTAAAAGAAAATATGCCAGAAACGGAAGATTTGATGCAAATCAATGACCGTAAAGAACAAGAAAAGGTGAATAAAGACAATCGAAATCACCACAGACGGGAAACGGATAAAACCGGTTTGTTCCGGATATTTTTTCAACAAGAAAAAAGTGAGAAAAATAATACCGGTTCCGATACTTTTCGCCCACATGTTCATCGTAATAATCCAACCCCAGAATACGCTAGGAAGAGCAACGTCAAGGACTACGATCGCGTTGGTTGCCGCAAGTGTTTCGTGTACCATCAGTGGTGTCCTCCTAAGTGAATGTGGGTCAGATTATTAAAGAGGTTATGTCCCTCTCCGCGGAACGATGCCAACGGATTGAGTTGTACATTGCCGCCACCGACATAGAAATGGTGCGGATCAGTCCCTTTTTCCGGTTTGCGTACTTGGACATCCCCTTGATGCTGCTGAATGTATTTGCTGATATTCGAGGTCGGATCATCCAAATCACCGAAAATATTGGCCTCAACAGGACACGCTACCACACAGGAAGGCATCATTGAACTGGCAATACGGTGAGCACAATAGGTACATTTGTCCGCAGTCTGCGTTTGCGGATCAATGTAGATCGCTCCGTATGGACAGGCCATAACACACCCGGCACATCCGATACAACGTTCTTTGTCGATATTGACAATACCATTTTCAAGATAATGCAACGCACTAACCGGACAGATGCGCTCACACGGCGCGTTGGCACAATGATTACAACGAAGCGGCGTAAAGGTTCGCTTCGTTTCCGGGAAGGTTCCCACATCGACATATTTAACACGTAGACGCCATGTAGAAAGAGGAACCTCATTTTCCACTTTACACGCGATCTCACAGCCCTTGCACCCCATGCAGAGGTGAAGGTCTACCAAGAAACCTAACTGCATATATTCTCCTTGATTCCTGATTCACGTTAAGAAATTTATATCATAAGAGATATGAATAATCTTTATTTGATGCCGTGATTACAGGCATTTAACGGCATTACTGCTAGGTTGATGTTAGCTAAATTAGCTTTAACCGAAACTAAAAACAAACACCGTTTTGCTATAACTTTTTGATATGTAACCGTTTGAAAGTTTTTCCCCGACAAAAAAGGGAAAAGGGTAAAGAGGGATTTGTTAAGAGTCTAATCGACAGCGAACAGAAGCTTCGTGAGCACCAAGACCTTCGGTATGAGCGATAAGGGCACACGCTTCACCGATCTCATTGATCGCTTGACGTGAAAAAGAGATGATGGAGGATTTTTTCATAAAGTTCTCAACCCCAAGCGGTGAATAAAACTTCGCCGTCCCGCCGGTCGGGAGAGTATGATTCGGACCCGCCACATAATCTCCGATCGCTTCAGGGGTATAGTGGCCCAAGAAAATTGCTCCGGCGTGTTTGATCGACGGAAGGAGAGCAAAAGGGTTATCGGTGGCTACTTCAAGATGTTCCGGGGCGATCTCGTTCATCAGACGTACCGCTTCTTCCATTGATTCAGTCACGATAATAGCGGCACGTTCTTCAATCGATTTACGGGCAATTTCCTCGCGCGGAAGCTTTTTCAGCCAAATTTCGATTTCGACCGCACACGCATCTGCAAACTTTTGAGACGGTGTAATCAAAATAGAACTCGCCATTTCATCGTGTTCCGCTTGAGAGAGCAAATCAATCGCAATATGCACCGGATTAGCCGAATCATCCGCCAAAACCCCAATCTCACTCGGTCCCGCAATCATGTCGATGTTCACTTCCCCGAATACCATTTTTTTAGCCGTCGCAACAAAAATATTTCCGGGACCCGTGATGACATCGACTTTCGGGATTGTGTGTGTACCGTATGCCATTGCGGCTATTGCGCTGGCACCCCCTACTTTGAACACTTCACTAACGCCGCACAGGTGACATGCCGCCAATAAAAGTTCGTTCGGCTCATTATCGGGGGTCGGTGTAGTAACGACGATATGTTCTACCCCGGCCACTTGCGCAGGGATCACATTCATCAAGAGTGAACTCGGATAGGCCGCTTTTCCCCCGGGGATATAAAGACCGGCACGATCTACCGGTGTCACTTTTTGTCCCAAAATCGTCCCGTTTGCCTCGGTATCAAACCAACTTCTCGGAAGCTGTTTTTCATGATAGGCACGAATACGGTCGTACGCCAAATGGAGGGATGCTTTTAGTGTCGAATCGAGTGCATCGTACGCCCGTTTCATATCCTCCGTATCAATGCGAAGCGCGGCTCCTGATGCGGGAGTCCATCGGTCAAATTTTGAAATATGACGAAGCAATGCGGCATCGTCTTCAGAACGAATTTCGTCAATTAGCCCTTTGACAATAGAGGATACGTGCTCCATATCCATTTTACCGCGCCCTAAAAGTTCGTTAAAAACCGATTGAAAATTGGATTCATTGGTGTGTATGAGGGTCATATTTTATCCTTTTACTTTTGCGTCGCACTTTTTTTATACTCTTGCTTGACAATATCGAGCGCTTTTAAAAAATCATCACTCTCTATCGCACCCATAATCGGTTCAAACATCGGAGATTTATCCTTGATAAACCATGTTGCGGGAGTCCCTTGCGTCATCAGAGACGGAGGAACCGTCCCCTCGTCCACCACTCCCTCATATGCAATAAAATCACGGTTTAACACCGCTACGACTTTCGGTGTTTTAAGGGTCTTTTGTTTTATAACGTCACACCAGCGGCAGCCGTTCTTCGTCACCAATACCATTAACGGCTTGTGCTCTTTGGCAGCTCGCTCAACGGCGGCAGCAATATCTTTCTCCCACTTTACATCCGCTCCAAAAAGTGAAAAAGAGAACACTAAAACTGTAAAAATGATTTTCTTCATGTTATTTAACCTTTTTGAGTATCTCTCTGGCAATATCCGACATCTCTTTGTCACTGACATCAATAACAATGTCCGCCACTTTTTTGTAAAGTGCTGCGCGCTCATTATAGAGGTTCTGTGCTTTTTCAATATCCTGGAATAAAGGGCGTTTACGGAGTTTTTTTTCAGCATCCGGATGGGCAAGAATACGGTTATAGATCGTCTCGAACGGGGCAGACAAATAGACTACGGTTCCGATTTTAGGGAGATTGGGAACTTTAAAAAAACCGCCTCCGGTAGAGATAAGCGTTCCTCTGACCTTTTTTTGGAGCCAAAGAGCTACTTTGCGCTCCAATACGCGGAAATACTCTTCCCCCTCTTGGGCAAAAATCTTTTTAATAGAGCGGTTTTCCATACTTTCGATAATGTCATCCGTGTCCAATGCAACCAGATTAGACTGCTTGATTATCTCACGCGCTACCGAACCTTTACCGACGCCCATAAAACCGATCAGGATAATATTTTTCATAAATTCTCTGCTGTTAGATTATAATGGCGCAATCATATCATGCGTTAACTTAGGAGTGTGTCTTGACTCACCTTTATAACCTCTATAACCAAGAGGAACCTAATGAAAACTCAGAAATTTTTTCAACCCTCTTTCAAAACGACTTTGTCCGGGTCGAATCGATCCGTTCGTGGTTGAAAGCTCCGGGAGAATTGTACGATCAGGAGCAAGATGAATGGGTAATGCTCCTAAAGGGCAAAGCGGAACTTGAAATCAATAACCGTATCCTAAAGCTTAAAAGCGGAGATTATTGCTTTATCCCAAAGCATACCCTCCATCGAGTCCTTTCAACCTCTAAAGATACCCTTTGGCTGGGAGTATTCAGCTCTTAAACTCATTGATTCGTGCAGAGAGCGATTGTGCTACCTGCATAAGTTGTTTGGAATCACTCTCAATTTGTTCAACACTTTTTTGATTCGATTCTGAAACCATATTGATTTCTGAAATCTTCTCAATAATCCACTCAATGTGTCCGACGACTTCAACCGAATCGTTATAGGAGCGTTGTGCAACCGCAACGGATCGTTCCATTTCAGACGAAGTCGCAGAAATTTTCTCCTCAACCTCATTCGAAATGAGGGTCAATTCGTTCATGTTTTTAGCGTTTTCACCCATTTTGTCACTGACATCATTGATCGATTGTACAATCGTACCGACGCTGATTTCGATTTCACTCAAACTCTTCTGAGTCCGTTCGGCAAGCTTGCGCACTTCATCCGCAACAACCGCAAATCCTCGTCCGTGTTCGCCGGCTCGCGCCGCTTCGATAGCCGCATTGAGCGCCAAAAGATTGGTTTGATCGGCAATGTCTTTGATAACCCCCAAAACATTTTTGACCTGATCCGCATCGTTACGCAAAGCAACGAGCTGAGAAGACATCTCATGTTCCGTTTCGATGTACCCCTCGACCTCTTCTACTAATTTGGACAAGGCATCTTTTGCGGTCAATAACTCACCGTTAGCATTGGCTACATTGCGCTGTGTCTGTTCCGATACGGCAATAGCGCCGGATAAAATATCTTTGATCGAGTGGCTTTTTTCGGTAGTCGCTTCGACAATATGCCGCTCCTGATCTACTCCGTCCGAAATTGTTCGAGTTGCTTCGGTAATGGTTGCCGCAATCATCGAATTTTGTTTTCCGAGATCTTTCACTTCATTGACCGTCTCTTGCACCATCGCAACAAAATTATTGACGGCCAATGCCGCATCTGAAAATTCGTCTTTTTTGGACGCATCAAGACGTTTTGTCAAATCTTTATCCCCGCTCACCAAAGCACCGATACGGTGACGAAGCCCCTCAAGCGGTGTTAATACCTCTTTTCCGAAGAAAATATTGAGAACCGAAACAAAGATAATAACGACGACACTCAAAGCAATCAATAATATAGTCTGTGTTTTACTGATTTCAGCATCATTCTTTTCCAATGAAATGATCAGATCCATTACTCCGATTGCTTGACCTACTTGGACATTGGTATGACAGGCGATACAACGCTCTTCTGCGACAAGAGGCTGTAACAACCGAATGGTATGAGAACCGTTCGTATTTTCAATGACCTGAGGCTTTTTGCTTTTGAATACCGCTTGAACCATCGGCTCGTCGCTAAACTTCTCATCCAATCCGAACAGGTCGATCACTTGCTGTGATTTTTGCACCTTTAACTTTTCAATACCGTCAATTTCTTGAGCGTGCTTGATCGCTTCATTCACGACGGCAGGGTCACCGGCGAGCATACTCCCCGATAGGGTTTGAAAAATAGATTCGCTTAACATATTTAAAGAGCGTTTAGCCGTCTCATTGGAAAAATCATGAAAAGTTGTTGTCAAATACCAGTAAATAGTCCCTAATCCTAAAAAACTGAAAAGTAATGTTGTGAAAATAATTTTAGATTTAACCGTATTGAACATGAGCGACCTTTAAAATGATTTCTTAAACAATTTTGTAGCGATTATTGTACCGTATATCAGTTCAATGTATATCGTATTATTGGGATTTATATTTAATGTGTGACAGAAAGACCATGATTTAGACGTTTCTACGCGTATATTGATAATAGATATTTTGATCTAAGTTCAGAAACTGTATCAGAAGAACTATGCGATTTTAAAATAAGATTCTTATTGGTTTTCAGCTCATCTTTGATATTAGAAATAATTTCTAATGCAGAACCTTTATTTTGTTTATTTAAAGAGTCTGACAAAGTATCTAAATTGTTTTTGAGTTCAGTTTGTTGTTGACTTAATTTTGTACTTCTTCTTTTCGTATTATTCGATTCCAGCAATTTAGTCGCTTCTTCCAATAATGATTGAGCAGTTTTAAAATCACCTTTATCAATTGCTTTTTTCATTGTATCCATGAATGTATTTAATTGATCTTTATCTTGTTGATATGAATTGGTAGCAACATTGGTGTTTGTATTATTGTATGAATAATTAATTGCTCTCATGATTTCTCCTTTATTCTCAAATATAATAAGCAAATCATATTCCACGACTAAACTATACCTCACACAAAGCTCCGGAAATAGAGCTAAAACAAAAAATATTACTGTACCACATAGCGATCACCTTTGCGCGGCAAACTGACGATTCCCTGTGCGGTTTCCATTTTAATCGGTAAATTCATCGGTCTGCGCATCGAAATCGGGTCCACCTTACTGACGCTAAAATGAAGATGCGGTCCGCTGCTGTATCCCGTATTTCCTGAGTAACCAATGAGATCCCCCTTGGCTACTTTCTGCCCTATCGCTGCGACATTTCCACCTTGTTTCAAATGGTAATAATTGCCCATTGTTCCGTCACTGTGTTCAATAATCACATAATTTGCGTATTGTCGAAACTCAGCGCTGGCACCGCCGACGTTGCTGGAGCCTTCCGAACCGACAACCACTCCTTCCCGCGCTGCATAAACCGGTGTACCGACCGGTACCGGGAAATCAATCGCATACGCCGATAACCCTTTATGGGTTGACTCTCCGTTATATCCTTGAGAAACGTATACTTCGTATCCTTTGAAGAAAGGAAGTTTATAAAGATAACTGTCTTGATGGACAGCAAATGCCGATCCCCTGACCCATCCGTAGGATGAACGGTAATTTACCCCTTGTACGGATGAAATACGGGAGAGTTCCAACACTCTCTTTTTGCTTCGGGCGGGTATTTCGATAAAAAGAGGAACATTGGTAGATGGCTTTAGATTCGTAAGCGACTCAAAATCGATATTGAGGGTAACCGTGTACGGATTTAGATTTTCAGCTTCAAATTCATACCCCCCTATTCCGTTAGACTCGGCGCTTAGGATGACACTGTTACGTGAACCTATTTGGGCTATTTTTTTGATACTGGAAACTTCGGAACGTTTTAAAATCCGCAAATGTTCTTCATAGGCTTGTTCTTGCTCAAGGGCGAATTGGATACTTTTTTGCTCCAATTCCTGTTCATTGCATAACGCTTCAACACTTTTGATTGAATGGTTCGGATAATTTTTTTGGTAAAAGGCAATCACTTCGGACCGGATTCGAGGATGATGCAGCGGGTCTAACGGGATGGAAACCAACTCTTCAAAACTCTTTTTATCCCTCTGAGCCATAGCCGTATCCAATGATTTTCGGTACAAAACATCAATCGACTCTTTGGTTCTTGAGAGTTCTCGAAGCTCTTTGAGATACGCTTTTAAAATCTCTTTATCCACCTCTTTGGATCCGGTGAGTTCCCGACCAACGCTCAGTGTTGTTTCAACCCCGCTTAAAAAATTTCTCAATGTATTTTGGTTCGGTTCCATAACCGATTTCTGACTCAACTTTTCAATCGCTATCGCACTCTTTTGAAGCGGTTCGGCGAGGGTATCGAATATCAGCGGAGACGGAGCGGCGAAAAGGATCCCAAACACACTTCCGAGCAATATACCGATGCGCATCAATACCGACTCCACTTTTTTTAATTCTAACATTATTCCTCTAAGGCTATAATATCGTCTATTTTAACAGTGGGGTGAAGTAATGTCCGTAAACATTTTAAGCGTGATGAAACCGGGAGTGATTTTCGGTGATGATGTACAAAAACTTTTTGAAATCGCGAAGCAAGAGGGATTTGCACTCCCTGCGGTCAATGTTGTCAACACCGATTCTATTAACGGTGTCCTCGAAGCGGCTAAAGTGGTTAATTCTCCCGTTATCATCCAATTTTCCAACGGCGGTGCAAGTTATTACGCAGGAAAAGGTCTCAGTAACGACAATGAAAAAGCGGCCATCGCGGGTGCCATTGCAGGAGCGATGCACGTTCATATGATGGCGGAAATGTATGGTATTCCCGTAATACTCCATACCGACCATGCCGCGCGCCATCTTCTTCCATGGATCGATGCTCTCCTTGATGCGGGTGAAAAACATTACGCTCAATACGGAAAGCCTCTCTTTAGCTCCCACATGCTCGATCTCTCCGAAGAATCTCTCGAAGAAAACGTCGCAACCTGCGTAGAGTACATGAAACGTATGGATAAAATCGGAATGACCTTGGAGATCGAACTCGGGGTTACCGGTGGGGAAGAAGACGGTGTCGACAATACCAATATCGATAACGCCCTCCTCTATTCTCAACCGGAAGATGTCGCCTATGCGTATGAAAAACTCAGTGCCGTGAGTAACCGATTCACGATTGCCGCATCATTCGGCAACGTCCACGGTGTTTATAAACCGGGGAATGTCGTCCTCACTCCGATCATCCTCCACAACTCCCAAAAATATATCCAAGAGAAATTCTCTACCGCATCGGACAAGCCGATTAATTTCGTTTTCCACGGCGGCTCAGGGTCTACTCACGAAGAGATCCGCGAAGCGATCAGTTATGGCGTTATCAAAATGAACATCGATACCGATACCCAGTGGGCGACATGGGAAGGGGTCAAAGATTATTATGAAAAATATAAAGATTACCTCCAAGGGCAAATCGGAAACCCTGAGGGCGAAGACAAACCGAATAAAAAATATTACGATCCTCGAAAATGGCTTCGTGACGGACAAAAAACACTCATTAATCGGGTAAAAACAGCTTTTGACGATTTGAATGCCCTCAATCGAAATTAATCATTAATGATATCTACCCAAAGGGGAAAGCCCCTTTGGATATGTCGACTATTTAGGATAGGTAATTTTTGCTTTTTCGTGGAGCGTTGCCATTTTTTTCTCCATTATCTCTTTAAATTTATCCATTTTCAACCGCTGTTCTATAAAACTTTTCACCGTATCAAAGCCTAATTTTTTTGACGGTTTTTTACTTTCGAGATAGATCACGTGATATCCGAATTGACTTTGTACCGGAACGGATGAAATCGTCCCCTCTCTCATACCAAACACAGCATCATTAAATGGCGGAACCATCTGTCCGCGAGGAAAATATCCAAGATCTCCTCCCCTGGCGGCACTCGGCCCGATGGAATACAACTTCGCTTGAGTCATAAACTCATTTTTCAATTTCTCTCCGCTGAGTGTTTTCATACCGGCGATAATTGCTTGGGCTTGCCCTTTATGTCTTACTAAAATATGACGAGCGTGCACTTTTTCTTTCTCTATAAACTCATTTGGATTCGCATCAAAATAGGCTTTGACCTCTTTGGCATCCACTTTTATCGCGTTAAATTGTTCTTGTTCCCACACTTTTGCCGCAAGTTGTACCTTCAGCCGATTGACAACCGCTTCAAGCTCTTGTTTGTACTCTTTGGATTCAAGCACACCCATTTTTTGGGCATCATCATAAACCAGATTCTGAGCTATCATCCCCTCAATAATCCGCTGACGCAATTCATTTTGTTTATCCGCCGGAAGAGAGTCAAAACGTCCCTGTGTCCCTTCCATCAATACTGTATTCACTTCGTTTGAGGTGATTTCATCCCCGTTCACTGTTGCTAAAACAGCCGCAGATACGGAGGTCGTACTCAACAATAAGCTGTACATCCAAGCGGCATAATAACGCTTCATTGTTTTCCTTTAGTTTTTGACCCAGATTTATTCGGAAGGATACTCACCGAGCACGTCATCCCCGCACTCAGATTCATCCCTTTGGGAACCTCATCGATATGGATACGAACCGGAATCCTCTGAGCGAGACGAACCCATGTAAAGATCTGGTTGACATTGGCCAAAAGGCGCCCATCTGTTGTATTGTCGCGATCCGCAATCCCTTTGGCAATACTTTCAACATGCCCTTTCACAACATATTTGGTCCCAAGCATTTTCATCTCGGCCTTGTCGCCGATATGGATAAGAGAGAGTTTATGCTCCTCAAAATAGCCGTACACCCAGAACGATCCTCTGGTGATAAGGGCAAGGCGCTTTTCGCCGGCTTGAACATAATCCCCTTTTCGAAGAAGGAG
>NZ_JAHFAQ010000063.1 GCF_023250475.1 Sulfuricurvum sp. | reverse complement strand
ACGTCAATGGATTCAATTTTAGTAGTATCAATATAAGAGAGTGCCGGATTCATATGATTCGGACAGGCTGAGGTGATAGTCATGCCGTCGATATCGATTTTAACACGATCATCGGCCATACCATGGATAACCGGCAATGAAGCACTACTTCCCATATTGTAGAGACTTACTCCCGGAATATCGGCAAGAATAGCTGCACTATCTCCCGTCATTTTGGTTGATTTTGAGGTTGCAAGTTTAGTTGTCGCAATATCTGAATTGATTTGATCACTTTCGATGGTGATTTTTTGAATAGTGACAGGTTCTGTTGCAAGTGCAGCAATCGCCGCGAAAGAGAGGAGAGAGATTTTCTTCATACTTCTAATCCTATTTAGGTAAATATGAAGAATTGTAGAAAAAAAGTGTTACATTAGTGTTAAGTCAAATGGAGAAATCTCGTCTAGTATAGGATTTGCTTTTTATGTTACACTACTTCATGAATAAAAAACAGATACTTTTAACGATCATTCTCTTAGTCGCTTCGGGCTACTTTCTTTACTCAGGATTTAGTATCTTATTCCACCCGTAAGGATATGTCTTCGGGGAATTGCATTGTGACGCAATGGAGTGAGCCGTGTTGACGGATCAAAACAGAACAGTCGATAGGGATAATGTCGCGTCCTCGGAATGCTTTTTCGCAGATCGCTATCGCTTCGGCATCATGCGGATCGTTATAGACGGGGAGCAATAGTGCATCGTTGATAATCAAAAAGTTCGCATAGGTAGCAGGAAGACGCTCATTATCATAAAAAGTCGGATTGCACATCGGTAAGGCGATGAGGTTAAACGGCTCCCCGTCGATATCCCGAAATGTTTTTAGCTCTTCTTCCATTTTTTTCAATGCATCGTAATGTTCATCATTTTTATCGTCACATTTGACGTACATGATCGTATCGGTATCGATAAAACGGGCGAGAGTATCGATATGGCTGTCGGTGTCGTCTCCCGCGAGATATCCGTGGTGAAGCCACAAAATCTGCTCTACGCCGAAATGTTTTTTGAGCTCATGTTCCATCCCCTTTTTATCCAGCTTGGGATTGCGGTTAGGGTTTAGCAGACATTCTGCCGTGGTAAGCAATGAACCGTTAGCATTGGTTTCAACCCCTCCCCCCTCTAAAATAAGGTTAACTTTTTCCATCGGTGCACCGTAAACTTTGGCAATAGAAGAGCTTAAAGCATTGTCTCGGGTCGCATCAAATTTTCCGCCCCATCCGGTAAAAGTAAAGTCGAGCAGCAGCGGTTCCTCTTCCTCTTCATCGATGACACTCAGCGCGCTGCAATCGCGCGCCCAGGTATCATCGCTTTGATACGGGATAAAAACAAGATTGTCATGATTTTTAAAATAGCTTTTGACCAGCCCGACATCATCGCATACGATGAGGCAGGGCTGATAGCGGGCAACGGCGGTGGCGATGTTTACAAAACATTCTCTCGCTTCTTCGAGATACGGTGCCCAATCACTCTCAGGATGGGGAAAAATGATCTGAACAAAACTTTGGGGTTCAAATTCGGCGGGAAAATAACGCATTAACTTACCTTAGCATATAATATCAAAATGGGAACAATAAAGCTTAGCCGTGAGGCATTGATTCATAATCTTGACATTATCGCACACCAAGTTGGTGGAAAAGATAAAATTGCGGTTGTTTTAAAAGATAACGCTTACGGCCACGGTGCGGTGATGATTTCACAAGCGGTGTCGGAATACGGCGTGAAGCAAGCCGTAGTTAGGTTGGAGCGCGAAGCGGAAGAGATAGTCAAATATTTTGATAATGTCCTGATATTGGGACAAAGACCGACGCAGGTCCATCCGCAATTCAGTTATGCGCTTAATTCACTCGAAGAGATAGCTCTTTATCCGAGCGGTACACGTGTTGAACTAAAGATCGACACAGGGATGCACCGTAACGGAATTGCTCCGGATCAACTCGAAGAGGCATTTGAGAAAATAGCGCAACGAGGACTGATCTGTATCGGTGTGATGAGCCATTTAAGAGCCGCCGATACGCTGAGCAGCGAGTGGTTTTGGCAGCGCCAAACTTTTGATAATATGAAAAAGAAAGCATCTCTTTTTGCCAAAAAACAAGGGTGGACGCTCCGTTTTCATATCTCAAATTCGGCAGGGACATTTCGTTCAAGCGAGTGCCGTGATGAGATGGTTCGGGTAGGGATTGCGCTGTACGGATGTTTGGAGATGGACAAAACTCTTCCTCAGCCCTCTCTCAAAAGTGTCCTTTCATTGTGGGGCGATAAAATGGTCACACGTACGTTAAAAGCAGGTGAACGTATCGGATACAACGGTATTTATGAAGCCTCAGCCGATGAGAAAGTCAGTACGTACGATCTTGGGTATGCAAACGGATTGGACAGACTCGCTTCTAACCGTTATGTAACGCCTGATGGGATAGCTCTCCGGGGCCGTATCTCGATGGACAGTGCAAGTTTCGCAAGCGACATCGAGCAGTTGATGATTTTTGATAATGCCAACGAGTATGCTAAAGCGGTCGGGACGATCGGCTATGAGATTCTCGCCTGCCTTGATAAAGATTTAAAACGGGAGTGGATTCACTAAGCATTTATCTTAATAATTGCGTCGGAAAAAATTGCCCCGTCCAGCC
The DNA here is from genome assembly GCF_023250475.1 of Sulfuricurvum sp. Lineage (GTDB taxonomy): Bacteria > Campylobacterota > Campylobacteria > Campylobacterales > Sulfurimonadaceae > Sulfuricurvum. The sequence continues at coordinate 9,911 of NZ_JAHFAQ010000063.1, read as the reverse complement.
GAAGTTCGATTAAATCTTCCAACAGGTTTACATTTTCAATATATCCCAATACTTTGGCATCAAACAAGTAGTGTTCCGCTACTTTTTGGATTGCAACAGCGTGTTTGGGAAGAACAATCAAATACGAAGCCCCCAAATTTTCGCCGATAACGGCATCGGTAACCGTTTCGATATGAAGGGCAAATCGGACGCTGTTTTGATGAAGATGCTCAATAATATCGAGGTTTTCAGGGGTAAAAATGAGGGCAACGACAGAATTCGGCGGTGTATGACGTACCGCTTCAACGGAATCAATATGGTAAAACGGGAGGGATGAAACATAAGGATGGCCGAATAACAGCATAATCAGGCCGCCAAACATTCACGACAGCAATAATATTTGCCGTCACGCATCAGGGATTCTTTAACCTGAACGTATGTCCCGCATTGTGCACACGGAATCATTGCTTCATCTTGTGAATTATCCGAAGAGGGTGGAGTAAGAGCCTTTTTTTTGAAAAAAAGGTAGTACACACCGACTAATACACCGGTTAATAATAATAGTTTGAACATAGTTTTATCTCTTTATGAGCAGATAATGGCGATTTTCTGCCTCTATAATAGTGTAATCGAGCGTTTTATTCACTTCATCATACACTTTTTCCCCTTTGTAAAAGAGCAAAAGCGTCCCTTCGGTACAAAACGGTTCGGAGAGTTTGAGGAGCATGTCCGTGTCGGTAACGGCGCGTGAGGTGATGAGGTCATAGGGCTCACTTTTGACTTGTTCAGCTCTGAGCGCTTTGACATCAACATTGCTTAGTCCCAAATCGGCTTTGACAAACTGTAAAAAGCTGGCGCGCTTGCTAAGGGGTTCGACAAGGGTAAAGTGGGTTTGCGGCATTGCAATTGCCAATATCATCCCCGGGAATCCGGCTCCGGTACCGATATCCATCGCTTTTTTGAGCGGAGGGAGAAATGTAATGGGAATCACGGCATCGACGATAAACTGATCGATCTGCTGGCGCGTTTTAGCCCCCGTCAGATTATGGATTTTATTCCATTTTTCAAGCAAAGTTTTGTAGTGCTCGACTTTTTCGAAAAAATCTTCATTTACCGTTACGTTATGATGTGCTAAAAGCTGCTTCAAATGACTCATAGATCGTGCCCCATCTGCTCTTTTTTAACCCGTAAGTACCCTTCGTTATGGGGATTCGGATCGATAATTACCGGAACACGTTCGGTGATTTCGACATTCAATCCCTCTACGACATGAACTTTGGCGGGGTTGTTGGTCAGAAGACGAATTTTTGTAAGTCCGAAATCGGAAAATATTTCACCGATCACATCGTAGGTTCGCTGATCTGGAGCAAATCCGAGTTCGACATTGGCCTCGATCGTATTACGCCCCTGATCTTGGAGACAATAGGCATTGATTTTGTTGAGCAGGCCGATATTGCGCCCCTCTTGGCGGTGATAAATAATCAATCCGCCCTCCTCGGCGATCAATTTGAGTGCTTTGTGTAACTGATTGTTACAGTCGCATTTAATACTGCCGAACGTATCACCGGTAAGACACTCTGAATGTATCCGAACCAATGGCGATTCTTGACGTTCAAAGTTTTCGGTAAAAATGGCTAAATGCTCTTGAATCCCCTCTTTATAGACACGGATTTTAAAATGGCCGTATTTACTGGGAAGATTGGCAATGGATGATTTTTCAAAAAGTGGTGTTATTGTTTTCATTACTGCCATTATAATCGGTGTTTCTAAAAAATGGATTATTAAACTAAGTGGCGATACAATCCAGTCATTATTTTGTTATTGGAGTCACATTTATGGAGCGTTTTCGCCGTACCCGTCTAAATTCCCAACTGCGTGCAATGGTTCGAGAGACCCACGTCGGGGTAAACGATTTTATTTATCCGTTGTTTGTTCGACCTGGGGAAGGGATCAAAACGGAAGTTTCTTCAATGCCGGGTGTGTTCCAGATGTCTCTCGATGAGATTCTAAAAGAGTGTGAACTATTACAAAAGCTTGGGATTCATTCGATTATTTTATTCGGTATCCCTGCAGTAAAAGATTCAGTAGGTTCGGATGCGTTGTGTGATCATGGGATTATTGCAACGGCGATTCGCGCTATCAAACGGGCATTTCCTAAAATGTTTGTCGTGACGGACTTGTGTTTTTGCGAATATACCGACCACGGTCATTGCGGCATACTTGATCATGTTCATGAAACGGTCGATAACGATCTGACGTTGGGGATTTCAGCTCAACAAGCTCTTGTTCATGCTCGCGCCGGTGCCGATATGATCGCTCCATCGGGGATGATGGACGGGATTATTACGACACTGCGCGATGCCCTCGATGGCGGAGGATACGCCAATCTCCCGATTATGAGCTATTCGACCAAATTTGCCAGCGGTTATTACGGGCCGTTTCGTGACGTTGCCGAATCGGTTCCGAGCTTCGGAGACCGTTCGACCTATCAGATGGATCCGGCAAATCGACGTGAAGCCATTCGTGAAAGTCTGGCCGATGAAGCGCAGGGAGCCGATATATTGATGGTGAAACCTGCCCTTGCTTATCTCGATATTATCCGTGATATTCGCGAAGCATCTCAATTGCCGCTTGCAGTCTATAACGTCAGCGGTGAATATGCGATGCTCAAACACGCAGGCGCTGCCGGACTCATTGATTACAATCGTGTGATGATGGAGACAATGGTGGGATTTAAACGTGCCGGTGCCGATATCATTATCAGCTACCACGCTAAAGAAGTAGCAGCACTTCTATCTTGATTTGAACGCCAAAGGAACGCATCCCTTTGGCTATGCTGGCCGCTGTGGCACTGAAGCTTGCCTCAGCTGAGGCAGAATTGTTAATGAATTTTTTTTATGATATGATTGTTTTTTGTATCGAAGGAACACCGTGAGACACTTTTTAACGTTAAAAGATTACACCAAAGAAGAGATCCTTGAGATTCTTGATATTGGTTTAGAGATTAAAAAAGAGGTCAAAGCCAAAGTGCTTAAACCCCGTTTAGCAGGTCAAACTTTGGCAATGATTTTTGAGAAAAGCTCTACCCGTACCCGTGTCAGTTTTGAAGTGGGGATGTATCAACTCGGGGGGCATGCTTTGTTTCTCTCCAACCGCGATATCCATCTCGGGCGCGGTGAGCCGGTAAAAGACACCGCACGTGTTATCTCTTCGATGTGCGATATGGTTATGATTCGTACCTATGAGCAATCAATGCTCGAGGAGTTTGCTCTTCATTCCAAAGTTCCGGTGATCAACGGATTGAGTGACAGTTATCATCCGGTGCAGCTTTTGGCCGATTTTATGACAATGATGGAGTGCGGAAAAGATAAAGATCCGATCGTTGCCTATGTTGGCGATGGCAACAATATGACTCATTCTTGGCTGATGCTCTCCGCTAAACTTGGCTTTGAACTCCGTATTGCGACCCCTAAGGGGTACGAATGCGATCCGGCCATTATTGCGGATGCTATGCGATTTGCTGAAATCAGCGGGGCAAAAATCACGATTAGCAATAATCCAAAAGAGGCTGTAAACGGGGCTAGTGTCGTAACGACCGATACCTGGATCTCCATGGGACAGGAAGAGGAAAAAGCGCAGCGCATTCGGGCATTCGAGGGGTATATCGTTGATGAAGCACTGATGGCGCTCGCGCGTGAAGATGCTATCTTTTTGCATTGTCTGCCGGCATATCGCGGCGTTGAAGTAAGTGAAGGGGTTCTCGAAGGGGCTCAAAGTGTTATTTTCGAAGAGGCGGAGAACCGTCTTCATGCACAAAAAGGGTTAATGGTCTGGTTAGATAAACATCGATAAGGGGTATGCATGCGTTCACTATGGCTGTTGAGTATCGTAAGTTTGGGTCTTTATGGTGCAGTAGCAGTGCAGGTTGGAGACAAATTCAAAGATTCCGGCAAATGCAAAGCCTGTCACAGTCATATTGTAAAACAGTGGGATAATTCTTGGCATGCACGCTCTCATTACGGTAACGATGAATATTTCCAAAAAACGATTGATTATGTTGCCCGTAAAGATAACCGAAAATCGCTCAACACCATCAAAATCGAGTGTGCTACGTGTCACAACCCCCGGATAGCGGTGACGTCGACGAGTGCCGAATACGAAGCCATTGCGGCGTTGAATCTTGATAAAGACTCTGCCGCGACGAAAGCGCTTCAAAGCGACACGATCTCTGAGGGGATCAACTGTGTTGTCTGTCACAATATCGATCAGATACATGATGAGCTTCCTGCCGACAAGAGGGGGATTAATCGTGTCAGCTGGATGAAATCGGGAATTATGACCGGCCCCTATGCCGATGCAAAGTCCCCTTATCACCAAGTAGAGCAGCGGGATTTTATGGATACCAATCCCAATAAGCTCTGTTTTGTTTGCCATGCAAACGATACCTCTGAAGAGGGGCATCGATTTATCGATATGCAATCAGAGTTTAAAAACAGCTCAAAAACGTGTGTCGATTGTCATATGAGTCCTCGTAAAGAGGGGATTGCCGCTACTTTGCGTAATGCAAACGGTCAAACGCGTAAGCGTCTGATTCGGGAGCACGGATTTATCGGCGGTCATGTTGAGAGTATGTGGCAAAATGCCCTCAAAGTCGAAGTGCGAAAAAATGCAAATTCGCTTGATGTGACTTTAGTGAATCCTCAACCGCATGCGCTTCCAAGCGGATTCGGTTCACGTGAAATACTCATTGAAACTCAATATTTAACCGGTGCAAAAGTGATTAAAAACGAGACTTTGTCTCTTACGGCTCATTATCTGAGCAAGCGCGGAAAGCCGACAGTTCCCCATTTAGCGGCAAAAACTGTTCAAAGTTTCTCAATACCGCCTCAAGGGACAAAAGCTTTTTCATCACCGATAGCCGCAGGTTCGACTCAAGCGGTGATAACGGTCTCGTATCGATTGGTGAACGATGAGGTGAGAGAGATACTCGATCTTAAAGATCCGATCTGGTCGAAGAAAATGGTGATTAAACAGGTTAATCTAAAATTCTAAAGGGATTTTTTCCCTTTAGTTCATCTCAACTTTGATGATAAGCTCATTTCCCTCTTCTACGATGGCAAAATTGTGTTTTTGACAAAAAGTTTCGTTCATCTCTTCTGCCCATGCATTGGCTTCGATCATTGCATCATCTTTGTTTTCAAACGTTTTAGTGCTTTCCATGCCGCTTCGTTTGAAACAACCGCACTCTTTTTCCATTTTTACAGTGAACATTATTGACTCCTAATTTTTTTATTATAGTGTACATTTTTGGAAGTATAGTTTTAAAAGATTAAAAAAATCAATTAAAATAGAGACGATTTGAAACTAAAGGTTATCTTTATCTTTTGTTAACGTATAACTATCAGTGTATTTTATAAATTATTCAGCTATAATTCCATTTGAATTTTGGGTACCTTCTAAAGAGATTGACGAATCTTTTTCTAAGGTGCCCTCGCGGATGAGAATCCAAACTTATCCAAAATTTCTCTCCCCCATGAGTGGGCAAGCGTAACTGGTCGGAAATAGGTTTTCCGATGGCGTATATACAAAGGGTCATTAATGAACGTAATCGAAGAAGCAATCACAGACGAAAACTTGGTAACATTTGAATCTTTCGGTCTCAGAAAAGAGATTATGCAAAGTATCAATTATGCCGGTTTCAAAACTCCAAGTCCCATTCAACAAATGGTTATCCCAGTTATTATGGAAGGGCGTGACGTTGTCGGACAAGCTCATACCGGTACGGGTAAAACAGCGGCATTCGGTCTTCCGGCGCTTAACAAAATGCATTTAAAAGGGGGGATTGAAGCCCTCATCATTACACCGACACGCGAACTTGCAAACCAAGTCGGTGATGAAATTTTCAAATACGGTAAACACCTCGGTGTTCGTACCGTAACGATTTACGGCGGATCATCGTATAACCGCCAAATGGATCTTATCGAGCGCGGTGCGCAAGTTATCATCGCTACTCCGGGTCGTTTGCTCGATATGTTGAGCCGCAATATGCTCAAGGGGTTCACCCCATCAACCGTTATTTTGGACGAAGCGGACGAAATGCTCGATATGGGCTTTTTAGATGATATCAATGAGATTTTCACCTATTTGCCGACAGAGCGTCAAACTCTTCTTTTCTCAGCAACGATGCCGGCTCCGATTAAACAGCTTGCTGAGCGTATTTTGGTCAATCCGTTTTTTGCTTCTATTACCAAATCAGAGACAACAAATACGGACATCGCACAGCAGTACTATGTTATCGAAGAATCGGAGCGCGATGATGCAATCATCCGTCTTATGGATTCTGAAGATGCTAAAAAAACGGTTGTATTCTGCCGTACGAAAAAAGAGGTTGACCGTCTCTCTAATGTTCTCTCCGCTGCCGGATATATGGCAAAAGGTTTACACGGGGACATGGAACAACGTCAACGCGAAAGTGTTATCAAAGGGCTTAAAACCGATGCGGTTGACGTATTGATCGCAACGGACGTTGCGGCGCGCGGATTGCACATCGATGACGTTACCCACGTTTTCAACTACCATATCCCGTTTGACCCTGAGAGCTATGTTCACCGTATCGGACGTACAGGACGTGCGGGTAAAAAAGGGGTTGCAATTACCCTTGTAACGCCTATGGAATTTAAAGAACTTCAACGTATCCGTGCCAAAGTCGGTACAACGATGGAACACGCTTATATTCCAAGTAAATTGGATGTTAAAGAGGCTCAGGTAACCCGTTTGGTACGTGAAATCGAAAAGCAGCATGTTTACGATGAAGCGCATAAAGTACTTGATTTGTTGAAACAAGATTACGATCAAGAACAAATTGCTTATAAATTGATCTCTGTATTGATGGAACGCAATACGGTTGCGGGACCGAATAATATCGGTATTGCCGCTGAGCGTTTGGAGAAAATCCTAAGCAATTTGGCAAGTCGTGGTGATCGCGGCGGACAACGCAGCGGCGGGTTTAATCGTAATCGCAGTGGCGGAAACCGCAGCGGTGGAGGCGGATACCGAGGCAACAACGATCGTAATGCCGGAGGCGGAGAGCGCAGTGGCAGCGGTGAGCGTAGCGGCGGTGGAGAACGTGGCGGCAGTAACGACCGTGGTGAACGTTCACGCAGTTTCAGCGGACAAAAACCAAAACCTCGTTATTAATTCAAACGAGAGATTAACTCTCGTTTAACCTTCTCTAAAAACGGCTCCATCGGAGCTGTCAATATAAATCCCTCTTTTTGTTTCATTCCCCACATCGGTTCCGGAAAATAGCTGTCATTTTCAAATCGTGCCATAACATGCCAGTGGACTCTCGGTAACATATTACCAAATGATGCAATATTGATTTTAGTCGGGTTGAAATATGCTAGCATCTCTTTTTCGATAATATCGAGCGCTTCCCATATCATTCTTTTTTCATTGTTAGAACAGTGCGAGAACTCTTTATGATGTTCTTGGGTAAAGATTTTAAGCCAGGGGATTTCACTTTCGTGGATTTCGATATAAATAAGAGGGTTGGAATAAATCATGAACGACCTTTAAAAAAAGTCGTTAATTGTAGCGAAAGAGGGGCTTTATTTACCTTTTCCGGCGAAAGGAACCAATGCGCTTCCCCACGTCAAACCGCCGCCGAAGGCATCGAGAAGCATCAAATCACCCTCTTGCAATCGTCCCGACTCATAGATGTCGTTGATCGCCATAGGTATGGAAGCTCCGGACGTATTACCATACTTCTCTACCGTTAAAACAACTTGTTCATCTTTTAACTCAAGAGCATCACCAACCGCTTTGATAATCCGATAGTTGGCTTGATGAGGAACGAAGTGGGTAATAGCAGATGAGGCAATATTATTTTGTTCTAAAATTTCAATAACATCATTGGTGAGAGTACGAACCGCTACTTTAAAGGTTTCATTCCCTTTCATGCGCATGAAGCATCCTGCCGCTTCTCGGTCAAGTTCATCATGGGCTGAGCCGCTTCCGCCGTTTGGAGTCATCAATAAGTCGGCATAGGCGCCGTCAGAACCGGTATGGATATCGATGATAGCTTCCGATTTATTATCCGTTGCGCTGATAAGTGCGGCACCGGCACCGTCACCGAAGAGGATACAGGTTCCTCGGTCGGTATAGTCGGTGATGGTACTCAGACGTTCAGCCCCGACGATCAGAATATTTTTTTTCATACCCGATTCGATAAACGCTTTGGCTACGCTCAGTGCGTAGACAAAGCCTGTACATGCTGCAGATACGTCGAAGGCGGTGATTTTCTCAAGGCCGAGTTTGGTAGCAATAATGGTTGCGGTGGAGGGCATACAGAAATAATCGGGAGAGATGGTGGCACATATAAGCATATCGATTTGGCTTTTATCGATTCCGGAGCGTTCAATGGCTTTTTCAGCGGCTTTGACACCCATATCGCTGGTAGTTTCATTTTCCGCGGCTATATGACGTTCTTTGATCCCGGTCCGTTTGGTGATCCACTCATCGCTGGTATCAACCATCACTTCTAACTCGGCATTGGTAAGGATTTTAGAGGGAACATAAGCTCCGATGGAACGAAACGCAGCGTACATAGTTAGGCCTTTATAAGGGATCGACGTTTATTGTTTAAGCTCTTCGAGACGCTTTTCAATATGTTCATTTACACCGGTGTTAACGTAGCGAATGGCTTGAAAAATCGCGTTTTTGATCGCTTTTGGATTACTTTTACCGTGACTGACGATCGCACACCCTTTGATACCGACCAAAGGGGCACCGCCGATTTCAGCGTAATCGATTTGTTTTTTGAGTAGACGGAATACTTTTCGCATAAGCAATGCACCCGTGATGGCTATCGGTGATTTACGAATATACTCTTTGATAAAGAAACTGATGGTTGAAGCAACCCCCTCAGAAGCTTTGAGGACAAGATTTCCGATAAATCCGTCACACACGATAACATCACAACTGCCGTCGAAAATGTTATTCCCCTCAACGTTACCGATAAACCCTTTTTGCCCGTCGAGCAATTTGAAGGCCTCTTTGGTAACTTCATTCCCTTTGGAATCTTCTTCACCGTTAGCGAGCAAGCCGACACGAGGAGAGCTTAGCTTATACATATCCTGAGCATAGTAGTATCCCATGATCCCAAATTGGAAAAGGTGTTCTGCTTTGCAGTCAACGTTGGCACCCGCATCCATCAATATACTGCGCTTACCGCTTTTGGTCGGCATGGAGGTTACCAAAGCAGGACGAAGGACATTTTTAAGACGTCCCAACCGCAGGGTAGCCAAAGTCATGGTCGCACCGCTGTGGCCTGCACTGACAACGCCGTCGGCTTCACCGTTACGGACGAGTTCTATTGCTTTATAGATTGAGCTCTCTTGACGCTTAAGGGCGTCGGTAGCGGCATCACCCATATCGATGACATCGTCTGCTTCGACAATTAAAATCTTATCTTTATAGCCCTTGGGTAATAAAGATAAGATCTCATCTTTTTTACCAACTAGAATTGGTTGAAACTTCATTTCTTTCAGAGCTTCAAGTGTCCCTTTAACAATCGGTTCGGGACCGAAGTCCCCGCCCATTGCATCAATTGCAATTCTAATCATCGATTATTTATACTCACCGGTTGTCGGGTTGACATAGTGAGACAATTTGTACGTGCCGTCTTTATCTTTTACGGGACGCGCTAGAGAAATTTTATAGTGAGTTCTGCGTTTTGCGGCGCGAGAATGACTCACTCTTCTTTTAGGTACTGCCATCTTTTATAGTCCTTTCTTGTTTAGTTTAAACACCGAGGGAATACATCCCCTCGGTTACGCTAACGCTGAGTTTCCCTCGGCGGGATACCCGGCGCACTTGCGAAAATTAGAATTCTCGATCTAACGAGGTTCCTTCGCAGTTTTTGCAACAAA
>NZ_JAHFAQ010000159.1 GCF_023250475.1 Sulfuricurvum sp. | reverse complement strand
TACCTCATAATAGTGATAGAAAAGGGCGGCAAGGCTAAAGAGAAACAATCCCCAAAAAAGGATCAGGAGGATTTTGGAGGTGAGGCTTGGGACGCAGTCGCATTCGATCTGTTTTTTGATCACCATTTGGTAAAATCCGATGCTCAGCATCAAAACGGCAAAGGCGGTAAACAGCCAGCGATAACTGTTGAGCTCAGGAACATTGATAACCCCGGCGAAGGAGATTCCGAATACCATAAAAAGGGTCGGAACAATGCAGCATGAAGCGGATAGAAGCGCCGTGATGAGTGCACCGAAGAGCACGAGTACCGCACTGCGTCTCTCCTGCTGCATCATGACATCGATGGGGTTCTCCTCGTCGTTCTCAACGTATCCTCTTCCTTTAACGATAGTGAGGCGTGTCGCTCCATCATTGAGAGTCTCTTCGGTAAAGGTGCAGTGTTGTGAGAGGGCGAAGCGTTTGCAGTTTTCCCGTCCGCTGAGGGTGTTCACCTCTACGGTGAGAGTCGCATCTTCAGGGAGGGCATCGAGTGCTTTTTTCGTCTCCAGTACGGGACGCGGGCAATCCATATCACGGCAGTCGAGAATCATCAAACCTCTTTTGCGGAGCGGATCGTATAACGATAGCTTTTCGGCTCGAAAGGATCGAGATATTCGCCGTCCACTTCGCCGTACGGGTAGCCGAACGAATCGAGCGAGCCTTGGGTATTGGCGGGGTAGAGGTCAAAATCTCGGGCGTGGTTGAGGGCCATCCAGTTGTTCTCCCAAAAGCCGAAGAACTTGTTTGCCAGTTCCATTGCACGGGGGGAGTTTTTCTCGATTCCCTCTTTGAGTACCAGTTTGGTGATATCGGCAGGATCGCACGGTATCCACCCTATATTTGGAATAAAAAATTCCACTTTGCAGTGTTGCGCTTTGGTGATATCTTCGCCCGCGCCGAATGCTGGAGAGAGACGAGAATCTCCGACACGAATCCCCATGACTTCCCGTGCGGGGATATTCGATGCCCTCATCAGCGCGACACAGAGCGCCGACATATCGAGGCATTTGCCCCCCATACGACCCTCTCGTTCGAGTTGGGAGAGCATAGCGTTGGGGCTTCCGACTCCGCACCCTTTGACACTCTCGTCGCGGTAGCCGTTGGCAATAATCCAATCGTAGATTTTTCGGGCTTTTTTGAGGGGATCTTTTTCTCTTCCGATAATATTTTTAGCAACTTTGCCAACCGCTCCATCCGTCGGAATATGGGCGGTAGGCATTAAAAATTCACGAGATTGTTCGAGTATTTCGGGGCAGATCCGTTTGGGACGGAAGTCGCATTGACGATCTCTGAGTGCTACGGTCATTGAGAGTCCGAGTGTTTTACTCACGGCACTCTTCTCCCAACGGGCATAAAAGGTACGCGCGCCGTAACGGTTGTGGTCGCTTTCGAAATGGGTCTCTGCCTCGGTTGAATTTTCAAGCTTGATAAGGCGCTGGAATCCGCTGATATCAGAGGGGAGGGGAACCCAAAGGGCGCACTCTTTATCCTTATGAAGGGAGAGATCAAAGCTCCAGCGGATGTCATAGAGGGCAAGCCCTTCATTGAACTTCGAAGTTGAGGCGGCGGTTAGAAAAGAGGGGGTCAGGCAAATAGCCCCTGAAACAGCGGTAATTTTCATAAATTCGCGTCGGTGCATCGTGTTATCCTACAATAATATCGGTATCGGTTTTAGCGATAACCTGTGCGACAATCGCTGAGGGTATCCCTTCCTCAAGAGAACGTTCTACAATACGGCGGGCATTTTCAGGAGTCGCAGCGATCAAAAGTCCCCCTGATGTCTGCGCATCAAAAAGGATCATCTCCATATCGGCTCCAATATCACGTTTGAAGTGTACTTTGGATTCGAGATACTCTTTGTTGGCATAGCTTCCCGCAGGGATAATTCCCATAGAGGCCATCGGTAACGCTTCGGCAAAAAACGGGATGGCGGAGCACTCTACTTCTATCGTTTTAGTGCCTCCGCTCATCTCCGCTAAATGACCTAAAAAGCCGAATCCCGTTACATCGGTACACGCATGCGCGTCAAATTCCCGTGCGATCAATGAGGCTTTATAATTAAGAGTACGCATCGTATCAGCGACTTTGATCACAATCGGTTCATCTAGAAGATCGGCTTTTATAGCAGTTATTAAAATCCCCAATCCCAGAGGTTTGGTGAGGACGATCAAATCTCCCACATGAGCTGTGTTGTTACGCAAGATTTTATCAGGGTGGACAAATCCGGTACAGGATAGGCCATAGAGCATCTCAGGCGTCTCGATCGTATGTCCCCCGACGATTACCGCTCCGCACTCTTGCACTTTGCTCTGCCCGCCTCGGAGAATCTCAGTCAAGATTTCGGTAGGGTGATTTTTGCCGTCGAATCCGACGAGGTTGAGTGCCGTTTTGGCATCACCTCCCATCGCGAACACGTCGCTTAGAGAGTTCGCCGCCGCAATTTGACCGTAGATGAAGGGGTCATCCACGACGGGGGTGATAAAATCGACCGTCTGCACCATCGCCAGGCTTTCATTGATCCGATAAACCCCCGCATCTTCATTCCCCTCAAATCCGACGAGGAGATCTTTATGAAACGATTTCAGATGGCAGGTGACATTTTCGAGCGAGCCGGGGGAGAGTTTGGCGGCACATCCCGAAGCACGGACGAATTTCGTCAGTTTAGCGCTGTTGTTCATCTTGAATTCCTCTGAGAATGTCGAGTGTTTTTGAGTGATCATCGTTGTGGATACTCATATCGGGTTTGATCGTCACTTTGTACACTTTATCATAATACTGTGTCAACAAGATTTCGGAAACTCTGGGCAAATCACCGTTCTCAAATGCGTCGATGGCAGAGGTTTTATGGTCACGGCTGATGTAGGGGGAAATTCGTTCCATCCGTTCCATAAAGAAGGTTTCATCCATTGCATCGTACATCCGCATGATCCGTTCAATACGCTGTTCTATGGGAGCTGTAATCTCAATTCGAAATCCCTCTTCCATTTTTTTGTAGAGAGAAGCGGGGAGCATGATTTTTCCGATCCGTTTGCTTTCGGCTTCGACAAACCCCTTTTTTTCAGGTTTTAGGGCGAGGAGGGCATGGGTGAGTCGATTTTGGAACTCTTTTTGGGTGGGCTGCGCCCCGTTGACATCGCCGAATACCGAACCGTAATGGTTGGCCATTTTTTCAAGATCGACCACATTTTCCAATTCATTGAGAAGGTCGCTTTTTCCGCACCCCGTATTTCCGGCAAGAGTTATAAAATTGAGCGGAGGGATATCTTCCAAATATCCGGTAACAAAGGTACGGTACGATTTGTAACCGCCGATAACACGGTCAATCCGATAACCGATGTCGGATAAAATCGTTCCCAGCGATGAGGAACGCATACCGCCGCGCGCGCAATAGATCGCAATTCTGGAGTTTGGGGTAAATGCCGGATAGATATCGTGAATATGGCGGGCGGCATTGAGGCAGACGTAGGAAGCCCCTTTTACGCGTGCTTCAAAAGGGGATATTTGTTTATAAATTATACCGATTTCGTGATGTTCTTCGTTATTCAGTGCATAAAAATTTTGCGCCAAAGGGATATGGGACTCACCGTATTCGTGCGGGCTTCGCGCATCGATGATGAGGTCATAGGTATGGGAAGATTCTAAAAAGGTTTCAATCGGTATGGTTTGTATCATTCAAAATTCTACCATTTATCGGCTAATAGCCCGATTAGAGCTGAGTATAGAATGGTTACTAAGCCCTGTTGTGTCATAGTTGCATACTTACAAGGAGTTCTCATGGCCGCAGGTTCGACGATTTACAAAGTACAGCTCAATATAGCCGATATGGATCGAAATTACTATGAGACCCATGAGATCACAATAGCCCAACACCCCTCAGAAACCGATCAGCGTCTTATGGTTCGTCTTGCGGCATATGCACTTAATGCAAGCGATCGAATGGTGATAACCAAAGGGATCGGTGGGGATGATGAGCCGGAATTATGGGAAAAAAACTACGGCGGAGAG
>NZ_JAHFAQ010000158.1 GCF_023250475.1 Sulfuricurvum sp. | reverse complement strand
CTTACCCAAGATTACGTTAGCGAAAAACTCCGCATCAATCGTCGCGAATACCGTTACATCCATATTGAAAACAGTTTTACCCAGCCTAACCCAAGAGTCAATGAGCAGATGATCGAATGGTCATTGGGGCAACTTGAGGGGATCGGCGGCGATTTATTGGAGCTCTACTGCGGCGCGGGGAACTTTACGATTCCGTTTGCGTCGAAGTTTGATCGGGTATTGGCGACGGAGATTTCCAAAGCCTCCATCCATGCGGCAAAACAAAATATGGCACTCAACGGTGTTGATAATATCGAGTTTGTCCGCCTATCGGCCGAAGAGTTTACGTTGGCACTTGACGGAGTCCGCGAGTTTCGCCGTCTTGAGGGATTAAATGTCTCCGATTATCATCTCAAAACTCTCTTTGTCGATCCGCCGCGTGCCGGACTGGGAGACGAGCCGTGCGCCTTTGCCTCTCGGTTTGACCACCTTCTCTATATCTCCTGTAACCCTGAAACATTGCTTCGTGATTTGGAGATATTGAGACGTACCCATACGATTGATGCGATGGCGGCATTCGATCAATTCCCCTATACCCACCATTTGGAAATGGGCGTAAAGCTAACTAAAAAAGGATGTGTGTGAGAGCAATTTTAGTGAGCGCTTTGTGTGCCATCTATCTCTATGGAGCCAATGATCCTCAAACGGTTCTCAATGAAGTGGCAAAACTTCGTCAAAAATACGAAGAGTGTCGTCAGGAACAAAACAACCTCACTCCGAGTGATGCCGCAGCCAAGATCAAAGGATATCAACAACGGATCGCCGTTCTTGAAAATCAGATCAAACAAAACAACAGCGACCTTTTGCAGATCAAAAAACGCAATACCGAGATGGAACGAGACCTTTCCCAAAAGCAGGGGGTCATCCAAAGTCTAGAAAAATCGCTGACCTCCAAAGATCAGCAATATCGCGATACGGTTACTCAAAACGAGCGTCTTGCCAAAGAGACCAATACGATAAAAGTAGGAAAAATTGAGCGCGAAAGTCTAAAAAGCGCTTTGCTCAAAGCCAAATCAGAGCGGGAACAGCTTGAAAAATCGATGGGTAAAACGGATAAAGAGGCAATGGCGCTGCGAGTATCGCTAAACAGCGCCAAAGCTGAAATCGAGAAGCTTCGAAGTCATCCGTCAAGCCAACCGCAAAGCACGGCAAAAGTCGCTGCGAACACACCGATTGCAGTGGATCAAACGCCAAAAATCAAAGCCCTTCAAAACGAGCTGGCTAAAGCCAATGCCCTGATTATTCAAATGCAGAAAGCTCCTGCTCAGAGTGTTATGCAGGAGAAGATTGTTACGAAAGTGGTCGAGCCTACGGAAAAAATCGTTGCTTTGCAACGCGAACTCGCATCGGCACAGGCAATGATTGCAAATCTTAAAAAGGGTGTTAAAACGGTTACCCAAGAGAGAGTCGTAGAAAAAGTGGTTTATAAAGACCGCCCTGTTGTACAGGAGAAAATTGTTACGAAAGTGGTGGAACCGACGGCAAAAATCGTTGCGCTGCAGCGTGAGCTCTCATCCGCTCAGGCGACCATTGCCAATCTCAAAAGCGGTTCTTTGGCTAAAACCGTAGTGAAAGAGAAGATTGTTGAAAAAGTAGTCTACAAAGAGCGTCCTGCCGTGCAGGAGAAGACTGTGACGAAAGCGGTTACTCCGACGGAACATCTCAACAAAGTGCTGAACCAAAAATTGGCTCAAAATGAGATACAAGCCGCGAAACTCAAAGCACCGATAGCTCCAAAGCCGATACCGCCGAAAACAACCAAATTGACGGTACAAAGCGTCAGTGTTCCCGAGAAAGTCAAAAAAGCATCCCCTGCACCTGAATTGAAAGTTCCCGCTACGGCCTCGGCTACAACGAAGAAATCGGGACCGTCCGCCTATCGTATGGCGACCAATGCACCGGTATACAACGCTCCCGGCGGGGCTAAGGTTGATACATGGGAAGCGCGGCGTTCGTTTACCTCAGGAACATCGAACAACGGCTGGATCAAGATTACCGGATATTTCGTTGATCGTGTTTGGCAGAGGGCAGATGAAGAGCTGTGGGTCAAAGAGAGCGACGTTATCCGAAGATAACGGTATCAATACCCGTCGTAGGGGAGTTTCGCCTCTTTCCATCCGAACATAAATCCGTTTTCCAGATTGTAAGCTTTAATCCCCTCTTTGGCGAGGAGGTTGGCTGCGGCACTCGAGCGAGGACCGCTGCGGCAGACCAGTATGACCGAATCGACATTACGCAGTTTCATCGCTTTCATGACATCACTGACGAAGTTTTTATTGAATACCTCTTTGGCATCGTAAAGTTTTTGAGTATCGACGTGACTTTTTGCCTTATCGGTTTTAACCTCAAATTCGGAACTTTTTACCCGATCTTCGATCGATTTGGGGATATAGGTCCACTCGTAAGCGGGGATGTTGATAAATCCCTCACCGTGTCCGGTATAGATGTATTCGAGCGTTGTACGGACATCGACGATGATGGCTGACCCTTTTTTTTGCATCTCATACGCTTCGGCAGCGTTCACATCTCCTTCATAGATATCCTCAGCACTCAGCGCGCTACAGGCCAGAAGTATAAATAGCAGTTTTTTCATGGATTGAATCCTCATGGAAGAATGGTAAAGGCGATTGTATCCTAAGAAGATTATAGGCAGATGAAAAAAATTAATGTACCATTATAAAAAAGAATGTGGAACAATGGTAGAAAATATTAAAATTGTTTATGTCACCGACTGGGCTATCGGGGATAACAGCCCGAATCATGACCCTTTCGGAGAAGTGCTATTAGGATTTGATGCACAGATCACGGTTCAAAATACTGTGCCGGACATTTTTGAGGATATTGATCTCTTAATCCTCCATCCGATGCAGATGAACAGTACAATTTTCGAGACGATCAATCGGAGTAAAACGGAAAATCCCGCGATTAAAACGGTCGTCATTTCAAGTGCTCACGGAAGCGATCTGTTTTTACAGGCGATTGATGTCGGGGTGGATAAATATCTCCTCAAACCGCTTTTGCCCAGTGCGGTAAAAAAAGTTGCCGAGCGCTTGATGCGTCAATCCCTTGAGGCAAAACAGGCTCAAAAAGCGTTTAAACAAATCAATTTGATGTTCGGAGCGATCTCAAAAACATCCCTTTTGATCCGAATGGAAGAGAACGGTCTTATCATCGAGGTTAATGATCTGCTGTGTCGTTTATTGGGCTACCAGAGCGATACCATGATCGGCAGTCATTGGATGCGGTTTGTTGAGCGCCGTTTTTGGAATTTTTTACGCTCATTGGTACGTGAGCGTCTTAAAGCGGGAGAAATCTATCGGGGAATTCTTGAGTTGGTTAATGCACAAGGTCATTTAATAACGGTTGACAGCACTGTTTACGCGATACGCAATCACCGCCATGAGATAGAGGAGATCGTTTGTATCGCACAGGACGTCAGCGAAGTCAATCGGGCGATTTTGGCGAGTATGGAGCAGCTGATTGATTATGATTCCTCTTTGACCGTATTGTTCGATCATCGCTATGAGGCCATTTTGGTCAATAAAAAGTATTTGGAGGCAAACGTACACGATCGAAACGAAGATTTTTTCGCATCGTGTGCCGTTTATTCTTGGATGGTAGAAACATCCTATGGACTGGAGCAAATCGTTTCGGGAGGATGTACGAGAAAAGAGACGTTGGAATCGATTTTCATGAAGGTTCATAACGGAGAGATAAAAGGGAGAATCGTGACGATCGATCCCGACCAAAACACCCGATACTATACAGTACATATCAGTTCAATGCCCAACCCCATGATCCGCAGTGAAGAGTACCACATCCTCTATTTTATTGATGTTACCCATTTGGAGCGGTTGAAAGAGGATAAAATCAATGATGCCAAACTGATGAGTGTCGGACGTCTTGCTGCAGCGATCACCCACGAAATCAACACCCCGATTACGTATATTAAAGGGAATTTGGAATTGCTCGAGTGGGAATGTGAAGAGAAAATGCCCGAATCCGTCT
>NZ_JAHFAQ010000062.1 GCF_023250475.1 Sulfuricurvum sp. | reverse complement strand
TCGCATAGGTGACCGTATTGACTCCGCCCGAGAAAATATCGTCGATGTATTTTTTCCCCAGCCACGGCAATCCCATCCAATAGACGGGGGATTGGACGAAAAAGAGATCGGCCCATTTGAATTTTTCCAACTCTTCGGCGACATCATACCCTTCGTCGATGGTTGTCTCCTGTACCTCATATCCATGATTCAGAAAAAATGATTTTGCCTCTTTGAGAAGATCTTTGGTCAAATTTCCGTTGGCGATCCCCTCATATTTTTGATGCAGGTTCAATAGTAATACACGTTTCATAATATTTCCTTCAAGGTTGTATCAGGTGAGATTTTATACAATACAGTATATTTAGTCAAGAACGCACTAAAAAGTACTGTACATACCAAAAGGTAACTATATATGATCAATTTCCCTTTTAATTGCCCCTTTGAACTGACCCTCGAACTGATCGGCGGAAAATGGAAAGGGCTTATATTATGGCATCTGCACGATAAAAAAGTGTTGCGTAACGGAGAGATGCTCCGTCTTATTCCCCGTATCACCCAAAAGATGCTGACGCAGCAGTTGCGGGAGATGGAAGAGAACGGATTGATCCGCCGTGTTATTTACGAACAAGTACCCCCTAAAGTTGAATACAGTCTTACTCCGCACGGAGAGGCAATACGTCCTATTTTAGAGATGATGATCGATTGGGGTGTTGAGTATGCACGGGACAAAAATATCGTCATCGCGTGTACACAAGAAAAGGATTAAAATCTCTCTTTGGATTTCAAATAAAAATTACTCAATATTATTCATTATTATGTAAATCGTATTGTGGGACAATGACCTAACTATCTTCTTAGAGGAGTATGATATGGACTTGTTCTCTCCTATTAAAATCGGAAACTTCCCTTTACGAAACCGGATATTTATGGCACCGATGACACGGTGCCGCAGTATTGCGGATAATGTTCCCAATCAGAATATGGCGGAATATTATGCCCAAAGAGCCTCTGCCGGCCTCATCATTACCGAAGCGACTCAAATTTCGCCACGGGGTGTCGGTTATCCTTATACCCCCGGTATTCATACCCCTGCGCAGGTTGAGGGGTGGAAAAATGTGACTCAGGCGGTACATGAGAGGGGGGGACGGATCTTCTTACAGCTTTGGCATGTCGGTAGAATTTCTCACCCTGCATTTCATCAGGGGGCATTCCCTTTCGCCCCTTCCGCCATCAAACCTGCCGGCAGTATCTATACGCCCGAGGGGATGAAAGAGTTTGTAACGCCGCATGCCCTTAGCATAGGAGAGATAAAAACCGTCGTTGAGCAGTATGTTCAGGGAGCCAAGAATGCCATTGAAGCAGGATTTGACGGGGTTGAGATTCACGGAGCCAACGGTTATCTGATCGATCAGTTTTTGCGGGATGGAACCAATGTTCGAGATGATGTTTACGGTGGTTCGGTTGAGAATCGGGCACGGTTTTTATTTGAGATTATCGAAGGGATTATTTCTGCCATCGGTTCGGATAAAACAGGAGTAAGACTCTCCCCCAGCGGTACGTTTAATGACATGAAAGATTCCGATCCCGAGCGCCATTTTTCCTATATCTGTGAGAAACTAAACGGTTATAATTTGGCGTATCTCCATATCATCGATGCGTTGGAAGGGGATATACGACACGGGGCAAATGTCGTTGAACTGAGTATTTTGAGGAAAGCTTATAACGGTATTTTGATCGCGAACGGCGGTTATACACAGGAGAGAGGAAATACAGCGATAGAAAGCGGATTGGCGGATGCGGTGGCATTTGGAGCGCTCTTTTTGGCGAATCCGGATCTGCCTGAGCGGTTTGCGCAAAAGGGACCGTTCAATGAGCCCGATCCCGATACCTTTTATACGCAGGGTGAAGAAGGGTATCTGGATTATCCTACGTTGTAAGCTCTTTTTTGAAAACCAGATTTTTAAGACTTCGTTCCTCCTCGGATTCGGGGAATGTTTCCACATTCTCTAATCTTTCGATATACCGAAATTCGGGGGCATTTTCTCTAAAAAGGTTTTTGATGAATTCACTGTCGAGTTCAGGTGCATTAAGCGCTGAGAGGACGGTACACTCCTCTGCAGCGAACTCATGGAGCCGTCGGATGATTTTCTCGTAATCGTTTGTGGCGGCAAAGGAGCCTTTTTGGAAACTGGGGGGATCAATAATGATGAGATCATACGGCCCGCTTTTGCGGATACGGCTCCACGATTTGAGGATGTTGTAGGGCATAAACTCCACATTTTTCGTCTCAATGGCGTTCAGACGGTGATTTTCTCTCCCCATCGTGAGGACGTTTTTGTTCATATCGACATTGACAACGGCGTTTGCTCCCGCATCGGTAGCGACAACGGAGAACGAGCAGGTGTAGGAGAAGAGGTTGAGGACATTTTTACCGCTTGAATGGTTACGGACGAATGAGCGACCGATTTTCATGTCGGGGAAGAATCCGATATTCTGGGCACTGAGGAAGTTGACATGATATTTGAGACCGTTTTCAATGGCGTACGTCTCGTGTGGCAATTCACCCTCTATTACAATCGATGGGGAGGATGGGAGGTAGCGCTGCTGGAGTACAAACGTTTTCCATTTGCCCTCGCGAGTATAGAAATCGCGTAGCATGGCGATAAGTGCATTTTCCTCCTCGTCCGGATCAAACAATACTACAAACAGCACTTTGTCTACGCTGTCAACGGTAAGAAACCGATATCCTTTATACGCATTGCCGCGTCCGTGAAACAATCGGGTATATTCCTCGGTTACGGCAGGAGAAGCGGCACTTAAGTGGAGCTGTAAATCGGTTAAGGTCATATCAGTGTCTTTGGTCAAAGTGGTGTAATTATAGCAGGAGTTCGGTTGAGGTTTTTTTGAGTCAACTAAGCACTTTGCCCATGTTATAATATGACCCATTAGAGGGGTATAGCATCCATGATTGATTACCGTGACATCTCAGATATCCGCTGGGGCCTTGCTGAAAAGATTGCTTCGGCAACAATGCGATGGGCTGTGAAAAAGTATCTTCATCTCAAACCCACCCAAAAATCATTACCGGCTGCACCCGATGAAACGTCGCGATTGCTGTATGTTCATATCCCTTTTTGTCTCACTTTATGCCCGTATTGCTCCTTCCATAAGTTCCGATTTGACGAACCGAGTGCCAAGCGGTACTTTGAACTGTTACATCAAGAGATGCAGATGGTTCATGCGCTTGGATATCGGTTCGACTCGATCTATTTTGGAGGTGGAACGACGACAATCCTCCCGCGTGAGCTGGGAGAGACGATTGATTTGGCAAAATTGCTGTTTGATATCCGTGAGGTGTCGTGCGAGAGCGATCCTCGGCATGTGACTGATTTGGAAAATGCAAATCTAAAAGGTAAAATCGATCGTCTTTCCATCGGGATACAAAGTTTTAATGACGATACCCTCAAACAGATCGGGCGGTATAAAAAATTCGGTTCCGCAGAAGAGCAGTATGCCATTGTAGAATGCAATCTTTCTTCTTTCCCGATTGTCAATATCGATATGATTTACAACTATCCCAATCAAAGCATCGAAGAGCTGCATCATGAGATTGATACGATTCTCAAACTTCGACCGCCCCAAGTGACTTTTTATCCGCTGATGTACGCACCCGGGATTCGGGAGAGTTTGAGTCAGCGATGGGGAACCCTCAGTGATACCCATGAAGCGAACTTCTACCGTATCATCATGGAGCGGATGAGTGGTATATACATACAGAGATCGAGCTGGGCATGGTCATTGGCATGTGAGGGGATTATCGATGAGTACGTGATTGAGCGGAGCGAATACGTCGGGATCGGGAGCGGTGCATTTAGTTTTATTGGCGATACCCTTTATGCGAATACCTTTTCGCTCCCTGAGTATGCCGAAACATTATCCAAAAATCGCTTGCCCATCACCCATGCGATTACTTTTCCGACACGTCCGATTGCGCAATATCGGATGATGGTCGAGTTATTCGGTCTATCTCACTCTGCAGAGCATTTATGGATCGAGAGTTTCTTCCTAAAACTTTTTGGCAGAGTGCAAGGGGAAAACGTAAGTGCCCAAGGGTCGTATCTCTTTTCTGTGATGATGCGGGAGTTTTATAACGGGATGGATTATGTACGTGAGACGATGCGTCGGAATTTGAAAAAAGAGGACGGGTATATTGCGGAAAGAGAGTTAGATTTTTAGATCGAGCAGACTACCGCGTCTCTCTGTATCCGGTGCGAGTGAAGAGGGATTTAGTTTCAAATAGTTTTGGAGCGCTTTAAGGGCATTTTGATCCTGTTGGGAATCGGGCGGGTATACCTTTGTCAGATCCTCTGAGAGGGATACTCCTGAGAGGGTATCTCCGTTACTGTCGTGATAAATACCGGCCGCACGCATAAATCCGACGGTCACGATCCCTTTGGCGGCTTGGTAGTTTTGTTCATTCAGCAGAGTGTTATAGAGTTTCCGTTCAGAGGGGTTTAGCTCTTGGGAAATCATACTGAAATTATCTTTGAGTTGGTCAAGTTCCCCTGATTGTGATATCTCTTTATAGGTAGGAGGAGGGGAATAGGAGGAGGTACCAAAAGGGTTTGAAAACGGATAGGAACCGTGTGTTTGTACCTGCAATTGTACTCCTTATAACTATTATTACAGGAGTACTAGCAAAAAATAGTCCAAAGATTTCTGGAGGGGCATTGCCTCAAAAGAGGCAAAAAAAGGTTATTTTTTAATCGTATAGAATTTGCGGAGTTTCGCATCAAGCGGCGCAAGTACTTTGTACAACGCAGGGACGACGAGTAGGCTGGTCAGCGTCGAGAGGAGCAGTCCGCAGATAACGGCAACCCCCATCGGCCCTTTTACTCCCGAACCTTCCCCGACCGAGAGGGCGAGAGGGAGCATCCCGAAACACATTGCGGTCGTCGTCATCAGAATCGGGCGCAAACGGGAGATTCCTGCTTCGACGATCGCCTCATCGAGCGGTTTCCCAGCATTTTGGAGGCGGTTGGCGGCATCGACGACGAGGGTGGAGTTTTTCCCCACCAGTCCCAGTAGGAGCATCAGCCCCATCATACTAAAGAGCGACATATTCATCCCTGCTGCCCACAGACCGATAAATGCCCCTGTAAAGCTTAACGGCAATGCACTCATGATGATGAGCGGCTGGAGAGGTGATTCGTATAGGGCGGCGAGGATCAGATAGATCATAACGAGTGCCGCACCGATCGCCATGCCGAACGCTTCGTTGCTCTCTTGCATATGTTTGGCATCGCCGTCGAGCTCGAAAGCTACCCCTTTATCCAACCACTCACCTTGGCGATCATAGACAATTTTGACCAGTTTATCGAGCGGAAGGGCTTTAGTTATGTCGGCTCCGACAATCACCTTTTTAAGTCGGTCGAACCGTTTGATCGTCGTCGGTGCTTGGCTCGTAGTGATTGAAACCACCGATGAGAGGGGAACTGTTCCGCCCGATGAGGTGCGGACATTGAGGGAGTTGAGTGTGTCGATGCTTTGGCGTTTGGTATCGTTCAGACGCATCACGACATCGTACTCTTTCCCCCGTTCGCGGACAAAGGTTATCGTACCGTCTCCCGAATAGCCGCTGGCGATTACACGGGCGATCTCATCGACATTCACCCCGAGGCGGGTGGCGTTTTGAGTGAGGACGGTGATGCTCAGCTGCGGTGCTTTAGGCTGGATATTGCTTTGCACATCCGTTGTCCCCGGAATACCTTTAAGGAGCTTCATCAGTTTTAGGGCAGAGGCTTCAGCCTCTTCGGCACTTTGGGCTTTTAGGATAACTTGATAGGGGGTATTGATCTCGTAGCCGGCAATGTCATTGACTTCGGTGACGCTGGTCATCGTGAACCCTTTTAAACGCTCCAGTATGGATCGGGTCTCTTTCATCACATCGCTTTGACTCCGGTCGCGCTGATCAAGGGGTTTGAGCCGGACATAGAGCGCCGATTCATTTGCTTTTTGATCCGTTCCCCGTCCGACATAGAGGGTACAATACTCGACTTCGGCCATTTTTCCGATGAGTCTCTGTGCATTGAGCGAGAGCTGTTTCATCGCATGGATACTTGTTCCCGCAGGGGTTTTGAGGGTAATGTCAAACTGGCTTTTATCCTCTTTGGGCATAAACACCATCCCCAGTGTCCCCGAGAGGATGATCGAGACGATGAAAACACCTAATGCACTGAGCAGGGTCGTTTTTTTGTAATGGAGTACGGCATGGATGAGGGTGCGATAACGCTCTTCCATCCGGATAAAGAAATGCTCTGTTTTATGGTAAAAACGGCTGTGCTCCCCTTTGGCGATTTGGGAAGCGATCATCGGGATCAGGGTGATCGCAATAATGAATGAGACACCGATGGCGGCGATAATCGTCACTCCGAAACTGGTGAAGAAACGCCCGACGATTCCGCTCATCTTGGCGACGGGGACGAAAACGGCGAGGAGCATCGCGGAGATGGCTACGATGGAGAAGAGGATCTCACTTACCCCTTCGATGGCGGCATTGAGGCGATCCCGTCCCGCTTCGAGCCGTTTAAAGATATTTTCGATGACAACGATAGCATCGTCGATAATGATCCCGATGGCGAGGGTGAGTGCGGTGAGGGTAAGGAGGTTGAATGTTTGTCCGCTCCAGCCCATGATTGCAAAGACTCCGAAAATTGATACCGGAAGTGAGACGGCGGCAATCAGGGTAAGGGTGAGATTTCGTAAAAATAAAAAGATGACGAGAGAGGCGAGAATCGAACCCAATATAAGGTCGAATTGAACCCCGTGAAGCGTATCACGGATATACCCCGTAGCATCCTGCAAGGGTGTTAGGGTCATAGCAGGCTCCAGTGCAGCCAAGGCTGGCAATTGCACTCTCACGGCATCGGCAATGGCGATTTCATTGGCTCCTGTGATCTTTTTAACCATGAGCAGAACCCCGGTCTTTCCATCCAATGAGGCAAAACTGCGCTCTTCGGCTAAGGTATCGCTTACCGAAGCCACATCTCTTAAGCTCAATCCATCACGTATTCGAAGCGTACTGAGGGCTTCTACAGTTTTGCTGTCGTTATCGATGAGGATTTGGTATTCATGTGCACTATCAACCGTTTTCCCTCCGTCCATTCGGATATTTTGGGCACGGATACTATTGATCAGGTCACTCATGGTAAGGGAATATTTGGCGAGCAATACCGGATCGGGGGTGATTCGGATCTGTTTTTTACGCAGCCCTGCAACGCTTACACTCCCCACCCCCTCTATCCGCTGCAGCCGCGGTTTTAGAATCTCATCGGCGTGTTTCATCACCTTTTGTGTGTCACCGCCCGCTAAAAACAGGGTAATGACAGGTGCGGAGTCAAGGGAGTGTTTATCGACGGAGGGTTTATCCACTTCGTTCGGGAGCTGAATGCTGGAGACTTTGTCGCGGACATCGTTCACCGCTTCATCAAGGTCTTTTGAGAGTTTGAACTGAGCGACAACGACACTGACCCCTTTAGAGCTGTCTGAACTGAGGGTTTCAAGCCCTGAAATGCCGCTCACCGCCTCTTCGATCTTATCGCTCACTTTACTCTCAACGATGTCGGCATTTGCCCCTTTATAGGTTGTGGTGACGATAACGATCGGGAAATCGACGTTTGGATAAAGCCCGGAGGGCATCCCTGCGCGTTCAACCAGCCCGAAAAAGATCAGAGCGAGGGCGAACATAATGGTCGTGATGGGGCGGGTAATAGCAATTTTGTGCATAATAAATCCTATTTAGCGACGATCATTCCGTCACCGAATGTTCCGGGACGGAGACCTGCAGCATCGGCTTCGGCAGTCATTTGACGGTTTTTAGCGTTGATGGAGGGGTAGATTCGGGTGATTTTTGAACATTTTCCTGTCGATTTTCCGTCGATGGAGCTGCAGAAACGGTCTCCTACCTTGACCCCGGCGGCAAATTTTGAATCGTATTGGATCAGGAGTTTTGTCTGGTCACTGATGAGTTTAAACAGAGGTGTTCCCCCCATCGAAGATACCATATCCCCTATCTCGATGTTTTTTTCGGAAATGCTTCCCGCAAACGGAGCGACGAGGCGCATTTTGGAGATTTTTTGCTCAGCATAGGCAACCGACAATCGGGCGCGTTCACGCTGGGCAAGTTTCGTCCCCAGCTCAGATTTGAGCTTGTCGAGGGTATTTTTATCAAACACCTGTGCACTCTTCTCGTAACGGGCGTATTGATCGCTTAAAAACGTACACTCTTTGCTCAGCGCTTCCAAATCGGCTTTTGCCATCTGAAGCGAGAGATGCTCTTCGGCACTGTCGAGTTCGAGGAGGAGAGAGCCTTTCTTCACATGATCGGCGTTTTGGACGGCGACTCTTTTGACAATGCCCGATGCATTCATTCCCAAAGAGGCTTCACGGTATGCCTGAGATTCAAACGTGGCGTAAACGTCGCCCCATAGAGTTAGCGCACTGAGTGCGGATATAAGTATGATTTTCATTTTTTCTCCTCGAGTAGGGTCATAAGATCGGTTCCATAAGCATAAGCGAGATTGGCTTTGGCAATTTGAAGGGAGTGGCGCGCACTTTTGGCTTTGGCACGAGATGCGCTGAGATCACTTAATTCGCTGAGATAGGTCGTGGTATTGACCAGTCCCGCTTCGAACCGTTTTTTGATAAAGCCGAAGGCTTCACTCCGTGCTTCCTCCTCGGCTATAGCCGCATGGTAGGCACTCTCAGAAGCCTGAAGGCTCATTTGGGCGATATCGGCTTCGTTTTGCAGACTTTTGGTTTTGTACTCGATCAGTTTTTGCGCTTTCAATGTCGTAAGCCGCGCCTGCTCCCGCTCTTTTGCGATACTCCCCATATCAAAGAGGGTCATGGAGAGTGATGCGATGATCTCGTTTTGATTTTCGGGTTGAATATTGGTCCCCCCCATCGTGTCATAATCATTGTAATCCATTTGCCGATGTTTTCCCTGTACACTCAAGGTAGGCAGATAGGTGTAAAGCCCTTCGGTATGACGGAGAGTTTCGATTTGAGATCGATCGGCCTTTAAATCGCTGCGGTCAACTTCCCTCGTTTGCGGGGAAGAAAGCTCTTTGTACTCGAGGGTATCGATAGATAATCCGCTGAGGAGTTCGAGGTTTTTTCGATTCCGATGCAGAAGGATGGTTTGAGTTTGTTCGTCGTAATCGGCTTGAAGTTTGGACGCGACGAGTGATTTGAGAATATCGGTAGTCGCGAGATCATTGGCGACTAATAGGCTAAAGCGTTTGACTTGCGCGTCAAGTTCGGTTTTTTTATCTTTGATTGCATCCAAAGACGTTTGGGCATTAAAATAGTTATAGTATGCTGTGATGGTTTCGAGTAAAACATCCTGCTCTTTTTGTGCAAGGGAGTGCTCCGCCGAGTCAATCGAAGAGTGGAGCGCATCAAGCGTCGATTCCCGTCGCAAGCCGTCAAACAGGTTGATTTGGGTACCGATTTCCAACCCTTGTACCGTTTTAGGTTCAAAGGCGGTTGCTTTATCTTTTTTTTGATAGAGGGCTGTGGCGCTGAGAGTAGGATAATAGGCAGTTTTTGCCTGTTCAAGCTGCTCTTTTGTCCTTTGAGCTTCGAGCCGAGCCGATTCGACGCGTAAATTGCTTTTTGCGTGCGGCAAGAGTGACGTGAGATCCGACGCGATCAGCGGCCACAGAGTGATGGAGAGGAGAACAATAGGTCTCATGAACATCCTTGAGAGATATAATGTTGACAATGCTAACATTATATGTAGACAATGTCAACATGATGTGTGCTATTTTCGCAAAGAGCATGTTACAATACCGTTATGAAAGAGAAAAAAACTTCCCCCTATCATCACGGAAACCTCAAAGAAGCGTTGTTAAAGACGGCGTTGGAGATGATTGACAGGGAGGGTCTGGATGCGATTACCCTGCGTGATCTGACTCAGCGGCTGGGGACGTCTCGAACAGCAGTATATCGTCATTTTGCGAGCAAAGAGGTATTGATACTCGGGGTGATCGAGAAAGGGTATGAACAGCTTGATTTGCTGTTTACCCCAATATTTCAAGATCGTACCCGAAGTGTAGCGGAGCGGTTTGAAACGATGGGGAGAGCGTATCTCGATTTTGCGGTAGAACATCCGAATCTCTATCGGTTATTGTTCGGTGAAAAATTTCGTCGGGAACGCGAAGAGATATGCGACTATAAAAATGAGACTCAGGCGAACGGATTGTATGCCCTCATCGGACTTCTCCTTGAAGCCCAGGAAGAGGGAATTGTTGCACGGGAAAACCCGATGGTGCAAGCGGCGACCGTATGGGCTTCGATTCACGGCTTGGCATCATTATTGATCGACGGGCATCTTTTGATGAGTGATAATATCGAAGCGATTTATGAGTACAGCCAAGGGATGCTGTTAAAAGGTCTTCGTTAAAACAGCTCCCACGGCTGCTTCCATGTTTCTAGTTGCGTACGACACTCTGCACTGACAAACCGTTCCCCTTTATCGGGCGGTGAGACAAATGTAAATTCTTCACCGTTTAGCGTAAAACGTAATGCATAGGCATGCAGATACCCCCGTTCTTCTTTGCGCGCTTCGTCGGCTTGAGCGTAGCGCTCATCTCCGGCGATAGGGGAACCGAGACTTTTTAACGCGACACGGATCTGATGGGTTTTCCCCGTATGGGGTTTGATAAGGAAAAAGCGCTCATGCGTTCGCAGGGCACAGCTGAGGAACTGGGTGATAGCGGGATTGGTCATTGTGGTGAGGAGTTTGTAATCTCCTCGTCGCGCACTGCTCATATCCCCTTTGATCCACCCCATTTTTTTCTTCGGTTTGCGCATACTGATGGCTAGATAATATTTGTCGATTTTGCGCTCTTCGAACATTTTCCCAAACTGTGCGGCCGTTTCGGAGGTTTTGGCTAGGATTACCAGCCCTGAGGTCATTTTATCAAGGCGGTGGACGGGGAATAGGGGGATGCCGAGCTGTTCGCTCACTTGAACGACGAATCCCGCTTTCTCTTCAGAGTGAAAATTGACTCCGGCACTTTTGATCGCGACGATAAAATTATCATTTTCAAAAATCAGCATACACTTTTCCATGTGACAGTTTATCCAATCTACCCTTTTGCTGTTCGTATCAGTACTTTTTTTATTTCTAAATAACTAGGGAATGTTTTTTGCTTAAATTTAGAAAATTAATAACTTTTTTATCTATCAAACACATCAAGCGGAGTATCTAAAGATGCGGATATTTGCCAATAGAAACATGATTCTGATCCATGCTAGACGTGACACTATACAAGAGAAAGTGATTGTAGATTTTGTAAATCGTCACTTCAAATACAAAGTTCACGGCGAATCAAGTCTCTTTATCCATCACTGCAACGAAGAATTAAACAGCAAAAAAAGGTTCTTTAATTGGCTCTATTGGAGCTATCAACAGATGCACGGCAAAGACCCTCACAATCTAAGAGAAGAAATCGAATCAAAACCGCAGCGCCCCATAAAGATCAATTGGATTGAAAAAGCGAATATCATTACGAATATTCCGATTGCAATCGAAGTTATTAACAAGATTTATTTAAAATTTACCTTTAAACAAGACAATACCACAATGTATTTGCATAACTTTTTACGCGGCTATTTCAGAACCCATATCATTAGCCTTGCCGAGGATCGAGATCACTATCTCATCAAGGTTGATAATGAGGTGGTGAAGGAAAAACTTCTTACACTTCTAAAGCGTACCCGCATCATGCAGTATTACGTCAGTTTTACCTATAATCAACAGCAAATATCACAACTTCTAGCCGCTAACAATCCCTTTATCCCTCAAAAAGAGAGTGAACGCTCAAAAATCGATAAAGCCTATAAACTGCTTAATGTATCACCTCAAGAGGATCTTCTCGTAATCAAAAAAAGATTTAAAAAGCTTCTTTACAAATACCATCCCGATAGAGTTTATAACCAAGGTCAAGAGATTATCGACAAATACACCATCACCTTTCAATCGATTCAGAGTGCATTCGAAACTATCCAAGTTGATAAAAATGCGCAGACAACGCTGAGAGCTTCTTAAGGGATTAAATCCTATACAAAAGCACTGTTTCGATGAAATGATGGGGATTGTGCTGGTCGATTAGAGGGAGTCATTATCAATGAGGCGGTATTCTCCGACCTCTAAATCTCCCAGCGTCAATTCTCCGAAACTGAATCGACGCAAAGCGGTGACATGGTTCCCGACCGCCGCAAACATCCGCCGAACCTGATGGTATCGTCCCTCGGTGATCTCCAATGTCACATGCGTCTTATCGATGATCGTGAGTTTGGCGGGGAGGCACGGGGTTTTCTCGCCGCGCAGCATCAGCGTCCCCGAAGCGAAAATTTCCGCTTCATTTCCGCTCAACGGTCGATCGATCGTTGCTTCATAAACTTTGGGTACTTTATGTTTGGGAGAGGTGAGGCGGTGCAACAGCGCGCCGTCGTCGGTGAGGAGGAGCAGTCCGCTCGTCTCTTTGTCGAGTCGCCCGACGGTGGAGATTTTCGGATCGCGCAGTCTCCATCGCGCTGGGAGGAGGTCGTAGACGAGTCTCCCTTCACCATCATCGTGAGAGCAGACAAGTCCGAGCGGTTTATTCATTACAATTACGATCCCCGTAGGCGGATCAAGCGGTTCACCTTCATAAAGAATTTCCTCATGAGAGACTTTGGTATCGCTTTTTAAGGGGAGATTGTCGGTGTGGGTAATGACACCATCACGTAATAGCGCGGCAACCTCTTTGCGCACGCAATAGCCCAGTGAGCCGAGGAGTTTGTCGAGGCGGACTTTAGAGGGTTTCGAGTTTTTCATCGGTCTCTTTGGTGATCCGC
>NZ_JAHFAQ010000157.1 GCF_023250475.1 Sulfuricurvum sp. | reverse complement strand
ACTCTCCGAAGAGATCGAATCGGGTATGGTCCATATCAACGGACCGACTATCCAAGATGAGGCCCATATTCCGTTCGGCGGGGTCAAAGAGAGCGGTATTGGACGCGAGGGAGGTCACTTCGCGATTGAAGAGATGACCGAACTTAAATGGGTGACTGTCGAAGCGGCAGGGAACAGACACTATCCGTTTTAATCGATACCCCCTTGCGGGGGATCAGCTCCATATACTACATCCAACCACATAGGTTTCACCATGATACATAAACTCGCGGATATTCCGATCAACGACGTGTTAAAAAAATATATCTTTATCTTTATCGGCGCTTCTTCCCTGGCATTGGGTGTCGTATTATTTTTGATTCCGAACCATATCGTTGCCGGAGGAACTCCCGGTATATCAATCCTTATCAACTATTTTACGGGAATTCCGGCGGGGATGTTGATGTTTTTGATCAATATT
This sequence comes from Sulfuricurvum sp., assembly GCF_023250475.1. GTDB lineage: Bacteria > Campylobacterota > Campylobacteria > Campylobacterales > Sulfurimonadaceae > Sulfuricurvum. The sequence continues at coordinate 3,662 of NZ_JAHFAQ010000157.1, read as the reverse complement.
CCTCTGGTACTGATGAGTATGAAATACATCAGTAGAGAGTTTGCCGTTCGTACTATTTTTTCCATCATTGTCTCTTCATCGGTGGTCGATATACTGCGCGAATACTTTCATGTCACCGCTTGGACAAGTGATCCTTTTTTAGCCAGTATATTCGGAGGTATAGCGATCGGACTCGGTCTTGGATTTATCATTGCAGGAAATGCCTCGGCAGGAGGGCCTTCCATCGTTGCTCGATACATTGCCGATAGAATGCATTGGAAACAAAACAACGTCATTATCGTCTTGGATTTTATGATTGTTATCGCGGCGGGGATCGCTTTCGCTCGGATAGAAAGTGCCCTTTTTAGTTTGATTGTCGTCTATGCGACGGCTCAAGGTCTAAATACTATCCTATCGGGAAGACCTTCCAAAAAAGTGGTTCATATCTTTTCCAAAAATGCAAAGTCTTTACGTGATCATGTTATCAAAACTTTAGGAAAAAATGAGGTTATTTTCGAGGGTGTCAGCAGTAACCCGTATGAAAATGAGCAACTTCTTATGCTGATCGTTGATAATAACAAGATACGTCTTATACGGGAGATTGTCAAAGAACAGGATAAAGAAGGTTTTCTGGTCGTGATCGAAGCATCTGAACTTCATTGATGGATGTTATAGTATTGATAGCAACATCTTCATACTCAACATGATCAATAAGAGTGCAAAAACCTTTTTAAGAATAGCAACCGGAAGTACATGGGCAAGTTTCGCACCGTATGGAGCCATAAAAAAGCTCGTAACGGAAATCGCCGCAACACTCGGTAAATAGACAAAACCAAGCTGATAATTCTCCATTGACGTATGATCCCATCCGGCAATAATATATCCCAGTGTTCCGGTTATCGAAAGAGGCAGTCCGATAGCGGCTGACGTCCCGATCGCTTTTTTGAGATCGATATTTTGCCAAACGAGATAAGGGACCGTTAAAGATCCGCCTCCGATCGAAACCAGTGCAGAAATTGATCCAATAACACTCCCCCCGAAAAACAATCCTTTTTTCCCTGAAATCTGGCGAGTGGGTTTAGGTTTTTTATCGATAATCATCTGTAATGCGACATATGCCGTAAAAAAAGAGAAAAATACAGCAAGAGGCATCGATTTGAGATATGCGGCTACAAATGTTGCGGCAAATGTTCCTAGGATAATCCCCGGTACCATCGCTTTGACAATATCCCATAAAACCCCTTCTTTTGCATTATGTGCACGCATACTTGCAAATGATGTCACGATAATAGCGGACATTGAAGTTCCCAATGCCAAATGAACAACCTCTTCTACCGGCATTCCTTGTGCTATAAAAATTGCTGTTAACGCGGGAACCATAATAATTCCCCCTCCAATTCCAAATAGCCCTGCCATGAAACCGACAAATATACCCAATCCCAAATAGAGGGCTAGCCATTCTATTCCGATCATCTTGATCCCTTTGATAAAAAATGCCGTATTGTATTCTAATATTTTGACAAAAACAAAGTAAACATATTGATTTAGTATGGTATTAAAGTGGTCAATGAGGTCCGTCTGTCTGGAGTAAAAAAATTCCTCTCCTATTTTTATAAACCTTGGTGTTGCTCCATCGGAAAATAGGTAATCCGTTTATAAAATGAAGAGATGGCGCAGAAGGAGAATCATTGAGGTTGATCCCCGATAGAGCAACACCAAGGCTTACCGTATTAACGGTTGAGGCATTAAACCTCAACCAATATCTATCTCTTAAAAAGCTAAATTTACGGCTACGCGAAGATCGTTATGATCGGTAGAATTATTCCCCGAAGCATCATTATTATTCACCGACAAGAAAGTGACTCCGCCGTCAAGGCCTTTCATTCCAAAGAGTGTTTTATAATCGAGTGAGGCTTCGACTGCATTCGTATCTTCGTATGCATTTAGTTTGTAATGCAATAATCCCGGACTAGCCGAGTATTGATTATCACGGCTAAAATTGAGATATTTTACTTCCCCTTTTAATCCGTTGATACCGGCAAATCCGAAATCATACTCAGCACCGATCGCGTAAGAGTTAGTTCCTCCCGTATACGAGGAAGTATCCGTAAAGCCGAAGTGAGCGGACTGATAACGGGTACGAACCCATGACGCATTTCCTCCGACAGGAGAAACAATTCCACCGCGTGCAGCATTATCGTGGATCCCTTTGGTATTAGCATAAGCTAACGTAACCGTAGTTCCTTTATAGGATCCACCGAGTTTGGCCTCTGAGTGGTACGCCGTAATATTATTAATCCCCAGGGCTAAGAGAGGTGAACCGACAACCGGATGAGCCAACGTATCTTTGGTTCCGCCGATTGCTTTTTGCGTTAAATACTGCACACCGGCAAAGAGTTGTGCCTCTCCGATTTTGGTACTATAATCAGCCTGAAGATGGGGCATGTCCATAACATCCCATACTCGGTAGAACCATCCTTGAAGCGCAAGACCTTCAACCCCGGTATAAATAGCTCCAACAACCGTTGCTCCGGCATTATCTTTTTCGGTAGTGAGATCACCATCGCCATCCGCTAAACCTTGGAAAGCAGAACCTCTGGAGATAGAGACGAAATCGGACGCTTTAACATTATTGCTCGAACCCGCAAAGCTATTGCTGTTCACCATATCCGGACCGCTGATTTTTGTCGCATGAGAGAGAATCAATGTCGTATTCGGGATATCGACATTCACAATTTGAGCGGCTTCAAAAGTATTCGGAACAATATAAATATCATGGGATGATGCCATAGGGGCATCGATCATCATACGGCCTACTTGAACAAATGTTTTACCGAATGCCGCTTTGAGATAGGCTTCGCCTAAAACCGCATAGCCATCGTCACCCGTCCCGTAAACGGTATTAACTCTCCCAAAACCGTCTCGGGTAAGTTTACTTTCGTCATTCTCAAAATAGATAGAATCGACATGATCAGGATTGTTGGAATTCAATCCCAAGCCGCTGACGGAAAACATAGTAGCTTTTGCCTGTACACCGTATAAGGGAGCTGTTTCATACGAAAATCTGAACCCTGCAGCCGTTGTATGACGATCAGAAATAGTGTCATTTTCGGTTTGAGAGTAAATCGCTCTCACTCCGCCGGTAAATTTACCCTCACTGAATGCTGCCGATAGGGTATCGGCAGCAAATGAAGATGAACTAATGAGAAGCGCAGCTCCAACCATACTTATGCGCGCATTCATTAATAAATCCCAGACTTACCAGGAGCCAAAATACCTTTTGGATCCAGTGCACGCTTGATTTTTTGGAATACGCCCCGAATCTCCGGACCATACGTTTCAGCAACAAGATCCATAAATCCGCTGCTCGTACGGTAGACACCGTAGCCTTGTGCGGCAAATTCGTGTACCAATTCGGCATAACAGTCGTGTGCCCGTTGCATCTCTTCCGGGTCATTTCGGTTGTACAGCAAATCGATGATATGGTGCATATCGCGCCATCCGACGATAAACTCAGCAACATAGTCGAATCCGTATTTGTTCAAAATCTTTTTAGCCAATGCAGACTGGTTCAGGGTATGTTTACCTTCTGCAGGGGAAACCGGTGCAAACCACATACTTCCTCCGCCGCCTCTCCAGTTATAGAGACCGAATTCTTGAAGGGTCATATACCCTCTCATCAG
>NZ_JAHFAQ010000005.1 GCF_023250475.1 Sulfuricurvum sp. | reverse complement strand
TAAAATATCTCTGATTTGATCTATAAAAGAAAAATATCAAAATCCAAGCAAAAAATGGCTAAATATTTTGAGCGTGCATACTCCAAAGAACAGCTATAAGCAACACAATGAAAACTCTTAAAAGAGGAAGACTTCGGTAGATTTGTTTCAGCCCTAAAAGAGGTTTTCCATCCACAAAGATACCTACCTGTACAGCCGTAACCATCAGTGATACAATCGTAGAAAATAGAAAAAAAGTCGGTATGAGTTGATAAAGATTTTTATACATAAAACCATATACCAACAAACTTACAATGGCTGCACCGACAAAAAGGTTCTGAATAAAATCGGAAGAGGAAACTCGTTCCTCTTTTTTGTGAACACGGGCAATTTTGAAATACAAAAAAGCTAAAAAAAGTGCACTGTAAAAGATCATACAAAGTTCCCTTGAAAAATTTCGGGAATTGTACCGTAGATAAAATAAATCATCCAATAAAATTATATTAATTATAAGTTTATTGTCTATTTATACTTTACCGGATTTCTGGCTATAAGGTGATTCGCCGTAATGCCAGCGAGCACATTGCCAGCCCAAATCCTCCCGTCACAGCGACAAAACTCCCTTTTTCTTTAATACGGGGAAGTTCCGTTGAGCAGATACAGCTAAAATCCCCTTTGAATTTCCGTTTTCTCAGTTCGTTGCGGATTTTGGAGGCAAAGGGATCTCCCTCCGTTTTCCAGATGGAACGTATTTCGATCTTCGTCGGATCAAGCCGCTTGGCGGAACCGACGGAAGAGATGAGCTTGGGATAGCATTTTTGGATGAGGGCAAGTTTGGCACGCATGTCATCAATCGCATCGAGGATGAGATCATACGGTTCAAAATCGAATGCTTCGACCCATTCGGGGGTTATTTTCTCCGCCATCGCGATCACTTCGGGATAGTGGGTTTTAAGCGCTTCGACTTTCAGTTCCCCCTCGTGAGATTCCGAGTGCATCTGCCGATTTTGATTTGTTACGTCATAGCGGTCAAAATCGATGATGGTAATATCACGAACACCTGAACGGTAAAGGCAGTCGAGACAAAAACTGCCGACACCGCCGACACCAAGGAGTAAAATTTTGGCATTGCGGAATTTGTCGAAGTTCTCTTCGCCGAATACCAGACGGGTTCGGGTATGTCTCACAGCCACTCTCTCAATTGCTGCATCGATTTATACGCACTCATATCGAGTTTGATGGGGGTAAGGGAAACTTTCCCCGCCTCAATCGCTTCGAAATCACACAGCGAGCTCCGTTTTTCTCGGGGCTTATATTCCAGCGGATGAAGTCCGAGCCAGTAATATTCCATCCCTCTTGGGTTACGATGCAGATGGGCGTCGTTCGCGTAATAGCGATATCCCGCATAGGTGACGGCAAACTCCAACTCCTCGACATCATGAGGGATATTGACATTCAGAAATTCCCGCTCATTCAGCGGAAAATCTCCGCTCAAAATCTTTTCGGCAAGGTGACGGATCGCTTTTTTGGCCAAAGTGAAATCGCCAAACGGCTGTGTAAAATCCATCACCTGAGAAATAGCAATCGCCGGAACGCTGTGAAGAACCGCCTCCATGGCCGCCGCCGCTGTCCCCGAATAGGTAATGTCTTCACCCATATTGGAGCCTTTGTTGATGCCGCTGATCAACAGATCGGGTTTTGACTCTTCAAAAAGGGAATGAAGGGCAAGATAAACACAATCGCTCGGCGTTCCGTCATCGAGTTTGTAAAAATCATCTCCGACACTGATAAAACTCAAAGGGCGGGTCAGGGTCAATGAATGGCCGCACGCCGATTTTTCGGTAGAAGGTGCGACAACGGTGATCTGCCCCAACCCGTCTAATGCCTCGATAAGGGCTAACAGCCCGGCTGATTCGTATCCGTCATCGTTAGTAATCAAAATTTTTTTCATTTATCTCCTTTTTGTTCTTACGGGGACGCAAATAAAACAGTTGCGATTTTCCCGCCGTTCATACGCCAATACATAATCATGCTCTTTTAAAATCGCATCGACGATGTAGAGTCCCAAACCGAAACTGTCTTTTGTCGGCCGTTCTTTGGTGAAAGGCTCGATGTAATAGCTAAGCGGATTTTTGAGCGGTTCGCCTTCATTGGCAAAAACGATCTCTCCATCGTGAGTCCATATCTCCATCTTTTTCTCAGAAGAGTATTTTATGGCATTATCAATCAGGTTTTTTATAGCCGTAACAAACAGGCGATAGTCCACTTCTACTTTTATCGATGCATCAATATTGCAATCAACCGCATCGTACTCTACCATAGCCAGATCGATCGCGCCGTCCATAATATCGACTAGCCGATACTCTTTTTTATCATGATGCTGATTTCCCGAAGCAATCTCTTCAATAAGGGCAAACTCGCCGATGAGCGATTCCAGCCGTTCAAATATCCCCTCAAACCGCCCGCGCTGTTTCTCGTCGCTCAGCATTGTGGCGACAATCCTCCCTTTGGCGATCGGGGTTTTGAGCTCGTGCATAATATTACGCAAAAAGAGGGTACGCGCTTCGATAAGGGATCGGATTTTATTTTGTGTCGAATCAAGCTCATTGGCGATCAGCGCTATCTCATCTGAGCCTTCGATACGAAACCTTACCCCCATATCCCCTTCCCCGAAACGGGCAATTTGTTTACGTAAACGGCGTAAAGGACGCAACCGGTAAATGATTAGGGCAAATGAAACCAATAGAATCGTCATCAGCGTTCCATAGGCTGAATAGAGATTGACCGGCCGATAAGGTTCGATACTCCGATCTTCCAGCAGCACACTGTGGCGTGAAGATTCGACCCAAAAATAGATATTGTCCTTGTACTCGATCATGGAGGTAATAACCTGTTGAGACACATGCATATCGTATGGGGAGGAGGAGAGTGCGTATTCTCCTATCAGATTATCCGTATTGCCGTCACTTTTCAATATTTTTCCATGGCGTACAATGGCTTCGTATTCACGATGGTCTAAAATCTCATCCAAATTGTAAAGGGCGAGATTGGCTTCAAAAATCGGCTGGGAAATCTGTTTAATCAGATAGGTGTGATAAATCTGACTGATGAGAGAGTGCTTGGTAAAGATATTATCAATGTGTTTCGCACGATTGGTTTCGTAAAGCTGATAAAAAGTATAACTGACACTCGAAACGGTCACCGCCATGGCAAAGACGACGGTGGCTAAAACGGCATTGTTTTTAATCATTATTTGAGGAGTTTGTACCCGATACCGCGGATCGATTCGATCAACGCTTTGTCTCCGAGTTTATTGCGGATACGCCCCATCATTACATCGATACTTTTGTTCGAAGAGTCCTCATTGATCGCCGAAACATTATGAATCAAGTCCTCTCGAGACACAACCATCCCCTGTTTTTTGATCATATGTGCCAAAATACCGTATTCTGCATTGGTAAGGTCTAAGGGACGATTTTTATAACTGATCTGCATCGCTGATTCGTTAAGTTTGAAATCACACGCACTTTCGGAAGCGGCAACCGAGACCGCATCGTATCGGCGCAGTACCGAATGGATACGAGAAACCAGTTCTCGTGGGTCATACGGTTTAGGAAGATAATCATCCGCTCCGAGTTCGAGAGCATTGATCTTGTCGGTCACATCCGAACGTGCCGAAGAGATAATAATCGGGATGTTTTGGCGGGCGCGGATCGATTCGCATACTTCCAGTCCGTCCATCCCCGGCAACGTCAAATCCAAGATAACCGCATCAAACTGCTCAAGCTTGAGAATGCTCAGGGCTTTAAACGGATCATCTTCCGTCGTCACTTGAAAATCAAACTGCTCTAAAAATTCGGTCAGGATCTCGGCAAGCTCAAGATCGTCTTCTATCATTAATATTTTACTCATGAAGATATTGTAACGCAGGGTGGGTTAATAGTTTCCTAATGCAGTACAATACTCATTATGAAAACAACCCATTATCAAATTCTCTTTTACCTCAATTTACTCACAGTCGAATATCTGGCGCTCACGCCGCAGCATATTGAGATCATTGAAAGCTTTTGGGACAAACAAAACCATTTCATCGCTTTTTTCGTGTTATACGTTTTGTTAGCATTGGCTCATACATCTTTCTCAACCTTTACAAAAGTAGCGGCCATGAGCTTTATCGCTTTTCAGATCGAAATCGTCCAATACTTTATTCCGGGTCGTTATTTTTCGCTCTTGGATATTGCGGCGGATGGGACAGGGGTCGTTATCGGAATTTTTCTCTCTCGATTTTTAGTCCCCAAGCTGTTGCCAGGGAACTAGCCGATTTTTTACGTTAATCGCAAAGTTAGATGATAGGCTATAAATGCCAGTGTATATGCTACGATGGACGTAAAGAGAAACAAATAGACGAAATATTTGATCCCTCCCGCTTCACGGGTAAAAACAACCGATGCCGCCAAACACGGCAGATAGGTCATAATCACGACAATAAACGCTACTGCCGAGGCCAAAGGGATATGGAAGCTTATCGCACTCATCAGTGAATTGTCCGCTTCGCTCGCATTGCTTCCGAGTGAATACAAAACTCCCATCGTCGAGACGACAACCTCTTTTGCTGCCAATCCGGTCTGCAGCGCTACCGCCATTTTCCAATCAAATCCAAGCGGTGCGAATGCAGGTTCGATTGCATGTCCGATTTGTCCCAGAAAGCTTTGTTCCAACTGCGCTTCGGCAAGCTGGTTTTCCAGTTTTTTGACGTCGTCTGCCGATACAGCCGCTTCGATTTTTGTCCCGTAAATCGCATCCAAAGAGGCATCTTTGGGATAAGTGCTCAAAAACCATACAAGCAGTGATGCCGCAGCGATAAATGTCCCCGCTTTTTTCACGTACATCATTGTTTTAATTTGAACCGTATGCCAAACCAACTTTATCGAAGGGAGACGGTATTTCGGCATCTCCATGACAAACGGCTCGTCAATCCCTTTAAATGCCGTCATTTTAAGTGCTTTAGCCGCAACGAGGCCGATCATAGCTCCTAGTATGTAAATACCGAACAATGCATTCCCCGCCATTTCAGACCCGAAAAATGCTCCGGTAAAGAGAACATATACCGGCAAGCGTGCACCGCAGCTCATAAATCCGATAACAAAAAGGGTCAAAAGACGATCTCGGTCATTTTTCAAAATCCGTGCCGACATATATGCCGGAATCGAGCATCCAAACCCTGTTACGAGAGGAATAAACGACTGTCCGTGCAAACCGAATTTATGAAAAAACCCATCCAGCAAAAATGCGACACGCGACATATACCCCGTCGATTCAAGCAAGGCGATACCGATAAATAAAATGACGATATTGGGGACGAATAACACAACCGCACCGACCCCCGCAATCACACCGTCGACGATCAAAGAACGTATCTCATCATTTCCGATGGTTGCACCCACCGTCTCACCGAACCAAACAAAGAAAGCATCGATCCAATCCATCGGAATGGATCCGATTTCAAACGTAAGCTGAAACAGTCCCCACATTAAAAAGAGAAAAATCGGTATCCCGAATATCGGATGGATCAGTACGCTATCAATCTTCTCCGTCATCGTTTTCTGCTGGATCGCTTTGGGTTTCACTTTAACCGCTTCCGCCAAAATACCGCGATTATAAGAGAAATACTCTTCGGCAAAAATCTCTTTGATATCATTGCTGTCATGGTGCAGTGAAATGTGATGATCCGCTTCGATCAACAGCGGTTGCAGTTCAGTCCAAATCGGATTATCATGCAAAACACGATACGTTTTTTTCTCCTGTTGGAGAAGATTGATTGCAATATTGCGGTTACTGATCGATGCTTTGAACTTGTGTTTATCCAGATAATCGCTGATCAGAGCGATCTCTTCTTCAACCGCTTCGCTGAAAATCAGTTTTTGCTCCTGAGCAGGTGCTTCGTAAACACCGATCACTGATTTCATGAGCTCATCCAGTCCCGATTTGGCCGCCGCAGAGACTCGGATACACGGAATACCGAGCAATTGGGTTAAATACGGAGCATTGACCTCTATCCCCTCTTTGTCCGCCTCATCCGACATATTAAGGGCCATGACGATTTTTTTACTCATAGTCATCAGTTCAGCCGTAAGCTGGAGATTTTTCCCTAAATTCGTTGAGTCAAGAACGTTTATTATCAAATCATACTGCTCATCACAGAGAAAGTCGTGTGTCACTCTCTCTTCAATCGAATAATCGGTAAATGCATACGTCCCCGGTAGATCGACGATATTAAAGTCGTATCCGTCGTATTCAAATATGACTTCCGTTTTCTCGACCGTCACACCTGTAAAATTTCCTACATGAAGACGTGCGTTGCTAATCGAGTTAATAAGCATACTTTTGCCCACATTGGGCTGACCTACGAGAGCAACTTTTATTTTTTTATCGGACATCGGATACCTCTATCAGCTCGGCTTCTTCACGACGCAGCGCTATACTCATGTTCCCTACTTTTATTTCATAGGTACTGTTATTAAGGGCGCACTCCAGCATTTTTACTTCCGAGCCCTTCATCAAGCCAAATGAAATCAGCCGTTGTTTTAACGGCCCTTTGGCGTTTATTTTGACAACTGTAGCAACCCCGCCTTTGGTGCAGGCACTCAGCAATGTCATCGTATTCATAATAATCCTTCTTAAAAACTATAATTCAGGCGAACCAAAAAGCGATCATATCCGCCATCCGTTCCCATCTCACTGCTATTTTTATTTTTATCATTGAGCGATGCATAACTCACGTCGGCACATATATTTTCATTTAACGTATACGCAACAACAACATCGTACTCAGTTACTTTGGCATCCAAACCTTGCATTTTTCCTTTGAAATTTCCGTACAATACGGCCAATTTCAACCCTTCAATCCCCGCATCACTCATATCCAGCTGCGTATTAATCTGATACGCCCGTGCATCTTCCAATCCATCGATGGTCATCTCTTCCATAGACGTGTAATACGGTCCGCCGCCGAATCCGTTTACAATCGCTTTGCCATCGTTGGTTGCTTTGTTATACGCAACGCCGACCGTAAGCATATCGATATTGAAACTCGTGCCTACACCGTAAACATTACCGTCAATACCGCTGTTTTGTTCTTCATTAAAATGTCCGAATTGCCCTGCAAACTCTAGCCCCGTTGTTTCACTCAAAGGAACCGTATACACCGCATCCGTATAAAGGATATTCGCCATGTTGTCGATACTATACACCCATCCTTGAACAGCAAGATTTTCTACACTTTCATTAATAATACCGGCTATTGCCGCACCACGGCTGTCTACACCATCAAGTTTTTTAAACTCTGAAATATCATTGCCCGAGTCGTATCCCGCAAAACGTTTAACAACGCCCCCCACTATGGTTGTCCCTTCAAATCCTTTGTACGTAGCAATCGCCGCTTCAAAAGTGTTAGGGTGCATTCGGATATCATCGGTGTCGGCCAGAGGAGTATCGATCTGTTGACGGCCGATTCGAAGACTGAAATCATGGATACTGTAGTCTACATACGCTTCACCCAAATAGACATACGAATCCGCATTGTTGGCAAACAAATCATTATTCGCTTTTTCTCCGTCTCCGGTTGCAAAAGGGAGCTTTTGACTTATGTATGCCGCTATACCAAGTTTAAAGTCATTCCAAGCTCCCATCTCATACTTGAGCTGTCCGCCGATTGCTGAGCCATAGGTATCAGGATCAAGTGCATTGTCTTGATTCACATACGCTGCACGAATCTGTCCGCTGACTTTGCCTGTTTTGAGTGCTTCATCAATAGTTGCTCCGTTTAATGCGCTTGCAATAGCCAAACTTATCATGATTGTTCTTCTCATATACACTCCTCTTCTATTTTTTTATTCGTTATAGAATGATAAACATTATCAACTTACAATATCCTTAATAATGATAACCTTTTTCAATTAGTCTATTTCTTCCCTGCATTGGCTATAATTCCATTACAAATAATACCCTAATAGGACTTCTATGCAATTTTTATGGCGCGCAACCAGTCACTTTAACCTCGCTAACTTAGTGACGATGGCAAATATCACCTGCGGACTCCTCGCAACTTATTTTATCACCCAAAACCAATTTACGATCGCCGTAGTTTTGGCATGGATGGGGGGAGCTTTTGATATTTTCGATGGTAAAATTGCCCGCAAATACGCACTCTCGAATGAATTCGGGGTGCAGCTTGATTCATTCGCCGATTTTCTCAGTTTCGTCCTCGTCCCGACATTCTTTATTTTTCAAGGTGTCTATACTCACCTCTCAGGCCTACCTCTCATTATCACTTCAATCGCTTCCATTTACTATGTTATCAGCGGTCTACGTCGATTGATCCAGTTTAACATCAATACGGATGCGGGAGAGGTCGCGAAACATTTTATCGGAGTGCCGACACCGCTGGGGGCAATTTTACTCTGGATTGTGTGGTTGGGATCAGGATTTATCGGATGGATAGGGGTGCTTGCCCTGATGATCATCATCGGAGCATTATTAAACTCTAAAGTGAAAATCCCTCACTTATAGAATTTCTTCGTCCTCCCCATCTCTCAGAGACGAGGGGAGCATCTTCTTCGGCTTCAATCCGAGTTTGCGCATTGATTCCACACGACGAATCAGATTTCCTTTTCCGGTAGAGAGCTTATTCATCGCCCCCTCATAGCTTTTTTGGGTCCGTCCGATCTGCTCGCCGATCTTCTCCATATCCTCCACAAACGCTACCAGTTTTTCATAGAGCGCTTCGGCCGATTCGGCAATCGCTTTGGCATTTCGCTCCTGATATTCGCTTCGCCAAATGTGCTCGATCGTGCGAAGGGTCACCAAAAGGGTGGAGGGAGAGACAACGACAATATTTTGCTCATATGCGGTTTTGAAAAAAGTATTGTCTTGCTCTAATGCAAGCAAGAAAGCCCCCTCTATCGGCATAAAAAGGAGGACAAAATCAAGGGTACGAACCCCGCTGAGCTGTTCATACCGTTTGCCGCCAAGCCCTTTGATATGGGCATGAATGGAGAGAAGATGCTGTTTGAGGGCATGCGCGCGATCTTCATCATTGTCGGCACGGATAAATGCATCGTAAGCGACCAGAGAGACTTTCGAATCGATGATGATATCTTTATTCTGAGGCAAATGGACAACGACATCGGGACGGAATTTTTTCCCCTCTTCGTCACTGTAGGTATTTTGGGTTTCATATTCATGCCCCTCACGCAGACCTGATTCTTCCAGAATCCGCTCCAGTACAATCTCTCCCCAGTTCCCCTGAGTTTTATTCTCCCCTTTAAGCGCTTGGGTAAGATTGATCGCATCTTGACTCAAACGTTCATTAAGCGTTTTGAGACGGAGGATTTCGTCTTTGATACTTTGGCGCTCTTTCGCATCGTGAATAAACTGCTCTTTGCTCTGCGTCGCAAACTGAGCGATCTGTTCACGAAACGGTTTGAGGAGGAGGTCCAGCCCTTTTGTATGGGCTTCATCAAATGTCTTCGCTTTTTGGTCAAAGATTTGGGTGGCCAAATGTTCGAACTGCGCTTTCATCTGGAGTTTGGTCTCATCCAGCAAACGTATTTTTTCTTCAAACGAGCGTGATGTTTCTTCATGACGGGTATGAAGCACCGCATAATCGCGTTCCAGTGCATGATACTCTTTATGGGTATTTTCTAATTCGATTTGGATTTTTGACCTTAGCGACTGTTCTTGTCCATACAGCTCTTGAATCTGCACTGCGCGTGATTCAAGCAGTGCGTAGTGTTGGCGGGATTGATTCCACATCCATCCGAGGATTGCGGCGGCTGCAAAGCCTATAAGGGTTGTTATTTCATACATCATAAAAGCGATTATAGCTTAGCTCGGCTAAGAGCTAAAAAAAATGGCAATCTGCCCTATTTTTTCTCCCCCAAAGCCGTTCCCAAATATCCCAGTGCCCCTACGGCTCCGGCGAGACTTTGCTGCCAATCCGCAGGCATAAATACCACCTTCGAATTGCCCGACTCACTCAGCTTTTTGACACTGTCAATATAGTGTTGCGCAAGGAGAAAGTGAGGCGCCGCTTCCCCTGAGGAAATTCCCTGAGCGACCAGTCCCATAGACTGTCGATCCCCTTCTGCCAGTTCCACTTTGGCCTGTGCATCCAGTTTTGCCGCTTCCAATCTCCCCTGTGCTTCGAGAATCATCGACTCTTTCAACCCTTCCGCTTTCGCAATAGCGGCACGCTTTTGTCCGTCGGCAATCAATATTGCCGCTTCCCGCTCACGATCGGCGGCGGCTTGGCGTTCCATCGCCTCTTGGAGATTCGGGCTCGGTCGGATATCCTGAACTTCCAGATTACCGAGAGTGAGCCCCCATCCGCTGAGCGAATCACGGATTTTCCCCGCAACTTCCGCTTTAATGACATCACGCTGAGAGAGCGAAGCGTTTAATGTCATTCCTCCGATAACGGCGCGCAATGTCGTCGTTGTCATATTCCCGACGGCACTCTCGAAATTACTGATCGAATACGATGCCTTTCCCGGATCGGTAACACGGTAAAAAACCACCGCACTGATGATCACGACGGCATTGTCTTTGGTGATAACCTCTTGTTCGCGTGTCTGCTGGATCAGCTCTTTCGTCACAATCTTATAGGCGACAATATCGACGATAGGTATCAGTAGGTGAAGACCCGGTAAAAGGGTCGTATGATATTTACCCAGCCTCTCGACGACCCACTCCTCCCCTTGCGGAACGATTCGAACCATTTGCGAAAGACTATAGATCGCCGCGACAACCAGTACCAGCGAAAAAACAATACTTGTATCCATTGAAAACTCCTTCTTAAATTTTTTCGACGATCAAAGTGTTGCCGTTAAGCTTCACTACCTGTATTTCTGTCCCTTCGTTTATCTCACCATCTTCGGAAACAGCCGGCCAGTGCCGACTTCCTACAATCGCTTCATACAATTCCACTTCCCCCTCTTGGTGAGGCGATAGCGCTGTTTTTACCATTCCGCCTATACCGATAAATTCGTTGTGCGTTCCGACCGCGTCGCGCGGATCATCTCCGAAACCCCGTTTTTTGAATATAATTGCCCCGAAAACCATGAAAACCGATGCAATAATCAACTGGAGGACAAGCGAATCGGGAAAGAAAAAAGCGGCAGACGCCGCAAAAATAAAACCGATTCCTGCAAATAACGCAAAGAAAGTCGGCAACGTCATCTCAACCACAAATGCCGCAACCGCTAACATGAGCCAAATAAAATAGGACATCGTTATCCCCTTTTTTGATTCGAATGATTTATCTTCAATAAAGTAGAGTACTCAGTTCACCCTTATTCAATTCTTATTAACAAAAACTATTAATAATAAGCACTTTGCAAGAAGCCATTGACTATTATGGCGGTATGAAACTATCCCCTAATTCGTCCTGCCCCTGTCACAGCGGAAAAAAATACAAACAATGTTGTCAACCCTATCACAAAGGGATACTCCCCTCCAATGCCCTCAGACTAATGCGTTCACGCTACAGTGCATTTGCTTTGAATTTATCAGACTACATTATGGCAACTACCCATCCAAACAACTCCGATTATACGGAAGATAAAGAACAATGGAAGCAAAGTATCCTGAATTTTTCACTCAATACCCGTTTTTTAGGATTGATCATCAATGAATTTGTGGAGGGAGAGAACGAAGCATTTGTTACTTTTGAAGCCGTTTTAGACAGCAGTATTCTTAAGGAAAAAAGCCGCTTTTTGAAAGAGGAGAGAAAATGGCTTTATGAGAGCGGGGACTTCAGCCCCGCTACACTTTAAACTGCTCAAGGCCCCGATTAAGCTCAGCGCTGACACGATTTACCTGTTCAAAGGCTACCAGTGTCTCATCCATACTGTTGGCATTGTGTTCGGCAATTTTCTTAATCAAAGCGATTTGATCGAGGATGCCGTTAACGCCCGTATCTACCTGTACGGAAACGGCATACGAATTTTCTGTCGTATGAACCGCATTTTCTATAACTCTGGCCGCTTCGATAATTTTTTCTTCTACTTCATCGGCCGTATGGATAAGTTCAAGCGCATGCTCTGAATTTTCGTTGATCTCTTGGGCGCTGTCATTAATCGCTTGTATCAAAATATTAATGGTGGCATGAATTTCAGACAAACTTTTTTGTGTCCGTTCGGCAAGTTTTCGTACCTCATCGGCAACAACGGCGAAACCACGTCCATGTTCCCCTGCACGTGCCGCTTCAATAGCGGCATTCAGTGCAAGCAGATTGGTTTGATCGGCGATATCGCTGATGACGGTCAAAATCGATTTTACCTGATCGGCACTTCCGCTGAGCTGATTAAGCTTGGAGGCCAATTCCGTCTCCCGCTTGCTACTAGATTGTATCCCAGATGTCAAAATCAGAACTTTCTCTTTCGCTTCGGAGAGCATAGCATTGGCTCCCAAAATCTCCTGTTTACTGTTTTCAAGCTGAGAAAGTGAATTTTGAATCATCGTACGAATTTTTTCCCCTGTATCGGCCGTTTCGATAACAATTTTCGCTTCTTTTTCCGATTCTCTGGCAATAATTTCAAATGTACGACTCAGTTCTTCAGAAACCGCGGCATTTTCCATACTTGATGATTTCCCATTTTCGACTAAATTATGAATTTTGCCGATAAACCGGTCAATCGCTGCCGAAACACTCGGTATCTCTCCCTGCCCGTGTATCCCGATCCGCTTAGTCAGGTCCCCATCCCCCTGAGCTAAATCCTCGGCAACCTTTTGCAAATGTTCTAACGTTTTTCGGATACTTTGGATCAATATCATTCCAAAGGCAAATCCGCCGATTGAAATCAAAATACCTGCAATCAAAATAGCTATTTGAGCTCCGTCCGCTTCCGATGCCGCCTGATCTTTTGCCGCTGAAACTTCTTGGTTGACGGAGTCACCTATCATCTTTAGCGTTACATTAAGCTGCTCGCCGACACCGTCTATACGATCATCAAGTTCATCATAAACACTTTGTGAAGCACCCCTGTGAATTGCTTCCGTCAAATCTTTCCTAACCGCAGTATCAAGCATCTGAATAATCGAAGTGATTTTTTCAGCGTTATTTTTCTCCTCAGGAGTATCTGCCAACTCAACGAGTTGTTTTTGCATTGTTGACATCGAAGCAAATCCTTCATCCAAGAAACGGCTTCTCTCGGCAGAGACTCCGCTCTCTTTATCGACAATCATGTCCATTGCAGTCAAAACCACTTCGGTCTGCGTCTGACGGAAATCTTTGATGATACCGATCTGTTCATATCGTTCGGATTGAGCGTTAAATACTTCAATCAAATTTTGTACGACAACTTTCGCACTAATCGCCATAATCAATAGAGCAATAACGAATACACCTATGATTGCAATAACTTTTTGTCGAATACTGTATTTACTGTTCACATAAATTCCTTCAAACCGTCTTCTAGAATGGACAAATAATACCATACATAAGAAATTTATCCTTGTCCAAGGGGATTTCCGTTTATAACCAGACGGAATCCGATATCGTTTGAGATCAGATCGGGACGAGAATAGCCGCGAAACGCACTGCGAAGACACAAATAACTCGTTTTATAGCTTCCCCCGCGACGCACTTTGAACGACTCCCCCTCGGCTCCGCCGATACGGGGACTGCCATCGCTCGGAGCGCCGTTATAATTGGCAAAAAAGTCATCTTCGCACCACTCCCATACGTTTCCGAGCAATCCGTAAATGCCTAATCTGTTCGGTATTTTTCCATCTACAACAGCCGTTCGAGCGTTGGAACTGTACTCATAAATAGCATAATCATCAAGCAGTGCCTCCGAATCGCCAAAGGAAAATCGGGTATTTCCCCCCGCTTTAGTGGCATACTCCCACTGTGCTTCGGTCGGTAATGCGTAAAAGCGCGTTTTTCCTTCATATCGGTTCATCAGTTCTACGTAGGCTTTGGCATCAAACCAGCTCACCTGCTCCACCGGATGGCGGCGGGAACTCTCTTCTTCTACTTTATCATTTTTAAAAAACGACGGATTAACGCGGGTCAATTTGAAATATTGCTCTTGCGTTACCGGATATTTCGCGATCCAAAATCCCCCCACTTTTACGGGGTGTTCAGGTGATTCGACCTCTCCCCCCTCATTGTACTGTGGATTGCGACCCATCATATATTCTCCGCCGTCAACATAAAGAAACTCTATACCTATTGAATTTGTAAAATTTCTTGGCGTTTCTACCGCATTAGCTGCGGGTGTTTCTTCGGTTTTCTTTTTTAAAAAATCGAACAAGGCAAACCTTTTAAAATATGTTTATTGTACTTAATGAAATGAGCATAGCAAAAATCGTTCACATCTGAATCAAATCCGATACTGTTAATCTCTTTTTATCTCTATTCTTTGAATTGATTCAAGTGGGCATTCAGATTTTCCGTCATATCGTTGAGATGATCGGCAGCGGAAGCAATTTCTTCGACACTGCGAGCATTTTCACCGCTTAGTGTTTTGATTTGTTGAATCTCTTTGTTGATTGCGGCAATCATCTCTGCGGTATGGGTAATAATCAAAACGGTCTCTTCCGTTGTTTTCGTTGCACTCATCATACTCGAGGAGGCTCTTTCAATCTCGTCTTCCGCTTCATTGGATATTTCGGCAAGCGCATGCATATTTTTCGAACTAAGGTTCATCTCTTCGCTCGTCTCGATAATTGCCTGAACAATGATATTGATGGTGGATTGAATCTCGACCAAACTTTTTTGTGTTCGTTCGGCCAATTTTCGTACCTCATCGGCAACAACGGCAAAACCGCGTCCGTGTTCCCCTGCCCGTGCCGCTTCAATAGCGGCATTCAGTGCAAGCAGGTTGGTCTGTTCGGCAATATCTGAAATGATGGCAAGAACCTCTTTAACTTGTTTTGTATCATTGCTTAACTGCTGTATACGTCCAGCCATATCATTTTCGGTCTGCGAACTTTTTTGTACTTGCACCGTCAATGCCATAATTTTTGAAGCGGTTTGATTGAGGGCACTACCCGCTTCTATAATTTCGATTTTATTCTGATCTGCTTTATCGATAATATGTTGCGTATCTTTATTAATCTCTTGGATTTCATGAGCAACCTGTGTAATCACGGCAACCGTCTCTTCAACGGTTTTACCGACTTGGACGGACGATGCCGAAAGTTCGTACGCTACCGATGCATTTTCATTCGACGTATTTTTGGCTTCACCGATAAATCGTCTCAGTTTGAGACGAAAATCTTCCAACTGCGTCGCAATAAGCGTTAATTCGTTATTCCCTTTCATCGCAAATGAACGGCTCAAATCCAACTCTGCGATTTGACTGATCTGAACAATCAGTAGCTTCACACCATCCAGAACCAACGCTATCAGTCCGAATCCGACAATCACTACGGCCAAAACCAATAAAGAAATAATAAAATTTGAATATTTTGCCGAATTAGCATTGCTGGCAAGCTCAACAGATCCCTCTTTTACCTTCTTGACATATTCTTCATTCCAGCCATTCAAACGCTTGCTTAACTCTTCCGCATAAGGATCAACTTTTCCCATCAAGGGATTTCCGGCTTCAGGGCCACCGGTGATATACGCCTCAGCCATTTTTTTCCCAATAGTGTAATACTCATCTAAATCGTATTTGAACTTTTCCAGTTCTGCTCTCTTGGAACTATTATCTTTTTGCGCAAGAATCATTTGATCCAGAAGCGCATTGGAATCTTTATAATAATTTTCCGCTTCTTTAAATCCGTCATCATACCCTTTTGCGCCGCGGGTTGCCGAAATATCGGTCAACCACTGCTGAATCTGGATTACATTGATTTTTAGATTAATATAATCCATCGCTTGCGGGATAGTCTCTTTGCTTTGAATCTCAAGCTTTGTTTCCATCTGCGCCGTTGAGGTATACATCGTTACCGTACTTATAAGGAGAAAAAATCCGATAACCCCCATAATTATTTTTAATATGCTTCTGATAGAAATCCGATACAACCAATTCATACGTATTCACCAACTTTTGTTTATTCATAACTTTATACTTAAAAAGATACTCTCTTATATTTCCTAAATGTTTTCTGAAACTTAATTCCGAAGGCATTCTTGACAACCCGCTTCTCTATAGTTTATAATGTCATAATAAAACCATGACCTGTCAATGACATCTCACCTAAAACTCGCCGATTAAATCCACACACTTTAAGGCATTCCACGCATGAGCGATACCGCAAAAACTCCTCGAAACAACTCGAAAAACCGAACCCATATACCGGTTGACGGATTTACGATTGAAGCACTCCGTACTAAAAAACTCGAAGATCTCCTAGAGATTGCTACGTCTTTAAACATCGAAGACCCCAACGAACTCAAACGTCAAGATTTGATTTTCGAAATCCTTAAAACTCAGGTTCAACAAGGGGGATTCATCCTCTTCACGGGAATTTTGGAGATCATGCAAGACGGCTACGGCTTTTTACGTGCGGTAGACCAAAGCTTCAGCGACTCGATGCACGATGCGTATGTTTCCAGCACCCAAATCCGCCGTTTCGCCCTTCGTAACGGGGATATTGTCACCGGTCAGGTACGTGCTCCGAAAGATCAGGAGCGTTACTACGCCCTTCTCAAAGTCGAAGCGATCAACTATCTCCCGCCCGAAGAGTCGAAAAAACGCCCTCTTTTTGAAAATCTTACTCCGCTTTATGCACTAGAGCAGATCAAACTCGAATATCAGCCGACCAAATTAACCGGCCGCATGATGGACCTTTTTGCCCCTATCGGTAAAGGTCAGCGCGGATTGATCGTTGCACCGCCGCGTTCGGGAAAAACCGAATTGATGAAAGAGATTGCTCACGGTATCACCAACAACCACCCGGAAATCGAACTGATGGTTCTCCTCGTCGATGAACGTCCCGAAGAGGTTACCGATATGGAACGCTCCGTCAAAGGGGAAGTGTACAGTTCAACGTTCGACGAACCGGCAAAAAACCACGTCAAAGTGGCGGAGATGGTCATCGAGCGGGCAAAAAGACGTGTCGAGCTCGGAAAAGACGTCGTGATTCTTCTAGACTCGATCACCCGTCTTGCCCGTGCCTACAATACCGTTACCCCGAGTTCGGGAAAAGTTCTCTCGGGTGGGGTTGATGCCAATGCGCTCCATAAGCCGAAACGATTCTTCGGTGCCGCGCGCAACATCGAAAACGGCGGAAGTTTGACGATCATCGCAACCGCCCTCGTCGAAACGGGAAGCCGTATGGATGAAGTTATTTTCGAAGAGTTCAAAGGGACCGGAAACTCCGAGATTGTCCTTAGCCGCAAAATCTCCGATCGCCGTATCTTCCCGGCTATCGACATCCTTAAATCGGGAACCCGCAAAGAGGAACTTCTCCTCGGACCGGATGTTTTGCAAAAAGTATTTGTTCTTCGTTCTATGCTGCATAAACAAGAAGACGAAGTTGAAGCCCTCCGCTTCCTCTACAGTACGATGCTCAAAAGCAAGTCGAATATCGAATTTCTCGACAGTATGAACGAGTCAAGCAAATAAGATGAGAGTCGGGGTCTTTGATAGCGGTGTCGGAGGCTTAAGCGTTGTAAAGTCGCTGCTGGAGCACAAACTCTTTGAAGAGATTATCTACTTCGGAGATACCGCCCGCGTCCCTTACGGGGTCAAAGATCAAAACACCATTATCCGCTACTCCCTCGAAGCCCTCGAATTTTTCAAAAATTTTGAAATTGATTTGCTTATCACCGCCTGCAATACCGTCAGCGCCTATGCACTCGATGAGATGCGGCTTCACTCAGACTGCGACGTTATCGGGGTGGTCGATCCGGGAGTATTGGCACTTAAAAATGCGATCCCCTCCACCGATGCCAACATTCTCATTCTCGGAACCAAAGCAACCGTCAAATCGGGAGCCTATGAAAAAGGGCTTCACGAACTGGGTTACGAAAATCTCAGTGCCATAGCCACCTCCCTCCTTGTTCCGATCGTCGAAGAGGGGCTGTATGAGGGTGAAGTACTCCAAAGTACGTTGCATCACTACTTTCACCACTTGGAAAATACCCCCGATGCGATTATCCTCGGATGTACCCATTTTCCGTTAGTCGCCCGTGCTATTGATGAGTATTTCGAAGGAAAAAGTTCGCTGATCCACTCCGGTGAAGCGATTGTCGAATATCTGGAGAGCCATTATGATTTTACAAAACGTTTTGAAGCGACAAGCCTCAAATTTTTCGCCTCCGAAAATCCGGAAGGGCTTCGCCGTGTCGCCAAAGAGTGGTTATCGCTGTAATCAAAAATTTATCGTAACCACGGTAAACTCTCTCACACAAAATCAAAGAGGTCTCAATTGGGCACATCCGAAGTCTTAGCGTTAAAATACCGTCCACGACGTTTCGAGGAGCTCATCGGTCAGGAGAGTATCTCCCAGACCCTCTCTCTAGCCCTCGATACCAAACGGCTCTCTCACGCCTACCTTTTTTCAGGACTTCGCGGCTCGGGAAAAACCTCTACCGCACGTATTTTTGCCAAATCGCTTATTTGTGAAAACGGCCCGACCTCCTCGCCGTGCGATGTCTGCAGTCACTGTGTTATGGCAAACGAAGGTCGGCATATTGATATTATCGAGATGGATGCGGCATCAAGCCGCAAAATCGATGATATCCGCGATTTGATCGAGCACACCAAATACCGCCCCGCCAGCGCCAACATCAAAATCTTCATCATCGACGAAGTGCATATGCTTACCAAAGAGGCGCATAACGCCCTCCTTAAAACCCTCGAAGAGCCACCCGAATACGTCAAATTTATCCTTGCAACGACCGATCCGCTGAAACTTCCCCCGACGATTCTCAGTCGAACGCAGCATTTTCGGTTTAAACGGATCAGCCACCCCAACATCGTCCACCACCTGAGCCATATCCTCCATTTGGAGAATATCGAATATCAGGCCGAAGCACTCGACATTTTGGCCCGCAGCGGTTCGGGAAGTCTTCGCGACACCCTCACCCTCATGGATCAGGCCATCATCTATTCCAAAGGGTTCGTCGACGTTAAAACCGTTGCCGATATGCTCGGACTTCTCGATCCCGATTACATCAGCCGGCTCTTTGACGCCATTTTTGCCAAAGACCGCACAGCACTCATCGGTATGCTACAAGAGCTCGAAGCCTACGAATCGGAGATGGTGGTCGATGAACTGATCGCCTATCTCAAAGAGCGCCTTTATGAGGGGGACCACCGTTTCAGTCCTCTCGTGATCGAGCGTTTTTTCCGAATCTTGAGCGATGCCAAAACTCTCTTTGCGATCAATGCCGACGGCGGGTTCGTCGTGAGTCTGGTATTGTTTAAAATGATCGAAGCGCTCAAGATCAAAGAGATCGACGATATGATCGAATCCCTCGAGTCGCGCGTTAGCCATACGCCGACCAAAGCACCTGCACCGATGAATGTTGACCAAGCCCCTACTATTCATGTCGCCCCTGCCCCTGCGGCGGTTAGATCTCCGTACGAGCAGTTGTGTGAACGGATCAGCGATCGAAGTGCCGAACTGGGAATCTGTTTTAAAAACAACGTTACATTCCTCTCTTATGAAAATTCCACCCTTACCTGGGAAAGCTGTGCGGAAAATGAAGATAAAGAGTTATTGAAGAACAGTTTCGGGATTATCCGACAGTTTGTCCGAGAGATTTACGGTATCGATACCCAGATCAAATCTCAAGGGTGTACCAAATCTCCCGAGGAATCAGCTCCGACTCCCGAAGTAGCTGCCGCTGGTGTTGAAGAACCGGCTGAAGCGAGTATCCCTGAACCTGCTTCAATGGTAGAAGATGCCGAAATCGGTGTCGGAAGCTGCGTGAGCCAATGCGATGAGAGCAGTATCAAAGAGTTTGACGGCGGCGATGTTCTCAAAGAGCCGATGATCCAAAAAGCGGCGGAACTATTCGAAGCAACCAAAATAACCGTCCAATCCAAAGTCTAAATGAAACCGCCGAAGGAATAAAATCCCTCCGGCTACACTCGCTGCTAAGGGGCTAAAGCTTCCCTTTTCAAAGCATAATATTTTAAATGCACTTTTCCTTGCTATTAAGTTTTTTTTCAGCTACAATACCCTTATAGAAAGATGATTTAGAGTTTCATCTTTGGTTTGTTTTTTATTGAAGACCTTTTAGTTAACAGTACGATCTGCCATAAGAATGCTCCACTTTATATTTTCGACCACTCTGGTAACGGAGTGTATAACAACACAAGGATCTCACATGGCAGAAGTACTAAACGGAACAGTTAAATGGTTCAACAGCGAAAAAGGTTTTGGATTTATCCAACAAGACAACGGCGGTAAAGATGTATTCGTACATTTCCGTCAAATCAACAGCACTGGTTATGGCCGTGTTTCTCTTGACGAAGGTCAAAAAGTGACTTACACTGTAGGTCAGGGCGATAAAGGCCCACAAGCAGAAAACGTTACAGCACTGTAACTCTCCCCTCGGGCAGATTTCTCTGCCCGTTCCTCCCTAAATCATTTTACTAAGACACTATTGGGTGTTTTTCCAAGCCGATTTAAAAGGACCACTATGGAAAGCAAAGAAGCCGTTTTAAACGCATTAAAAGAGGGTAAAAAGCTTACCAGTAACGTTACAGGGTTGCAATACACCCTTATCGGCGGACAACTTCATGCCCGCAACAGTGAAAAAACTGACTGGCACGAAAGTGAACTCAGTTTCGACAATCCCCCCTCATGGTTAAACCTTCGCGCGTAAGCGCAAGGTAGTTATGCCCTCCACCTTACGATTTCGCTACCAGACCTTCGAATTTATCAACGCTGACATCCACATCCGAACCCTTAGAGATACGCAACAATACTTTGACACTGACGGTATGGCAGAAAAACTCGGTATCTCCTCCGCTTCATGGCCGATGTTTGGAGTTATCTGGGATTCAAGCAAAATTCTTGCCCACCTCATGAGCGATTTTGATATTGCGGGAAAGCGGATTTTAGAGGTTGGATGCGGTATCGGATTGGCCAGTCTCGTCCTCAACCATCGCTCCGCCGATATCACCGCCACCGATTATCATCCCGAAGCGGAGCGTTTTATGGATGAAAACGTCCGAATCAATAACGATCAGCACATCCCCTTTACCCGTGCGGGGTGGGGAGACTTAGACGATACGCTGGGCGAATTCGATCTTATAATCGGAAGCGATCTTCTCTATGAGAGAGACCATATCAACCTTCTGGCGGGCTTTATCGATCGTCATACTTCACAAAAATGCGAAGTGATCATTGTCGATCCGGGTCGCGGCAACCACGCCAACTTTAGCAAAAAGATGGTGAGCCTCGATTTTTCCCATACCCAAAGCAAACCCCTTGATACCCACTATCTTACCCTCCCCTTTAAAGGGCAGCTTTTACGCTATCTCCGTTAGAAATTTTCAACTACCCTATGCTACCCTTTCGTAATTTACCACGACGAGGTACTGTTATGTTTCTGCACAAATCAATCGACACCATCGAAGCGACTTCCCAAAAAGCGGGCAAAGGCGTGGCTATGAAAATGCTTCTATCCCCGGATGAATCCCCAAATTTTGCCATGCGCAACTTTACCATTCATTGCAGCAGGAGGCCATATGCCTCTGCACACCAATACGGTTGAACATGAACAATATGTCCTCAGCGGACGAGCACGTGTTGTGATCGGAGATAAAACGATAGAAGCGGGAGAGGGAGACGTGCTGCTCATCCCCGCAGGTGTCCCTCACAGTTATGAGACCCTCGGAGACGACACGTACAGCTTTCTCTGTCTTGTCCCGAAAGGGACAGACATTATCGAAGTATTAGCGTGCTAACTTAGTTATTGGTTCCCTTAACAACACGCTTAACATCATTGATCCCGTCGCCCACACCGTCACTGAACTCTTTGACGGTGCAACCGCTCAACATCAAAATTGCTATCATACCTGCCAGTACCAAACGGATCATATTTTCTCCTAAATTTTTAAATAGATACGGAATTATAACCCGTTTACTGTTCACATTATATTTATCATTGGATATCATTGCACTATGAGAAAACAGATCCTTTTTGACAATGACGGCGTCCTCGTCGATACCGAGCACTGGTATTTCACCGCCAGCGCCGAGATTTTACAGACGATGGGATTTCATCTGAGCGAGGATCGCTATCGCGACATTATGATCGCGGGAGAGAGTGCCTTTTTGATTGCCGAAGAATCGGGGGTGCCGATATCTGAGACCGACAAATGGCGCACACGCCGAAACGAACTCTATCAGCACTACCTCCGCAGTGAAGAGATTGCTATACCGGGAGTCAAAGAGGTGCTTGCCGAACTCTCACCCCGCTATCGCATGGGGATCGTCACCTCGGCGCTTCGCTGTGATTTTGAACTCATTCATGCCTCACGGGGAATCGTTGATTATATGGACTTCGTCCTCTGCAGCGGAGAATACCCCCGTGCCAAGCCCTACCCCGATCCCTACCTGCTGGGATTGGAACGTCTGGGAGGAGAGAAACACGAGACAATCATCGTCGAGGATTCGGAGCGGGGACTGCGCTCGGCGGTAAGTGCGGGGATCGATTGCGTCATTGTCCACAACCGCTTTACCGAAAAGCACGATTTCAGTGCGGCGAAGCATCGGATCAAAACACTCGAAGAATTACTAACACTACTCAACTAAAAGGGATACAAATGAACGGCAAAGAACGAAAAAATATCATGTCGGGCAAACGGGTGAGTATCGTCCTCAAAGAGGATCAATTGACGGGAAGACTCACAGAGGGGGTTGTCCGTGACATCCTTACCAAATCGCCGAATCATCCCCACGGGATCAAAGTACGGCTTATGAGCGGGGAAGTGGGACGGGTTAAAGAGGTTTTTTAATATTTTTGAATGAGCAATTGTTCCTTGCTTACCACTTTTCCCTTAGAATTGCGCTTCACATACTCCACAATCATCCCATGAAACCGCGCAAATGCGGCAGGGAGTTGAACGGTATCGAAATAGCCGCGTATCCCCGCTTCGCACCATTCCTGAAGCTCATCGTAACTCTCAAACTCATACCCGAATGCATTGAGCAATCGTGCCGTGTAGCTATCCACAACCATCGCAGGATGGGCGCAGGCATAGCAGAGGATGCTATCCACCGTCTCGGGACCAATCCCTTTTTGAGACAATAGCCAATCACGCTCGACAGAGAGGGAAAAGGTCTCGAAATCGCCGAATTTCTCGATCATATTATGGGACAAACGGATCAGATTCGATGCTTTGGCTTTGAACAAACCGCTCGGACGGATCAATTCCATCAGGCTCTCGTTGTGACATTGGGAGAGGACGGCGGGATCGAGCAGTTCATGGCTGCGAAGATTTTCGAGAGAGATTTCGACACGGCTCCATTGGGTATTTTGGGTCAGCACCGCCCCAACGACCACCTCAAAATTGCCGTACGCGGGCCACCATAACGGCGGAGAGTTCTCTAACAGTTTCAGTTTTTCAAGTGCGCTAAAAAGCTCCCAAGAATCAGAGAGTTCCATTTATCCCTCTACCCACGCATCGGTGCGGAACACCCGTCCGTCATCGAAGATTTTAAGTTTAAATGCTTCGGTGCATTTTCCCTCTTCGAGATTCATGATAGCGATTTGAAGAATCTTGCGGCATTTCTCGGGAACTTCGAATCGTCCCGATACCCCCGTAATAAACCGCTCCAGCGGAACTCTCGAATCCATCCCAATCACATTATCGCGGCAGCCCGAAAGGCCGATGTCGGTCATATATGCCGTCCCTTTGGCAATCTGGAAATCATCGCTCCCCACGTGGGTGTGCGTTCCGATCAGTCCGCTTACCTCTCCCTGAAGCAACATCATCATCGCACGTTTTTCGCTGGACGCTTCGGCGTGAAAATCGAGGAAGATATGGTTGACTCCGTCGTTTCTAAGCTTCGCAACCGTATCACGGGCGCATCGAAACGCATTATCGACATACGGCATCCCGTAATGCCCCATTATGTTCAATACCGCGAGCTTTTCCCCCGCAACATCGAAAATACGGCACCCTGTCCCTTTGACACCCTCAGGATAATTGTGAGGACGCAAAATCGGCAAACTCTCCAAGAGCGGTTCGATCTCCTTTTTATCCCATGTATGGTTCCCGCCGCTCATCACGTCGATCCCCATCCCGAACAACTCTTTGGCATTTTTCATCGTCACCCCGAAACCGTGAGAGGCATTTTCATAATTGGCGATTACAAAATCGATCCCATGCTCACGCCGAAGCTTCATAAGGTGCTCTTTAATCATCATCCGTCCCGGACGACCGACGATGTCTCCGATAAATGCTATTTTCACTCTTTCTCCTCCATGAGTTCCTTTCTCAATGACTCTATCCCTTGCCGGTAATTACCGCTGTCGCCGTATTCAAAAAACCTTTGATACCGAGAATGGATCGATTTTACCCGCGATGCGTGGCGGATCGGGCACCAGTATTGCTCGGTACGGGCGGCAATCTCGGTAACATAACCCATCAAACCGCCAAAATAACTGCAATAAAGGCAATTGATTTTTTCGATAATATTGAGATACGCCAGCCGATGACGATCCACTAGGATATAATCCTTCCGCTTGACCTTGGCAATCTTGTAAATCGGAAAACAAATCCATTGATAGAACGTTACAAAAGCATCTAAAATAAAAGCAGGAATCAAAACCGACCAGATCACCGGAACACTCAGCAGATGTAAAATCGGTGTCGTCGCTAAATAGCGAAAAAGTCCCTGCCGATCGTGTCGATACGAGGCTAGAATCTCTTCGCGCTTTTTTGTTATTTCGCAGGTAAAGCGCTCATACTCTTGATGCAGTTCCGCTTCCAACTCCGATTCGAGTGCTTTGATCCGAGCTACAAGCTCGTCGATCTTTTGATGTTCCATCCCGAACCTTTGCATTATGTTGTGTAACTATACTACAATTGCGTATGCAATCACTTAAATATTTAACCCATTACAGCCAAGAGATACGGACTCAGGTGCAGAACCTGATCGATGCCGGCACGCTGGGTGAGCGTCTTTTACACAAATATCCTTCCCTCCATACCTGTACGACGGATAAAAATCTCTACGATTATGTCATGGAGATTAAAAATACCCATTTTCGCAGTTCCGGCGTTATCTCGAAGGTGCTCTATGATACAAAAATCCGAGATATGCACTCCGCACTGGGAACGCATACTTTCGTCTCTCGGGTGCAGGGGGGGAAGCTCAAAGCTAAAAACGAGATTCGCATTTCCCACTTTTTCAAAAAAGTCCCCGAACCGTTTTTGCGGATGATCGTCACCCATGAGCTCGCCCATCTGAAAGAAAAAGAACATAATAAAGCGTTTTACAAACTTTGTACCCACATCGAGCCGCAATACCATCAGCTCGAATTTGAGGTGCGTCTCTACCTCACTTACCTCGATAAATGCGGCCGCTTATATTAAAGCCTTTAACTCTTTCGTATTAATTCAACAAGCACTTCATAATGTTCCGTGTGCGGGAACATATCAAACAGCTGAACCTTCCGTATCTCATATGAACTCAAACGTTCCAAATCTTTTGCCAGTGTCGTCGCGTTGCAGCTCGAATAGATCAGATGCTCCGGAGAGACTTTTTCCAACCATTTGCACAGTTGTTCTCCCAACCCGCGGCGCGGCGGATTGACAATCACCGCATCGGGTTTTTCCCCTGAATTTGCTCCGAAACTTGCGGCATCCAGCGACTCGAAACGGATATTCTTCATCTCCAGCTGTGCCGCCGAATCACAGGCGCACTCTATCGCTTCAGGTTCGATCTCGATCCCCACAATCTCACGCTCCGCCGTAGCGCAGTGCAGAGCGAATCCCCCTACTCCGCAAAATAGATCCCATAAGCGTGCAGGCTTTATCTCAGCTACCCATGCCGCCGCAGTATGATAAAGTTTTTCAGCGACTTCAGGATTGGTTTGAAAAAAACTTTTGGGGCGGATATAGAGGGGAATACCGTTGAACCGCTCTTCAAGGCGGCGATGTTCGCTCAAAAATATCTCCTCATCCCCTTCCAAAATCGCCATGTGGACGGGCTGTATATTGACGGTGACGACTGTCACCTCCGGTGCGCGTTTCATCAGATCTTCCAACCCGTTCTCAAGTCTGGCGATGATACCATGAGATCGGAGGACAAAACGGAGCATCATAGAGCCGTTCGATTTGCTGCGGGTGAGGAGGACGTATTTCAGCTCCCCTTTTCGCAACCGTATGTCATACCCTTTGACCCCTAATTCCCGAAGCCACTCTTGGGTCGTGTGCAAAACTTTCTGCATGCTTATATCATAAAGCGGACACTCTATCAAACTCACCTCTTCAGAGAGTCCGAGCACTATACCCTCCAGCGTCGGGGTCGCTACCATTTTGGCTTTGTTGCGAAATCCCCGCAGAGGAGAAGTGGCGGGTTTGAGCCACTCTTGCGGTTGATATCGGTTGAGAAGAGCATGCAAATGATCACTTTTCAGCTTCAGCTGTTCGGCATAATGATAATCAATCCATCGGCAGGAGTGACAGACATGCGCATCATAATAAGAACAGAAACTCATTTATACCCCCTTCGGCTTTGCCGTACGCAAATAGTGCAATACCGTGCCGATAAGATCATCATCGTCTTTGCTCTTGCTCTGCATCGTCTCTTTGGCACCGCTCGTGAACTCAATCGTGATATTCTGATTGTAGTTGCTCACCATTTTAATCTTTTTCTCGATGCTTAGGAGTTTAATGACCATGATTTCAAAAAACTGTTTCGTCGGTGTGTCGAGCTTGCCGAAACGATCCCCGACCTCCTCTTCGATCTCATAAATCTCACTCGGGCTTTCGCATTGGCTGAGACGGCGGTAGAGTTCAAGACGAAGACGGTCTTCGCTGACAACTTCATCGCTGATAAAGGCGCTGACAGTGAGTTTAATATCGACTTTTGCCCGTACCGCAGTCGTCTGATTGGTGAGGATTTTGATCGCATCTTCGAGCATACGCAGATAGAGAGCGTATCCGATATTTTTGATATGGCCGCTTTGGGCATCCCCGACAAGATTTCCACCGCCACGGATTTCGAGATCGTGATAGGCAAGCATCGATCCGCTTCCCAGAAAGGAGTTCGACTCCAATGCCACAAGCCGTTTTTTTGCCTCTTCGGTAAGGTGATCTTTATCATCGACGATGAAATAGGCATACCCTTCCGTATGTCCCCGTCCGACCCGTCCGCGCAACTGGTGCAGATCGGCCATTCCGAAACGATCCGCCCCGTCGATAATCATCGTATTCACCGTCGGCATATGGATCCCCGATTCGATAATCGAGGTAGCCAGAAGGACGTCGTACTGACGGTCGGCAAATTTCGCCAGCTCCTCCTCGGTATGGGTTGCACTGATCTGAGAATGAAGAATGAGGATACGCAGATCGGGAAGGATCGCTTTAAGCTCACCCGATTTGATAATCATTGAGTCGATCGAATTATGAACGTAAAACACCTGTCCGCCGCGGCGAAGTTCGCGCAATATCACCTCTTTGATCAGTTTCTCATCGTAGTTTTTGACAAATGTCCGTACCCCAAGCCGCTCGCTCGGCGGAGTGAGGAGTTCCGACATAGTTTTGATCGAGCTGAGGGCTTGATTGAGACTTCGAGGAATCGGCGTCGCACTCATGCTGAGGAGATGAACATTCTCATAGAGCGATTTGAGTTTCTCTTTTTGTTTCACCCCGAATTTGTGTTCTTCATCGATAATCACAATACCGAGCTTCGCACAGTTCACCCCAAACAGCGCATGGGTTCCGACGACACAATCCAGTTCTCCCGCTTCTAATGCCCGAAGAGTCGCCGTTTTCTCTTTGGTACTCACGAAACGGTCCAGCTTCGCCACCCGAAGCCCGAAAGGAGCCAGACGGGCTTTAAGCGATTGAAAGTGCTGAGAACTGAGCAACGTTGTCGGAACCACGAGAAGCGATTGGTATCCCCCCTTTGCGGCGGTGAAAATAGCGTTCATCGCTACTTCGGTTTTTCCGAATCCCACATCTCCGCTGAGGAGCCGATCCATAATCTGTCCCGAAGAGAGATCGCGGACGATGGAAGCGATGGCACTCGCCTGATCCGGAGTATAATCAAATCCTGCCGCAGCTTGGAAACGATGCAATTCACCCGCATCAACACGGATGACGGCGGATTTAATCAACGCACGGCTTGCCGCAATCCCTACGATCTCCGAAGCGATCTCGAACAATCGCGCTTTGACCGATTCTTTGAGCTTGCCGAAACTACCCTTGCCCAAGCGATCAAGGACAGGGAGGCTTCCTGAGGCGATGTATCGATCAATCGCATCGAGGTTTTCAACGGGGAGGAGAAGCTTGTCATCTCCCATGTATTTGATGACGACGAGGTCTTTAATCCCTCCCAGAATCTCCGCCTGCTCGATCCCGACAAAAATCCCCACTCCGTACTCTTCGTGAACGACATAGTCGCCCACTTTCAAATCATCGAGGAGGATAGAGGTACGGCGGCGGCGGCGTTTTTTCTCATGGCGATTCAAAGAGAGAATAATCTCATCCGGACCGATAAGGTTGAGGACAATTCCCGACGTTTTTACCGTGATACCTTTGAGTTCAAAGATCCCTGCCGCTTTGAGCTGTGTGTCGCTGGCGGCGATAAGGGTGAATTTTTTGTTTTTATGAACGCTTCGGAGTGTCTCGAAATTGCCTCCCCCCAAAGGAGAGTACCGCTCCGATTCAGGGAGGATATCCGCTTCCAGCCGTTCGCGCGGCAATACCTTCTGATTGAGACCGTACGCTTCGTCAAGGGTAGATTTCATCTCACGGATGCGAACGACTTTTTTCCCCTCGCACAGATCGATCCCCTCAGCTCCCAATACCCAAAATCCAAGGGAGGCAATGTCTTTAACAAAACTGTCACTCTGCGCTAGCGCTATCGCTTTTTCGAACGCTTTATGCTGCTCCGCATCAAGGGAAAAAAATGCACTGGTGACTTCGATGGAAACCAGTTCCTCTTTATCGGTACGCTGGGTTTCGACGTCAAAAGCTCTAATCTCTTCGACCTCATCGTCAAAGAGGCTGATACGGTACGGGTTGCTTTGATTCGGGATGTAGATATCGAGGATATCGCCCCGATGCGAAACTTCCCCCTCCATCTCCACCATGTCGACAAAGGTGTACCCCCAATGGAGCAATTTTGCTTTGAATGCACTCAGATCGATTCGAGACGCAAACTCGATCGTCTCGCTTTGAAGCAATGAGGCATTCGGGAGGGGAAAGAGAAGCGTTTTGAGGGGTGAAATAATCAGCGGTTTTTTAACCGCCGTGTAATAGGTACGAAGCGCGGCAAAAAGGGCAAACAACTCTTCACTGAACGGGCGGAGATCGTCCAAATAAGTTGCACGGAAATCGGGCAATACGATATGGGGAATTTCCAAAAATGTCGATACGTCGCTCAGCTCCGAGGCCTCTTTCGCATCCTCGCAAAGAAGTATGCCCGGGAGGTTCTTCGGATTGTTTTTTACGTATTCATACCATCGTGCTTGTGACATCAGTGCTTATTCATCCTCTTTAAAAAGGTCTCGGCTACGCTGAACGAGCCGAAAACCAAATACTCTTTATCCTCGCGGATTGCCTCAAATGTCTCGAACGGTATATTCAAATCTTGTAATGCTTTTTCCAATGCACACCGTTCGACAATCCGCCCTTCATCGACATCAATAATCTCTACCGTTTCGATAATCGGTTTTAAAAGAGCCAAAATACCGCGGTAATCTTTATCACCGTACGTATTGTAAATCAGAGTCACTTTTTTCCCCGAATACGTTTTGGCTATCGACTCTGCGGCCAATGCGTTATGCCCCACGTCAAGCGTGATATTCGGGGCTATTTTACTCAAACGCCCAAACAGTGCATTCTGATCAAAAAGCGCTTCGGTCACGGTATAGCCTAAAAGCTCATATCCCCTCATCGCGAGAGCGAGATTATCCCGCAAATAGTCACTAAGATTGTTTTTCGTGGCAATGTGCAATGCTTTCACTTCAATATCCGGTTCAGCACCCTCGCAGAATATGTAAAGCGTACATTTTTTTTCTTCGGCGATACTTCGGGCGATCCGTTCCACTTCAGGGTGTTTTTGCTTTCCTAAAAGGGCGATATGCTCC
Organism: Sulfuricurvum sp.; assembly: GCF_023250475.1. GTDB lineage: Bacteria > Campylobacterota > Campylobacteria > Campylobacterales > Sulfurimonadaceae > Sulfuricurvum. Next base: position 8,942 of record NZ_JAHFAQ010000005.1, on the reverse strand, counting down.
ATGCTTCGCAGCTTGGTTGTCGCGATGGAATCGAGTGTTGTCCCCAAAAATGCCGCATGATCGAAGTCGATAGGGGTAAAAATACTCAATGTTTTATCAAAGACGTTCGTCGCATCAAACTCACCGCCCAGCCCCGCTTCGCATACGACGTACTCACACCCCTCATACGTGACCATGGCCAATAGGGTCGTGTACTCAAAATAGCTTAACGACTCAGCCGCCTCTTTCTCCAAAAATCCCAAAAGTTTTTGGTGCGCGGCTTCGAGGGCTTCATCCGTTATATCTTCCCCATCCATCCATATCCGTTCATTAAAGCGTACAATATGAGGAGAAGTGTAATGGCCTACCCGTTTTCCCGAACGATGCAATGCAAGAGCTAAAAACCGCCCTGTTGACCCTTTTCCGTTTGTCCCGACGAGATGAATAATCTTTGGGTGAGGAAGAAGATGGGCAACAGCCCGATACGCTTTGGGAAAACGCTCGACATCAATCACATCGTAAAATAAAGGCTTTTGGGCTAAAAAATGCTCTAGAATCATGCAGGCTCGACGCGGTTTCGCCCTTTGCGTTTAGCATCGTAAAGACGCTCATCCGCCCCGTTGATCAATGCTTTAAGGGAAGGAAAATCACTGCGTTGGGCGACTCCGATACTGACACTGACCCCGATACGCTCTCCCTGATACATGAAATGGGCTTGTTCGACATGGGCGCGCACTTTTTCGCAAAACGTTTTAGCCCCCTCCAAATCGGTCTCTCCCAAAATGGCCATAAATTCCTCTCCGCCATATCGCCCTACGGTATCGCTTGTGCGGACTTCCAGTTTCAAAATTTTGGCAAAGGCGATCAGAACCGCATCTCCGGCTTCATGTCCATAGGTATCATTGACGGATTTGAAATGATCCAAATCGAGCATTGCGACACAAAACGAATGGCCGTGACGCTCATATTCAGCCTCTTTTAGATTCAAGTGCTCTTCGATTGCCCGTTTGTTAAATAGCTTTGTCAGAAAATCTTCACGCGACGCTTGAGTTGCCTGCGCCAGCTCAGATTCTAAGGTAGCGATCTTTTTCCCCATTTGGTTCACTTTCTCGTTGTGAACCTTCAGATCTTTACTCAACACTTCAACTTTTTCTTCCAGCGTGCTGGCAATGGTATAAAGCCGTTTATGCGCTGTCTTAAAGTCGGTAGGCTTATGGGTTTCCAATGCTTCAAGATCACGTTTCACCTCGCGGATTTCGCTGCTTGAACTTTCGCTTCTCTCTATCAAGTCGATCAATTGCGCTGAAAGTTTTTCAAGAAGTACATCCAGTGCATTGACCATCTCCTCTACACTGTGTTTGTCGAGCGCTATCCGCATCGCAATTGCGGTTTTAAGCTCTTTTTCACACTCATCGGTGGCGACGTATGCGGGATTGTTATGAAGCTTTTGGGAGAGTTCTATCGTTGCATTGTCCATCGTGGGGGCAATAGAGGGGACAAGAGAGGAGACGAGGAGACGAATCGTTCTCTCATGATCAACCGCTTCCCCTGAGCTCGCTTGAAATTTAAGACTCTCAATCGTACTGCGCAAATTCGACGAATCGACCGAACCGAAATGAGCCAACTTCATCAAAAATGAATCATCGTAAACCGTAAGAAAATTAGCCCATGCCTGCTTCAACAGATCGATTTGTGTCGATCCCCCTTGGGATTCGAGGATAGCGATCGTTTTTTTCGCCAATGCCGAAGCATCAGGATTGTGCAGAAGGTCAATGCTCTGTGCCATTTTTTTGGCAAGACCGTTTAAGAGTTCTACCAGTATTGTCGCTTCATTGGGGTTCATACGGCTTAACTTGGAAATTAAAAACCGGATAAGTTCGGCCGTCGTTCGGACACGGTATTGTTTAATCTCTTCAACCGTTTTTTTATCCATCAAAGAGACGTAACGCTCTATTCCGCTGCAATCTTCTACGGCAAATCCCGCTTTTTTAGCTTCCGAACAAAAGGTTTCGGCATACGCATCCGGAGTCCAGACTTTCCCCTCCGCTTTTAGCCGTTCTACTGTGTTTCGAACAATTTGGTTAATGGTCATAATTACCCCTTATTTCGACTCAACACCCTGCAGCGTATCTTGCGATACATTCAAATCAGTACCCAGGGCCTCAGCTTGTGTGATATTCGCATCTGTACCCTGTGCCGCAACTTGTGCAATAAACGAATCTATCCCTTTTTGCGCCCCTTGACGGATCGCTTCAAAACGTGCCTGATCCGAAATAATTGCGTTTGGCTCTATATCAAAGTCATACGTCCCTCTGGTCGAATAATTCGCCGTTTTTCCTGCTGTCGTTCGGCTTATTCCCATCACGACCGTAGTACGATAGGTAATTACATAGCCGTTTGTATCGTATCGGAGGGGGCTAAACGATACCGAACTGATCGAAATTTTAAGATGCGTTTGCGATCTGTTTTTGGAAACGAGGGCCGTTCTAAATTTTGTTATAACGGCGGTATCGATGGCATCTTTGATAATAACGGTATTTTGAGGGTCTTCCATCCGAATAACGACTTCGGTACTGACACTGTCACCCAAAACATTCTTAGCTAAATGGCTGGCCGGCTGATAGCCGCAGCCGGCTAGAGCGATCACAGCACTCAGTATCCAGTATTTCATAGGTTACCCTTTTATCACAAGGTTGACTAGCTTGCCGGGAATCACAATCGCTTTCACGATCTCTTTCCCCTCTATCCATTTCTCAACAGAGGCTTTGGCAATCTCGATGATCGTCTCTTGAGACTCATTCACTCCGACTTCAATCGTGGCACGGTTTTTACCGTTAATCGATACACCCAGACTCAAAGCTTCAACCTCAAATACCTCTTCGCGAACCACTTGAACACCGAAATTTTTACCGCCGAAAAGATTGGTTGAGAGTTCCCAACAGATATGGGGGACAATCGGTTCCAGCACAGAGGTCAAAATCCAGTACCCCTCCGTCCATACATCGCGATTGCTCTGTTCGTTCAAAGCGTTCATTGCTTCCATCACACCGGCTATCATCGTGTTAAACGTGTGACGTTCGGTATAGACCTCTTGAGCCCGCTTGAGGGCTTCATACACCTTTTTACGAGCAGCTTTCTCCTCTTTGGATAGGGTACTGTGATCGATAATCGGTAATGTATCGGTAACATTGACGTATTGGCTCCGGTCGGCAAATCGTTTGAGGAAGCGATATGCCCCCTCAACCGCGCTGTCATTCCACTCCAGCTCCTGGGTCGGAGGGGCGGCAAAAAGGATAAAGAGCCGCGCCGTATCGGCACCGTATTTCGATACCAGTTCTCCCGGATCGACGGTATTTCCTTTAGACTTCGACATCTTTGAACCGTCTTTAAGAACCATCCCCTGCGTCAAGAGGTGTTCAAACGGCTCATCGCTGTTGACATATCCCAAATCGCGGAGCATTTTCGTGAAGAAACGGGCATACAACAGATGCAGTATCGCATGTTCAATCCCGCCGATGTAGTGATCCACACCCATCCAATAATCGAGGGCTTGTTTATCCAATGCCTCTTTAAAATCATTTTTGACCGTATAACGTAAAAAGTACCATGACGACTGAATAAACGTATCCATCGTATCGGTTTCACGAACGGCCGGCTTGCCGCATTTTGGACAAGGACAGTGTTTCCACGACGGATGATGTTCGAGCGGATTGCCCTCGCCGTTAATCACGACATCTTCGGGCAATGCCACCGGAAGATTGGCTTTGTCCTCAGGGACGATTCCGCACGATTCACAGTGGATCAACGGAATCGGAGCACCCCAATAGCGCTGACGGCTGATCCCCCAGTCTTTAAGACGGAAGTTGATCACTTTTTTACCCAGTTTTTGAGTCTCAAAATGGTCCATGATCGAAGCTTTGGCCGTAGTGTTATCCAAACCGCTGAACTCTCCACTCTCACGCAATATTCCCGTTTCCGTATACGCACATCCAAGCGGTAATTCACCCTCAGATGGGTAGATGACCGCTTTGATCGGAAGATCGTATTTGGTTGCGAACTCATAGTCACGATCATCATGGGCAGGGACGGCCATAACCGCACCGGAGCCGTAATCGGTCAAAACGAAATTAGCAACCCAGACGGGGATTTTAGCCCCGGTTAGCGGATGGATAACATTAATGCCCAGAGCCACACCCTCTTTCGGACTTGTGGCACGATCACGAGCGCTGACACGCTGCATCGCTTTGATCGCATCGGCAGCGGCTTGATCCAAAAGATTGAAAGAGAGCATATGGCGAACAATCTCGTGCTCCGGTGCAAGCGCCGCATAGCTCACTCCGTAAATCGTATCGGGACGGGTCGTAAAGACATCAAAACTTTGGTACACGGCACCGAGCGCAGCCTCGCTCTCATCGTCAAGTTTAAACCCGAACTCCAAGCCGTACGATTTTCCGATCCAGTTCTCCTGCATCGTCAGAACCTGCTTCGGCCATTTCCCCTCAAGTGTTTTGAGTGATTCGAGGAGCTCTTCGGCGTAATCGCTGATTTTGAGGTAGTACTGATACATCTCTTTTTGGACGATCTCCGTTCCACATCTCCAGCATCCGCCGTCAACCACCTGTTCGTTCGCCAAAACGGTCAAATCGTGCGGACACCAGTTTAAAAAACCTTGTTTGCGGTACAGCAGTCCTTTGTTGAACATATCGATAATAAAACCCTGCTCGAATGCCGTATACTCCGGATTGGAGGTCGCAAATTCGCGATCTTCGGAGAAAGATAGCCCAAGACCCGCAAGTTCTCCGCGCATCGTAGCAATATTCTCATAGGTCCATTTTTTAGGATGAACACCGTGTTTGATCGCCGCATTTTCCGCCGGCATTCCGAAACTGTCCCATCCGATCGGGTGAAGAACATTGAACCCCTGCTGACGGTAGTAACGGGCGAATGCATCGCCGATGGTGTAGTTACGGACGTGCCCCATATGGATACGTCCTGATGGGTAAGGGAACATACTGAGGACATATTTTTTAGGTTTGCTAAAGTCGTTTGAGGGTTCATACGCCTTAGTCGTACTCCATGTTTTTTGCCATTTGGCCTCAATCGATGCGGGGGTGTAATTCAAAAAAAACTCCTAATTCTGTATAGAACGTCAAAAGGAATTAAATCCCTTTTGACGACGCTAGCCGCTAAGGCACTAAAGCTAGCCTCTTCGAGGCAGATTTTAGACGATACCTTGCTCAAACTGCGCACGCATTTTCTCTTTTTCGGCTTGAAGTTTTATTTTCTCCGCCATTTTTTCACGATACCGTCCGACACTGAATCCCGTCCAAACAACGAGCTGAGCCGCAACGAAAATCGAACTGTAGGTTCCGATTATAACACCAACGAGCATTGGAAAACTGAAGCCGAGCATAATATCTCCGCCGAATAAGAAAAGGGTCAAAACAACGAAAAAGACCGTTAAAGAGGTCAACGTGGTTCGTGACTGTGTTCGGGAAACCGCTTCATTGACGATCATAACGAAATCGCTGTTCTTAGACTCTTGAATGTGCTCGCGGATACGGTCATACACGATAATCGTATCGTGGATCGAATATCCCAAAATCATAAGCAATGCCGCAACACTTTCGATATTGAAATCGATCTCAAAATAGGAGACAAACCCGAACGTAATAACGATATCGTGAACAATCGCGATGATGGCCGCTAACGCGAAACGCCACTCATATCGAAATGTCACCATCGCCATAATAGCGCTCAGCGTCAAAAGAAACGCGGTAAGCCCTTTAACCCGAAGTTCATCACCGACTTTCGGGCCGACCATATCGACACGGCGAATCTCAAAATCGCCCGTCCCTTTGAGTATCTCTCGGGTAACATCGCCGATATCTTTACTCAAACCGTCCGTCGATGCCGCTGTTTTAATAACGATCTCTTCAGGTGAGCCGAATTCGCTCACTGCGGCGTGTTTAAAGAGTTCGTTCTTTTCAAGTGCTTCTCGAACTTTATCGATCGGGGCAACACCCTGATATTTGACCTGAACAACCGTTCCTCCGGTAAAATCGATACCGAATGAAAACCCTTTTGTGGCGATAAGCGCTATCGCTACAAAGAAAAGGACAAATGACGCAACGAAAAAGATTTTCCCTTTTCCGAGAAAATTATAGACTTTATCTTCTTTAAACAGTTCCATAATTAGTTAACCTTTCTCGTCATACCAAACCACAATTTGTAGTTTTTCGATTTTTCGATACGATTGGTAAAGAGCTGGAAAATTCCGTACGTTCCAACAATCGCCGTCAGCATTGAGGCCAAAATACCCATGCTAAGCGTTACGGCAAACCCTTTGATCGCTCCCGTTCCGTATACATAAAGAATCGTACAGGCAATAATCTGGGTGATATTGGAATCCAAAATAGCCCTCATAGCCTTACTGTATCCCTCTTGCAAAGCCTTTTTAAGCCCTAACCCCAGACGAATCTGCTCTCGAACACGCTCATTAATAATAATATTCGCATCGACCGCAAGACCGATATGCAAGACGATACCCGCCATACCCGGTAATGTCAGGGTTGCACCCAACAGCGCCATCATCGCCAAAATAATAAAGATATTAATCATAACGGCAAGATTGGCAATAATACCGGCCAATCCGTAGTACATAATCATAAAGATCATAACGAGGACAAATCCGCTGACCAATGCGAGCAAAGAGGCTTTAATGCTATCGGCACCCAGACTCGGCCCGACGGAGCGTTTTTCCAACATATAGATCGGTGCCAACAATGCCCCCGAACGAAGGGCGATTGCCAAATCATTTGCTTCGGAAACACTGTAGTTACCGCTGATTTGCCCGCTTCCGCCGCCGATACGCTCGTTGATCACCGGAGCCGAGTAAACTTTTCCGTCCAATACGATAGCAAGGCGTTTTCCGACACTTTTACCGGTAAAATCACCAAATATCTGCGCCCCTGCGGAGTTCAACGAAAAGTTGATGACCGGGCGGTTATTTTGATCGTATCCGACTTGCGCATCGGTTAACACGGTTCCATCCAAAATCGGAATCTCATTCACCAAATGTTTCATGTTCGGTTGCAGGGCATCTTCGAGGATTTTATCGCCGTAACTGGCTGCTTCAACGTCGCTCAGATCATTAACACGCATGGAGCGGTCTTCATCCACCGCCATCAACTCTAATTTTGCCGCACGAGAGATCAACTCACGTGCACGCTGCTCTTCTTGAGGTGTTTTAATCCCCGGAAGCTCAACCAATATCTTATCAACACCCTGCCGTGCGACGACAGGTTCGGCCAAACCGAATTGATCAAGACGGTTTCGGATCGTTTCAATTGCCTGATCAACCGCCTGCGCTTTTAGTTTTTCAACCTCTTCAGGTTTAAAAGAAACACGGTACGATTCACCTGAAACTTTAACAACAGCCCCTTGAACATTTTTCAGATGTTCACCGAGTTTAGTGCCGTCTTCGGCATCCAAAAGGGAGAATACGACACCGTCTCCCTGCACACTCAAACCGTCAACCAAAATATCATTCTGCTCGGTAAAGTGTTTGATCCCCGAAGCAACCGATTTAAGTTGTGAATTGACAGCTTCTTCGGTTTTGACCCCCAAAAGAAGATGCAATCCCCCTTGAAGATCAAGCCCCAGAGTAACTTTCGCTCCATGCTGACTTTGGGTGAGTGAAGGAATCGAGAAAATGATTCCAAAAAGGGCAGCTGCTATCAGTAAAACGACACGGAAATTAAGCTTCATCCTCGTACTTTCTGGCAACCGCATCTTTAACGAGGCGCACTTCGGTTTCATTGTTCATTTTAATCACGAAAAATGTATCTTCGACTTTTTTGATTTCGACGATCAATCCGCCGGTTGTAATAATTTTATCCCCTTTGGTGAGGGCTTCAACCATCTCTTTGTGTTTTTTAGCCTGCTGGTTTTGAGGACGAATGATCACAAAGTACATAATAGCGATCAAAAAGACAAATGGGAGAATTTGGGTAACAATTTCCATGGATATCCTTGGGTAATGTGAAATTGGGGCATTATACTGAAATGTGGCTAACAACGATATAATTGCTTTATGAAATATCGATCAACGCCCCTTATCGAACTCTTTGTCGCCCCTTTGCTTATTGCCCTCTTTTTCTCAGCCTTTATCTATTGGGAACATTTTGCGCTCACCTCCAAAGCTTTGAACACTTTGTCAGGGCTTATTGCCGTGTACGCCCTTTTGCATGCTCCGAAACGGACGATACTTATCAGCGGATTTTGGATCGGACTGCTCTGGTGCTATTGGATCGGGTTCAGCTTTCAGTATTACGGTTTGGGATGGGCGACATGGCTCGTGGCGTTAGGCTTCGGAATCGTCTATGCCCTCTATTACGGGGCTATGTCTCTCTCCTCGAACCCCCTTATCCGAGCCGCCATTCTTTTTGGTCTCACCTTTATATGGCCGATGGATTTCAACTGGATGCAACCTGAGCTCATCTTTGTCGAAAGTTATATGGGATTTGCCAAATGGCAGTTTGCCCTCATCCTTGTCTCTCTCGCATCGACCGCATGGTTCGGCGGGCTCAAAAAAATCATCCCGTTGCTCCTGCTGTTGGGAGCAATCCAAATACACTATACTCCTCCTCCGTTGCCCGATGTCAAAATCAAACTTGTCTCCACCGATATTTCTCAAGATTTTAAATGGCAAAATGATCAATTGCCTCAAACAATCCAAGAAAACTTCAATGCCATCGACGAGGCGATCCAACAAGGGTACGATCTAGTCGTCCTCCCCGAATCGGCATTTCCCCTCTATATGAATCAGCATACCGACATCTCCGAAGCCCTTTCGGAGCGTTCTCTTCACATCGCCATCCTCACGGGAACTCTGCACAAAGAAGACGGCTTGAACTACAATGTTTCGTACCTGTTTGATCAAAGAAACATTACGGTCGCTA
>NZ_JAHFAQ010000004.1 GCF_023250475.1 Sulfuricurvum sp. | reverse complement strand
GAAATGTTCCAAACTCTCTTTTGAATTTCGCAAATCGCGAAACTGACGCATCAACTCGGCGACAAATTCGCGTGCCTCTTCAAGAACGATCCCTTTTAGCAACAAATGGGCCTCTCCCCCTGTGCCGCTAAGCGTTCCCCCGATAAAAATATCCACCCCTAAGAGCGTTTTCCCGTTCCGGGGCACTTTGCATCCGACAAATCCCAAATCTCCCGCACCGTGAACCCCGCATCCTTTGACACATGCTGACCAATAAAGACGTACTTTTGCATCTTCGATCGGAACTTCACGACTCAAATATTCACCTATATCGATTGCGTCGGGTTTACCGGGGATGACGCCGAAGGGACAATGTTCACTCCCGGCACAAGCAATGAGATTCGCCATATAGGGTGAGGGACGGTTCGGATATTTGAGAAAGAGAGGGGAAGCTAATGCCTCGCTCTCATTGCTGATTCCGGTGATGATGAGGTTTTGTTCGATGGTGAGGCGGATGGCACCGTTTTGGCTTTGTGCAATATTTGCCGCATACAACAGATCCGTTCCGCTAAATACACCGGAAGGGATAGCCGCATAGAGGGCGAAATTTCCGTTATTGAGAGCAATTTTGCCATAATGATCTCCCCCTTCCAACTGTGTAAGACTGATACCGGCTTTGGGCATCGAGCGCCCGAGTTGCCCTTCAATCGCGGCTCTAAACTCACTCATCCCCACCGCTTCGATCAGAAATTTGAGACGGTTTTTATTGCGGTTGTCACGAAAACCGTAGGTTTTAAAGAGGGTGGCTACCGCTTCGAAAACTTTCGCAGCTTCATCGGGAGCGACGAACATATCGGCATCGTGTGCCAAACTTCCGACCCGTCCTCCCAGGTAGAGGTTGAATCCGTAGATTCCCTCTTTTTGCGCAAGAGAGAGGGCAAAGTCTTGTCCGAAGATATTGCATCGGTTGGAGAGGGAACCGTTAATCCCGATATTGAATTTACGGGGCAATGTGGTGATCCAATCGGGATTTTTTAAAAAGATTGACTGGATTTGTTCCATGATCATCGTGCAGGGGATAATATTGTCCATCGCCAGAGCATCGAGCGGATCGATGAGAATATTACGAAAATTATCCACTCCCGTCTGATAGCTTGTGAGTCCGACCTCTTCGAGCAGTTTCAACGCCTCAGGAATATCTTCGATCCGCATATAGCGCAGCTCGATCTGTTGGCGAGTGGTGAGATCGATGTAATCTTGTCCGAACGTTTTGGCCACATAGGCGACTGCCATCGCCTGTTCGACATTCAAAGCCCCTCCGGCGATCCGTACCCGGATCATAAACCGTTCCGGAGTAGCGGGTCGGTCGAATATCCCGAAGCTTTTGAGGACGAAATCTTTATCTTCCTCACGGATGGATGCATAACCGCTCGAGGCATATCCTATCAGTCGTTCCCATGCTTCTGCAGCGTTAAACAGCTCCTTTATTGATTCGGTTTTGTGCCGTTTGACACTTCGTTCCGTATTAGCCTTCGCAAGTGATGTCATAACACACCTCCTTGGGCTCATAGCGATATTTCGGGAGTATTTCAGCTAAATTCACAACGTTCCCGAAGACTAAAATAGCCGGTTTCGGAGCCTCTTTCGCTGCCGTGACGAGTTCGCCGAGTGTTGTGATGATGGTGCTTTGGATGGCTGTGGTCGCGTTGGAAATGATAGCGACTGGCAACGCGGCACCAATCCCTTTTTCCAATGCCTCTTTGACGATTTGACGGGTTCGGCTTACCCCCATAAGAACTATGGTCGTATGATCCTCCACCCCAAGCATAGGGATCCATGTGAGGTTGACACGATCACCTGAAAGATGAGCCGATACTACCGATACTCCCGTACTTACTCCACGGGCAGTGGGGGCGATTCCCGCAGAAAGAGGTCCTGAAAAAGCCGAAGATATTCCGGGAATTACCTCTGTTTCGATACCGTGGGATGAGGCATATATCGCCTCTTCCGTACCGCGACCGAAGATGTAGGGGTCACCGCATTTGAGACGTCCTACCGTGTATCCTTGCAGTGCATACTCACTGATCATCGTATTGATTTGCTCTTGCGGAAAACTGTGTTTCCCTTTTTCTTTTCCAACGAAAATTATTTTAGCGGAAGAGGGGATCAAATCAATTATCTCTTGAGTTAACAGATGATCGATAAGGGCAATATCGAGTTTTTCAATGCTTTTGAGGGCCTTGAGGGTCAACAAGTCAGCATCGCCGGGTCCGCAACCGATTAAATAGAGTTTCCCATTCATGTCGTTTCCTTGAAGTCACTTATTCAGACTTTTTTATCTTTAAAAAATAATAGTGTAAAACAGAAGAGATAAAAACAATTTTTTGTTTATTTTTTAATCAATTTATTGCTAATAATACAAAATAAGATTCTTATTGATCGAGATAAGTGTAATGGCTCCATTAACCGAGTAGATAGAGAGGATGGCAATGTGTTAAATACGTTTGATTTTTCTATGGAGTACATCTTCCGTGATTTCACTCAACCGCATGGCAGAGTACATTTCGAGCATCTCTTGACGCCATACATCCCATTGAGCGTGGAGGGCACAGGGCTTTTCGGCTTCGCAGTCTCCGATTCCCAACACACACGCATCAAAAAAGGTTGTTCCATCAACTGCTTCGATGATGGAGAAAAGGGTAATGTCGGAAGCTTCACGGGAGAGGGAAACGCCTCCAGTCGCGCCGCGCTGCGAGATTAGTATTCCGGCACGAACGAGTTTTTGGAGTGATTTTGCCATAAAATGAAACGGCAGTTCCAGCGCTTCACTGATCTCTTGAATCCGATGAAACTCTCCTTTTGGTTGGGTAGAGAGCCATACGGCGGCTCGAATCGTATCTTGGCAGGCGGAAGAGAGCATTAAAAACCTTTATTTGGTAACATACAGATAAAATGTAATCATCTCTAATAATAACAGAATTATAAATCCGATTTTATAAAAAGTTACCGGGGAGCGTTCAATCAAAGGGGTAGATCCTGAAAAAAACGGTTTTACTTTTTCGGGTGCTTTAAGATCATAAAAAAGCTCTGAGTAGTGGCGATAGCGCAGTTGTGGATTAACCGCAATGGAGCGCATAATCACGGAATCGAGCCATAAGGGAATAGTGTTATTGAGCTTAGAGGGGCGTTTTGGTATCTTGAATGTCGGGGTTTGGAACGGTTCGATCTCACCGTAGGGAAATTGAGCGGTAAGTGCCCAATAGAGGGTCACCCCTATGGAAAATATCTCCGTAGCTTCATTGATAACACTTTCGTTAAAACGCTCCGGTGCAAGATAAGTAGGGGTTCCGGCACGATTATTGAGCGAAAAAATTTCGACGATAGAGCCGAAATCGACCATTTTAAAATCTACTCCGGCTTCCCCCTCGCGTTGGTATACGATGATATTCTCAGGTTTGATATCGCCGTGAACGAGCCCGAGATGCAGCAGATGCGCTTCTGCTCGGTGGAGAAATTTACCGAGTTCAACGCCATTATCGACGGACAAAGGGCGATTTTTGAGATACTCTCGCAGATTTATCCCCTCTACCAATTCCATGAGATAATAACGCATACTGCGCCCGCTCGGAATCCACGCATGCCCGAATGCTTTATGGGTAATCTGTTTAGCATACCATGCTTCTCGGACGAAGGCATCGAGCGATTCCTCATCGTCGCTGAGGGGAAATTTCATGACACAGAATTCGGAATCTTTGACAACTTTCCAAATCCGTTTGTGTTCCATCATCGCAGATACAAGGGTATATCCATCGATGATTTCCCCTTCACTCAGGGTTTCGGGTATCAGAAGGGGGGTGTTTTTAATCGCATAAAGCGGGTCAAGCGATTCAATATAAAAAATTTGGAGACTCATATCATCCCGATTGATCGCTTCACAATTTTGGGCGGTGTAATGGATAATTGTACGCGCTCCTAGTCTTTTTTTGATCATGTCGTTAAATTCAGACTCCTCCAGCAGCGTATAGACTCCGTCACTGCACAGTATCAGAGTATCGCCTACCGATAAAGGGGTCGTGAGGATAATGGGATCGATGTTTTCATTCAGTCCGCACGCGAGAGTTAAAACATGGGACATATATTTATCGTCCAAGGTATGATCGGTGCTGAGACGGCGAAGCTCCCCATTGTTTTTTTGGATATAGATGCGAGAATCACCGAGATTGAGAGTGTAGAGCGTTTCACCCTCGATGACTGCGAGACATAATGTCGTGAGAAGCTCGATTTTTCCGTATTGGGTCATGGATTCTTTAAAGAGGAGGCTGTTGATATGGCGGGTAAATACTTCCATCGTTTTGGGGATATCCCAAGCCTTTGGGCGGTTTTTGAACTGATCGATGAAAAATTTGACGCACTGGCGTGAGGCAGTCCCTCCGCGTGCCGCACTTCCGACTCCATCGCACAACACGCTCACCAGAAGAGCATTGTCAATAATGCTGTAGGCACAAGCGTCATCACCTGTGGTGGTGTCTTTGGGGAGGATGAATTCGGAAGATTGGACTTTAAGCATAGAATGAACCTTTATAGCATCGTCATTCCCGCGAAGGAAGGCAAAGTTCTGTCATTGCGGACTTGATCCGCAATCTTAGATCCTGAATCAAGTTCAGGATGACGCATTATATCCGTGCCCCCGAAACCGCACCCCATGTCGTACGCCAACGGGTTTTGACTAAACTGATTCCCGATAGGGCGATCACCGTCATCACTGCAAAGATCACAAATCCCGCAGCATAGCCATCAAATGCACTTTGTGACCAACCGAAAGTTTTGATCAGAGCCGTTCCGCCTAGACCTCCGGCCATACCGATCAGACCCGTCATAACACCGATATCTTTACCGAAACGCTGCGGTACGAGCTGAAATACTGAGCCGTTAGCCATTCCCAGATTCGCCATAATGAGAAACATTACAAGAATTGCTGCCCAAAACGGCAAGCTGACGAACGCACTGATCAGTGCTAAAACGATGATACTACCGTAAAACACATAAAGTGATTTAATCCCCCCCATTTTATCGGCAATGGCTCCTCCGACTGGACGCAGCAAGGCACCGGCAAAGATACACAGTGCTCCGAAATAGCCTGCAATGACTTTCACGTTTCCCTCCTCCATGACGTTAATCCCAAACGTTGACATATCCGCTTGGTAGGTGTTCATCAAATAGACTTTCATGTAATTGGCAAAGCCGATAAATCCGCCGAAGCTCACTGCGTAAAAGAGATTAAACCACCAGGTATCGCGATCGCGCAGCAGTTTCAGGTAATCCCCAAGCTTCTTTGGATTGGGTTTATAGACCGATGCGGGAGCATCTTTAGCCAGAAACATATAGGCGAATAAAACGACAAACGATAATACGGCTCCGACGAGAAATACCGATGGCCATCCCCAAATTTCAGCTATCTTCGGGGCAAACAAAAAGTCGATAACAACACCGATATTCCCGGCACCCGCAATACCTAAAACTGTCCCTTGCAGACGAGGCGGATACCATTGTCCTGCTTGAGGCAGTGCTACGGCAAACGATGCACCGGCGAATCCGAGTCCTAATGCTACCCACAATAACTGATCATACGTGATCGACGCTGCCGCGAAGAACCCATAAAACAATGTAGCGATAACAATACTTTGGGAAACTAAAGCGGTCTTTTTCGGACCAAATTTATCGACGAATATTCCCAATACCAGACGTAATATAGCTCCGGCGAGTACCGGAACTGCCAAAAGAGTAGCGGTCTGATCGTCATTCATCGCAAAGCCTCTAGAGGTTAAAGACTCGTTGATCTCGGTAGCAAGAGGCCCCAACATCGTCCACATCATAAAACTAAAGTCAAAATAGAGGAATGCGGCGAGCAGTGTCGGCCAGTGTCCCTCTTTTTTTAAAGCGCCAAATTTCATAGCGTCTCCTTTTAAGATTTTTTTGTCTGAAATAATTATAGTCAACAATATGATCAAAAAGTAATTTATATATGATTAAAAAATAACCAACATGGGATATTACCGTGGGATGAACGTATTTATGAGCAGTTTGAAGGATATAAAGCGATCTATAGGAGGCAAGAAGGCCTCCGAAAAGAGTGTTATGCCATCACTTTATGCAAGGGGCGAGCGTATGGCTGGATCAGCTGTCCATAGATTTTGGGTATGTCGAGGATCGAGATCATTTAGTTTCCGAAATCTTCGGCATTGTCTGGGATAATAACGGCTTTGGTCAATGAATTTTCATTTTTCAAGACATTGCTGTATTGACTGATCGAGCGAAGCGGAATCTCTGGGCTGCTGTAGATTGCATCGACGGCAAATCCGAGATAGACAACCTGCTTTTCGATAACCGCTTTGACGAGGATGATGGTATCGCTCTCTTTGTCGTATTTTTTCTCCATACCGAGCAATTTGGCTAGGGAAATAACACTTACCATCCGTTTGTCATAACTGATGACCCCCAGATTGTATTCGCTTGCGTGGAGTATCGAGGTAAGCTCTTGATGGGCGAGTGAACAGACGACATTTTTAGATTCGACCGCAAAAAGCGATCCGCCGACGAAAAAGGTTGAAATTTCGGATGTCTCTTCGGTTCCGTTCGCTTTTGGATAGGTATAGACCCGTTGGAGCGGAGTCTCAGCTTCAATCGCTTGAACTTCTCCGATAGGACGGTAGAGGAGGGCAATAATGTCATTGTCGTACCCGTCGCTTTGTTTGTATTCGCGGTACCCGTTGGAGCAGGTTGCTCCGAGTGCGTAATAGACCCCCCCGAAAGGGATGATTTGCGCATCGCTTTGCCCCGGTGTGAGTTCCAAAACACTTACCGGGAGATTAAGCACATCTCCTACACGGATTAGAGCGGTAGTGGTAGAGATGACACGGCCGCTGCGATCGATAAAAAGGGCAAACATCCCCTCCGGGATCTCATGGTGTTCGTCTTTCGGGAGCGTATCGTTCAGCATTGCTTCAAACTGAGACTCGGCATCAAAGACAATCCCGATTCCGCCGACATTTTCTTCGTTAAAATTACGGATACAGGCATTATAGACATAGGTTGAACGGCCGGAATAATAAGGACTCGGTTCGAATGTCGATACCACATACTCTTGAGTCGTTTTGAGATCCAGGGTCTCCATTGCCCATGAATATCCCACTTTTTTTCCGATGATACCATTATCGGACGGATTCGAAACCGATACGATGGTCCCCTCACGATCGTAAATGAACATAGCGCTGTAAACGGTATAGAGGTTGTTGATGTATCCCAATATGGAGTTCATCTTTTCACGATACTCTTCGCTGACATTGATATGGGATAAACACTCCCGAAAGGTTGTCGTCAAAGCCCACCAGCGGCAATCATTCGCCCGTTCATACAGGTTACGGTCCATGATGTCGATAGCAAGAGAGGATTGAAATTTTAAATCTTCAAGATACTGCACCATCATGGCCGAATTGAGATTGGCAACGGTATGATCAAAAACCCTCTTGGTCTCTTCTCCGGTTTTCGATATTTCAGAGAGGAGGGCTTTGGTAAATGGGCTTTCGTGACCGATCGCATTGGCGATTTGGACATTACCGTTCCAGACGGTAATATCGAGTTCGCTTTGGATTTTTTTCGCTTTTTCCAAAATATCTTTGAGCTCTTGCGGATAGTAGACTTTGGCGTTCGCGACTGAATCAAAGAGCTCGTTTTTAAGAAACGAAGGGCGTGACGAGGAACGAAATGCCAGATGTAAAGGGACCATCGCATGTCCGATCCATCCCGTCCCGTTATACCCTTGATACCCAGTCGTTTTTACCGCTTGGTAAAGATATTCGAATCCGGCATAGTAGGTTTGATGATCGGCATTATTGCGCGGAGACAAATAGGACCCTACCGGCACGTGGTGTGCGGATGATGAAGCGATAACGTCTCCGTCGGGGCTGAGAAGTTCCAGTGCAATATACGGATTTTCACGGGTCAGTTTTCGAAAAATGCTTTGAAGTTCATTTTCAAACCGAAAAATAAGGCACAGTACCCCCAACGGCTCTTCGGTTTCGGGGTTGCTGACACGGTAAGAGTAGATGAGCGAAGGTTTTTGGTGCGTCAGATCGCTGGAAGAAAAGGTTTCGACATATCCTTGATACGTATGCAGGGACTCTTGAATCAGAGGATCTTTAGAGTGGGTGATCGGATTGGCACTATCGAGCTGTACGAGCACTTTTCCTTTGGTATCGAGAAGGATAATATTTTCATAAACACTGTATTTAGCGACATATTCTCTAAAACGTCCGGTAAGAGCCTCTTTTTTCTTGATTTTGATTTCGCGCATCTCTTCGGATGCCGACATATCGGCAGAGTGTAAAAAGAGGAGATAATCGCGAATATCATCGTCCGTTGCGAGGAATCCGATATCGGCG
This sequence comes from Sulfuricurvum sp., assembly GCF_023250475.1. Lineage (GTDB taxonomy): Bacteria > Campylobacterota > Campylobacteria > Campylobacterales > Sulfurimonadaceae > Sulfuricurvum. Next base: position 30,811 of record NZ_JAHFAQ010000004.1, on the reverse strand, counting down.
GTACGTTCGAAAAGGTTGCGGATCAGGATATCGATTGCCGTCTGTGCTTTGGACTCGAGTTCATTGAGACTTTTGTTAAAGGTCTCTTCAATAAGGCGCAACAGAGGCTCATCAAGCAAGTCCTCAAAAGCTTTTCGTGTTTCACTCGTATCCATGCCGATATTGGACATCGAGCCTAGTAGAGTAAGTAAATCCCACTTACCCGATAGGGTACTCATGTTCTTTTCAAAATTTTGAACATCGGACATATAGTTGATGAGGTGGTTGCGTTGCATCGTGGTTCCTGCGAAATAAAGAGTTAGGTTAAATAACAGTGACAGTATAAGAAGCAATAGGTGGGAATGAGGAAGGAATAATGATTAAATTTTGATCATCTAATCTTATTTTATGACTAATATTTATCGTTTTGTCTGATTAATGATCAATCCAAAAGGAATGGCTTACGATTCCAATTGAAATTTCTTCTCATCATTCTCTTTTTTTAACCGGACTTTGGTCACTTTTCCTTCAGGAGAAATACTATGCTCCTGATGAGTTTTCGGGTCTATAAAGAGTATCCGGCTATGTCCGTTATAGACTCCGTAGTGGGTAATGATAGCGTGAAGATCGGCTTCGTAGAGTTGCTCCAGTTTTTCTCCGATAAGTTGGATATCGGTTTCTACCTCTTTGAGTTTCTCGGCAAATTCATGAAGAGATTCGGATTCAGCTTTGTATTGTTGCAATCTGACAAGATCGGCTTTTAAAGGGAGTTCCCCTTTTTTTTGTTTCACCAGAACCCGTTCTTGGATTTCCTTGATACGGGCACTTTTTTCTTTAAGTGTGAGTTTTCGAGCAATAAACTCTTTACTCTCTATCTGCAAACGGGACGTTTTATCCCGTATAGTTATCTCTAACTCTGTAATTTTGTCATGATAACTCTCAATGGCATGGGGATCAATAATCAGGTTATTGCCATCCCCTTCAATATTTTGGATGGTTATCGATTCAAGCGCAATTACACGGGCATTGGAATAAAGGGTATCGATGTGAATTTCACGTGCGATAATCTCCCCTCCCATCATTTTCTGGATACGGATGATATCGGCTTCCACTTTCCCTGCTTCTAAAATGGTAATATTTGCCTCTTTGGCTTTAAGATTGCCGCGATGGAGATGAATATTTGCAATCTCTGAAACATTGATCTGGGATCGTTTATGCGTTTGTGCACCGATATTGACTTCACATGCCTGGATTTTGGAGTTACTTCCAATGGTTCCGCTTACATCGAGCTTTAGAACGTCGATATTTACTCCCATCCCGACGGCATCTTCACTGGAAATTTTTTTATTGATTTTCAGCGATACATCTTTGTCTAATCCGGTTTCGATCGAACCGGTTTTTTTGAAACTAGCCGATTCGATTTGAAGCTCTTGCGAAATAAAAATGATCCCTTGTTTTCGTTCAACAAATCCTGAAACGGAAGCAAAAAAGCGGATACTCTCTTCATCTTGTTCACTTCGGACGGTTTCGGGATCAATCACAATGTAGTTTGCGTATTTTGTGGACGGGTCAGGAACGGCTATATGCTCTCCGGTACAGGCACGGCCGTCACGACCGTATTTCGGAAGAATATATTCGAGAATCAAATCTCCGGGGGAGACCCCTTCGATAAGACTGTTGGTTTTGTTTGCCTCTTTGTAATGGAGGATCACTTTGTCATTGATCGGAAGAATCGGGAGAAAAAATTCGCCGATCGTTAAGCGATACAAAAATGCGAGGGGTCCCTCTTTCTGTATTTTAATGATAAGGCGGTTGATTTCACGATCGAGCCCTTGATCATAAAGACCGATAAGGAGACCATGTCGAAGCATTTTACGGATAATAGCCTCTTTGATCCACTCCTGAATCCCTTTTTTAAGGGGAATCTTTGAGGTTGGATCAATGATGACAATCACTTTGCTTTTGGTTTTATCGGTTGCAATCGTAAAATTAAGATTGAGGTAAGGGTGGGGTTTTTGCAACCGGATATGGATTTGATACTCTTGGCGGAGGAGAAAATGGGGAGAGCGTACTTCTATTTCGGTGGTTTGAGAGAGGAGGTCGCTCTCTCTAAGGCGTTGCCACTCTTCATCCGTCGTTTCTTTGAAATAGGTTTCATACGAGAATAAATCGAAATCCAGCGCATCAACCGGAACTCTCTGTTCCAGTGCAGCTTTTTTTAAATCTTGTACTACATTTTGAGAGACGACGGTAATCGGTACAAAAGTGGACATTTACTTTATGGCTCCATTATGGATACCGCTTCACGCTCATGAAAATTAAAATGACGTTCTAAATCGGAATTGTCGATAAGAACAGGAACAACAATGAGCGACGCGATGACTGCTGCTATTGTACCAAAAATCAGCGAAACTCCAAGCCCTCCGAAAACGGCATCACTGGCTAAGAGGGTTGAGGCAAGTATAATCGCAGCTGCAGTGAGGAAAATGGGCTTAGCACGGGTAGCGGTCGCGTAGGCGATCGCCTCTTTTTTAGGCATCCCTTTATCCAGCATCAACGATTTGGTAAAGTCGATTAACAGAAGCGAGTTGCGTGAACTGATTCCGATCAAGGCGATGAATCCAATCAATGACGTTGCTGTCAGAAAGAACGTATCGGCGGTAAAGATATTCATAATAAAGTGACCGAAAATAACCCCGATGATCGAGAGAAAACTCCCTAATAAAACAATTCCGCTAATGACGAAACTTTTGTAATAGACAACCATCAGGAGAAAAATCAATATCAGTGCCGCGATAAACGCACCGCCGAGATCGACGAAGGTATCCAACGTTACTTTCATCTCGCCGTCCCATTTAAGCTCATACACCTCTTTGGTTTTTTTATCGACAAGTTGGAGATTGAACAATCCGGTTTTGGTAATCTCATATTCATCACTGAAGGTATCGAGAATCACATTGCGTGCCGCCATCAAAGGGTATACCTGTGAGACCATATCGGTTTCGGCTACGACATTGGACATCTGGTGGAGATCTTTGGTCATAATCATCGGATTGGACTTCACCGGAACGATATCGACGATTTCGGTGATCGGAACCATCATCCCCATTTGATTGAGGAGTTTGAGGCTTGAGAGTTTCATCTCAATCGCTGTTTTGTCACGGGAGGCAAATTTTTTCCCCTCAGGCGATAATGTCAGGAAAATAGGGATTTGATCGGTTGCACTTTGGGAATTTTTGACGGCAATTCCCATCCCCTCGAACGCAAGATACAAAATATCATTGACGTGTTTGACATCCAATCCCGATTTGGTGATTTTATCGGTGTTGACACGCACTTCAAATTTATTGTAAATCTCATCTTGCATAATATCGATATCGACAAGTCCGTTTGTTTTATGGAAACCCCCCTCAACCCGTTCACTCAGATGACGGATCCCTTCGGCTTTATTCCCGTAGATTTCTGCAACGATTGCCGCCATGGTCGGAGGACCGGCAGGAGGCTCAACAAATTTGATATTGGTTTGGGAATAGAGATTGCCGCACTCTTTTTGGATAATCGGACGTAGACGCTGTACCATCATGTACGATGGTTCGTCACGATGATGTTTTTTAGTCAGATTGACCACCACTTCGGCAACATTTTCGTTGTTTTTGAAATGGCTCCCTTTAATCAGTCCGGCAAAATCAAGCGGCGAACCGCTTCCTAAAAATACTTCGGTATCCAATGCCTCTTTTTCGTTTTGCAAAATTCCGACGACACATTCGCTAACTTGTCGGGTTTGTTCAATCGAACTGCCGTTGGCCAAATCTATGTAGATACTGTAGGTGTCATTATTTTTGCCCGGAAGCATTTTGGCCAAAACAAGTTTGGTCGGGATAAAGGCAACGGCGATAATAAATGCAATGAGCGTTCCCCATAAGACCTTTTTTTTCTTGGAAGGGGTGTTGAGCATCAGAAGCAGATAGTTTTCAAATTTTTTATACATTAGTGAGAATCTCCGTGGTGTTCGGGTTTTTTAAGCAACCGTATTGCCAAATAAGGGGTAAAAATATAGGCGACAAACAACGATGCCACAAGCGCTACGGGGACGTTGGCGGGGATCGGTTTCATAAACTGTCCCATCATCTGACCTACAAACGCCATCGGAACCATCGTAAGGATGATGGCAAGGGTCGCGATATTGGTCGGTGCTCCGATCTCATCGGTTGCTTCGATCATCAGTTCATCGGCATCTCTGTCCGCCGCACCCGGGGCGTGGAAATGGCGATGAATATTCTCAATCACGATAATCGCCGCATCCACCAATAATCCAAGGCTCAGCAAAAAGGCAAAAAGGGTGATCCGATTGATCGTTTGCCCCGTCAGGTAGGCGATAAAGAGGGTGATTGCCAAAATTGCCGGAACGGTAAAGGTGACGATCAGCGATTCTCGCCAGCCCAATACAAAGACGAGCAAAATAGCAATAATGACGATCGAAAGGAGGAGGTGGAAAACAAGTTCATTCACCGCTTCATTGGCACGCTCACCGTCATTTCGGGTGATGACGTAGTTGATCCCATCTCTTTTCATCTGCTCTTTGTATTTCTCGAGTTCCGTTTTGACCGCTTCGGCTATGATAACGGCATTGGTCCCTTGAAGCTTGGAGACGGTGAGGGTGATTTGATCTTTGAGGGGTGAGAATTTTCCGTTTTCACCTTTGACACTGACGAGTGCCGATTTGAAATTTTGGATATCCTGCCCGGCACTGATGGTCGCGACATCACGCAGATAGATTGCTGAGCCGCCGTATTGGGCAACGATGATATTTCCGACATCGTCGACACTGTCGATAGCGTTTCGAACTCCGATCATGACGATTTCGTTGGCTTGGGTTTTCCCTTTGATCTCAGGGACGTTATACGCCAGCGATTGGGTAGCCATAACGATTTGCCCCAAAGAGAGGTTATACCCCGCAAGACGGTTCATATCCACCAATACGTTGTACTGGTGTTTTTTGGCCCCCTTGATATCGGTTACGGCGACATTGGGTAAACCGTTGATATGGTGTTGAATTTCTTTGACATGGTCATACAAAAGGGTAGGATCCATCTTCGGATTGTTGGAATAAAACGCGACCGATACGATGGGAATATCGACATCAATATCCAGCGGTTTGATGATCGGCTGCATCGCCCCCTTTGGGAGAATACTCATGTTTTGCATGATTTTATCGTAGATTTTGAGGTTGGAGTCCTCTTTGGCTTCACCGATAAAAAAGGCGGCATTGAGTACGGCTACGTTGTCCATTGCCATGCCATGGATATGTTCAATTCCTTTGACCTCTTTGAGTTTGCGCTCAAGCGGTTTGACAATAACATTTTCGACTTCGCTGGCGGTCGCTCCTGGGAGGGCGATAATGACCGTTGAACCGCTGACGACCATTTGCGGGTTCTCTTCACGAGGCATAAGTATCAATGCCATATACCCGATAACAAGGAGAAAAATTCCGAGGATCGGGGTCAGAGGATTACGTAAAAACCCCTTCGCGAGTTTTCCCGCAGAATCGGTAGGTTGGTAAGAGTGTGGAGCGTCCATTGTGATTCCTATTCGATATCAACAGTTGCGTACATTCCGGGATAGACGGTCTGTTTTGCACTGAACGATACTTTAATTCTAAATGAATGGGTCATAGGGTTAGAACTTGGGATAATAGCACTGACCTTTCCGATTCCGGTATATCCGACCGAGGGGATGGATACTTTGACCCGTTTACCCATCGGGACGAGTTGGAGATTGTTTTCAGCCACTTCCACTTCGATTTTAAGGGCGTTTAAATCGGATAGGACGATTGCCGGCATCCCCGGCATCGCCATCTCTCCCACTTTGATGTTTTTGGCGATAACGACACCGCTGTTGGGTGCGGTTACACGAAGATAGTTGTATTGGTTGTTAACTTCTTGAAGGCGGGCTTTGGCTTGGTTGACTTGGCGTTCGCCGATAGAGATCATATTGTGCAAATTCTTTTTAGAGAGCTCGAGGTTCTCAACTTCAAATTTGCTGACCATATCCTGTGCCAAAAGGCGTTTGTTACGCTCTAAATTGAGTTCCAGATTGGCGTATTGGTTTTGGTACATTTGAAGGGAGAGTTCGGCTTGGGCAATTCCAAGTTCCACTTGGGTTTTTGCTGAATCGATCTCTTTGGAATCGATGCTGTATAACAACTGCCCGCGGCTGACACGAGACCCTTCCGAGACGTTGACACTGGTGACGAATCCCATATTGCGGCTGGTGATCATTTTTTGGTTATCGCTGATAACGCTTCCCGAGAGGCTGAGGCCTGTGGCGCTGAGGGTTGAAGCTAGGGCGAGTGAGGTGAGGAAAAATTTCATTATTTGACTCCGTTACTAAGTTTTTCTAGAGCGAAAATTCGCTCATTGCGTTGATTTTTAACCATCTGAAGATTGAGGATTTTTTCGATCTGCTGGGACTGCTTGATGATAACGTCGCTCATCGATGCGAGGTGCTCGTGATAGCGCCCTTCATAGTTATTATAGATTGTTTCGGCGAGTTCCAGCTCTTTTTCCAAGCTTTTGACTTGAGAGTTTAGGCTATCGATTTCGGTGCGGATTTTGTCGTATTGGAGCGCAATCCCTTTTTTAGCGAGTTCCACTTGGGTCGTTGTTTTGATCTTTTCGATTCGGGCTTTTTCAAGAGAGTTTTTGTCTACCGCACCGTTAAAGAGGTTCCAGCTGAGTTTTGCACCGATGGTATAGGCTTTATGGTCGTTAAAATTACCTAAAAAAGTGTCATCGGCACTGCTTGCTTCGGCAAAAGCACCGATTTGCGGGAGAAACGGAGCGTACGCGAGATCGACCATACGGTCACGAATTTCCAGCCCCTCACGGGCTTTTTTGAGATCGGTATTGCTGGCGAGTACATCGTCTTCGCTGATGAGCGAAGCAGGGTAGTCGGAAGCGGGAAGTTCGATTTCGGTGACGGTTTCATTAAGTAAAAAACTGAGGTAATGGTAGAGGAGTTTTTTATTGGCCTCCATTTCGGTGAGGCTTCGCTCGACGTTCGCTTTTTTCGCTTCCACTTCAAGAAGATCGACTTTTTTGGCGTACCCCTCTTGGAGCATCATTTGTGTGGTGCGTTCGAGTGTCGAAATGTTTTTATGAATGGTTTTCATTTGGTCGATGGAGTGTTGAAGAAGTGCCATGTCGTAATAGCTTTTACGTAATTCGTACCGTTTTTCGGTTTTCATCTGATCGGAGTCGAGCTTTTTGATCTGCTCCATTTTTTCGCTTATATCGCCGTAGGCACTCAGTTTGCCGCCGGTGAAGATAGGGAGCATGTAGGTAAGTTTAGTTTGGTAGAAGTTTTGGTAGCCCGGGTAGTTAAGGTCTTTGGGTTGAATTTTGAGAATAGAATTCATACTTTGAACATCTGATGGTGTTAATGCACCAGCACTTGCACCGAGAAGCGCTTGTCCCATCGGTGCTAAAAATTCATTAAATCCGAAATCCCCGAAATCAGCTTGGCGGGAGCTGAGCTTAAATCCGAATACATTTCCCGCATCATTGGAACGTACAAAGTTTTGGGTCAAATCGAGTGATCCGAAGTTGTACCCTTTTGCGATCCATGTATCGCTGTGGGCGCTCTGTACGTCGAGGGCAGCCGTTTTGATTTCAAGATTGTTATTGTCTAAAATTTCCAGCGCCGCAGGGAGCGATAGACCAGCACCCATCAGATGGCATGAACCGATCAGGAGGGATGCACTGAAAATACGTGAAAGGGGTGTCATAAACAGATTTCCTTGTAATGTATTTGTGATTGTAATCAATCGTATAAGATTATTATACACATTAACGGATTTAATAGAGCTAAAAACCTACAGAGTCGTGAGGAATTATTGGGCTAAATCATACCATAAGTTACATCGGGTTTGAAATTCATCGCAGTTTCGGGTAAAATTCGCCCAATACAAGATCAGAAAAAGGTTTTTCATGGCAACTATCGGTATGGGTGATATCAAAAAAGGTGTACGTTTGGAGATTACGGGCGTACCGTACAAAGTCGTTGAGTTCCAACACGTTAAACCGGGCAAAGGGGCGGCATTTGTCCGTTGTAAAGTAAAGAGCTTTTTGAACGGAAAAGTGATCGAAAAAACGATCCATGCGGGTGATAAATTTGAAGTACCTAATTTGGTTCATACTACGATGCAGTTTTTGTATGATGATGGCGAAATGCTTCAGTTTATGGATAACGAAAGCTACGAACAACTCGGTCTTACCTATGATCAATGCGAAGACGCGATGAAATGGATCAAAGACGGCACCAGTGTTCAAATGATTTTCCATAACGGCAACGCGATCAGTGTCGAAGCACCGGAAATCATGGAACTCAAAATCGTTGAAACTCCGCCGAACTTCAAAGGGGATACGTCTAGCGGTTCTAAAAAACCGGCAACACTTGAAACGGGTGCGGTTGTTCAAGTCCCTTATCACGTGTTAGAGGGTGATATTATCCGTGTTAACACCGTTGAGGGTGAATACATGGAAAAAGTGAAATAACTGTTATGCCTCGGGTTCTTGTTCCCCTTGCTAACGGTTTTGAAGAGATCGAAGCGGTCGCTATTATCGATGTACTGCGTCGTGCAGATATTGAGGTAATTATAGGATCGCTTAACGAATCGCTGATGATCGAAGGGGCGCACGGTATTACCATTCATGCGGATCGTCCGATAGCGGGACTGAGTGCCGATGAACTCGACATGATTGTTCTTCCGGGAGGATGGGGTAATACAAAGACACTTGCCTCCGATTCGGGTGTTCAGTCACTTTTAAAAACAATGGATAAAAAAGGGAAAGGGATCGGTGCAATCTGCGCCGCACCGTATGCCCTTGCGGCGGCAGGTGTCCTTAAAGAAGGATATACCTGCTATCCGAGTATCGAAAATAAAATCGATGTGGGAGGGTTTCGAGGCGATGAGGCTTCGGTTGTCGAAACCGATAACATTATGACCTCTCGCGGCCCGGGAACGGCAGTCTGTTTTGGTTTGGCTATTGTGAAAAAACTTGTAGGCAATGATGTTTATGAGAAATTGCGATCCGAATTACTGGCAGACTCTTGTGAAACGCGCTAACCTATTTTTCTTCCTCTTCATTTCCCCTCTTTTATGGGGGGATGTTCATCTCTCCTCCAGTGAATCTTATTCTCAAGAACAAGCCCATGATTATTGCCGTGATTTGGGAACAAATTGGCGCCAAATGAGCATTACGGAAATCTATGCACTACCGAAAAACTTCCCCTTTAGAGAAGGTTTTAGTTATTGGTCTTCCACAAAAACCGGTTCGGACAAGACCGAAGTCGGTACAGGAAGTGAAGGAGATGGCGGTATTATCGCAACGGTAGGGTTCAGTTTTTTTCCGAAAGAGCGCAATATTACCCTCTCCCCCGGTTGGAAAAAGATTGCCGCAGCCTGTACCAATGAGTCGGAAGTAAAGCGGGTTCGTGATTATCGGCTGATACCTCAGGGGACGCTTGATCCGTATTCCGGCATTGTATGGCATTCTCTTGATGCGACCGATAAACGTGCAAAATATACGTATGAGAACGCGCAAGAGATGTGTGAGAATCTTACTCTTTACGGTCGTAGTTGGCGTTTGCCGACTACCGATGAACTTTTCGGTATCGTCGATTATGATTTTACCCGTCCAACACTTGATATGAAATTTTTCGGTCCGGTGATGCACCGCTATTACTGGAGCGGTGATTCTTTGAATGATAAAGAGGCCTTCGTGGTAGGTTTTAAGCTCGGTTCGGTGGCTACGTCTCCTAAAAAAGAAGAGGCTCATGCGCGATGTGTGAGTGATATCGAATAAGGATGCGTCCTTTTCTCCTTTTATTTATATGTATCCGTTTTCTTTGTGCCAATGAGTATGTTGATATCTCAAAGTCAGAGGTTTCCCCTTTGCATGAGCACTATCTTTATCTCGAAGATAAATACGCGCAGATGGGGCTTAATACTATTTTACAGAGCAGTAATCAAAAAAGATTTCGTCCTCTTGATGGCCGTTCTGCCGGATTTGGACTTACGCAGTCGGATTATTGGATCAAACTTTCGATAGAAAATCCTCAAAATCATCCCCTTAAACGGTTGCTTAAGTTCGATTATCCCCTTCTGGACAGAGTAAGCTTTTATCGAATGAATTCCGAGGGAACCTACAGCAAAAAAATCAGCGGCGATTCGATTGGCGTCTCACAGCATGAAAAAAAAGATGAGAACATTGTTTTTACACTGACGATGGAGCCTCACAGCAAAGAGACACTTTATTTTCATATTCGCTCAAAAAGTTCGATGGACTTACAGCTTTATCTCATGAATGATGACCAGTATTACGCTTCAGAGGTGACTAAAACGGCACTTCTGGGGATTTTTTACGGCGGGGCAGCCATTATGATCTTGTATAACTTTTTTCTTTTTCTCTCTATCCGCGAACGGAGCTATTTTTATTACGTTATTTTTCAGATTGCCGATATTTTGGCTCTTTTGGCTCTAAGCGGAGTCGCTTTACGGTATTTATGGCCGGAGTCTCCTGAAATCAACAATACGATCATTCCGTTTCTGATCGTTTTGGCACATGTTTTGGCGATAGTGTTTACCCGAACTTTCTTGGATACGAGAGCTTTGCTGCCGAAACTGGACAAAGTGCTCTCGGGAATTTTAATTTTTTCAATCGCTATCCTTTTTCTTACCGCGGTCATTAATTATTTTCTGGGACTTATCTTATCGGTTATTGTCTTATTTGTGACAACTCTGAGCCTTGTATCGGTCGGATTGATCGCCTATTTTCGGTATAACGTTAGGGCATCCAAATTTTATCTGATTGCTTGGGTATTGTTGATCGTCGGTACGACACTGACGGCGTTGAAAAATATCGGGCTTTTACCGATCAATTTTTTTACGATATGGGGGACGCAAATCGGGGTATTTTTCGAACTCCTTTTACTTTCCTTCGGTTTGGCGGATCGTATCAATGTCATTCGCTTGCAGAAAGAGCGGTTTCAAGATGAGGCTGCGGAGAAAGCTAAAGTTTTGACGGATCTATTGCGGAAGTCCAAAGATGAACTTGAGAGAGAAGTTCAAGAGAGGACAATAGAGCTTTATATGGCGAATCAGGAGCTGCATAAAAGCGTATCGGCCAAAGAATCTCTTCTCAAAGAGGTCCATCATCGGGTCAAAAACAATTTACAAGTCATTATTTCGATGATGTGGCTTCAGCGCAGACGAACACATGATGAAGCGGTACATACGTTGATTGATGACAGTACCGCCAGACTCCAAAGTATGGCGGTGATACATGAGATGCTGTATGAAAGCAATGATATTGCCATGGTCAATTTAGAGGTTTATCTCCGTTCGCTTATTGATCTTTGCCGACGAAATACGTTGGGAGAATCGGTTCAAATTACCTCTATTCTTCACCCCTTTGAGATGAACATGGATACGGCCGTTACCATAGGATTGATATGCAATGAAGTCTTGATCAACGTGTTTAAACATGCCTTTAGCGCTGAAGAAACAGGAAACCGTTTGGTCGTACGATGTGAGCGGCGTAAAGACCGTATCAGCCTTCGGATTAAAGATAACGGAATCGGCTTTGAGGGATTTGCACAGAACAAAAAATGCATCGGGATTATGCTGGTACATTCATTGGCAGAAAAATTGCCGGAAGCGCAAATTGTGTATAAAAAATGGCACGGTACCTATTTTAGATTGGAGTTTCTGAATGAATCCGACGTTTCTGATCGTTGAAGATGAGCCGATAACGTCCCGATTTATCCGTGAGATTATTGAAGATCAGGGATACGATGTTGCCGGAACCGCGAAAAGCGCCTTAGAAGCACGAAAACTTTTGGCACTGAAACCTATCGACATCGTTATTCTGGACATCAATATACAGGGTTCAGAAGACGGTATACAACTCTCTCGCAGTTTTGCCAATGAGAATATCGCGATCATCTATATCAGCGCCTACAGCGATCCGCAGACATTGCAGGAGGCGGCAGGAACGTTTCCTTATGGATTTTTAGTTAAACCTTTCAGGGAAGCGGATTTGATTGCTGCCGTGATAATGGTCGTTTCCAGGGTGAAAAAAGAGTATGAGGAGAGTGAAAAATTTCAACAGCTAGAGCAGTTTTCGGAGTGTCGGCTTGAAGAGGAAGAATATCGATTGTATTGGCATACCCAGATCATCGAATTAAGTAAAAATGAGACGAGTGCTTTGGCTCTTTTCTTAAGCAAACCGAATACACCGATTGCGATGGAAGAACTTCGTCAGGCCGTTTGGGGAGATAAAAGCATCGGTGATTCGACGATACGGGAATTAATCAATCGGATACGGAACAAAGTAGAGAGATTATCGATTGATAATATTTACGGGACAGGATATATACTTAAACAATAATGCAGCGCATTCGCTCATTTTAGCGATTGAGAAGTTTTTTGGCGGTTTTTCCGATTGCTTCGGCAAAGTCGAGGAAGAGTTTTTCATCTATTTTTAGGATAGGACTCTCATCGTCCATCCATTGTGCCTGTATACTGTATTCATACTCGTTGGTTGAGGGATTGAACCGTCCATAGATATCCAAAATACGGTTTGGATTGATAGCGTTGGATAGGTCGATGGAGATAAAATCGTTAGTATACTCATCATTGTCGAGATTAGTAATAACCATTATGAATCCTTCTGAATAAATGTATTCTGTTAAAGGTAATTATTTTTTGTAATATTATAGGAGAAAACACTCTAACACTTTCTCCTCTTTTTCTAACGTTTCAAAGGGAAAGGGTTGGATAAAAATATACGCCCTAAGGGTATAATTCCAAAAAAATTACGGCAAAGGTATTTTAGTGCGTATTATTCTTATCCTCTCCTTGTTTATTTCGACATCCCTTTTTGCTCTGGTAAGCATTGCACCGGTGGACATCGGATCGAATCCCGGATTGAGCGGAAATGTTTCCGGATCACTCAGTTCAAAAAGCGGTAATACCCAAAAAGATGAATATTCTCTCGGGATGCGTGTGCAATACGATCAAGGGTACGATTATCTGGCATGGGGGATTTTTACGTATGATTACGGTAAATCCAACGGGACGAAAAACGAAGACAAAATCTATGCCCACTTACGCTACATTCACGCATTGGAGCAGAACGCTGCGTGGACATGGGAACTTTTTTTGCAGTCGGAACAAGACAAATTTAAAGATATCAATGAGCGTTCTCTTGCCGGAGCCGGGGTACGCTGGCGTTTTTTAAATTCGGATGATTTGGGGAAAGGGTATGCCGGCATCGGAGGGTTTTTCGAAAAGATCGATTATACGCATCCCGAACTCAATACGGATGAAGACAATAGTCGTATCAACAGCTATATCGCGTACACCAAAAGCTTTATGAGTGCATCGAAATTGAACTATATCGGGTATTATCAGCCAAAAACAGATGATGCGTCCGATTATGTGTCATCGCAGACGCTCGAATTGATCTTGCCCATTGTCGGGCAACTCAATTTAAGTCTGAGTGCAAAATATCTCTACGACAGCCGCCCTGCAGTCGGTGTCGATAAGCGAGATACGGGCTATATGACGAGTCTGCTTTGGCAGTTTTAAGAAATTATGAATTTGAAAAAATTGGAACACTATGAAAATTCTCGTTGATGCCGATGCGTTTCCGAACGCCCTAAAAGAGATATTGCTTCGCGCTGTGTTGAAGCGGAAAATCACCACAGTTTTTATCGCCAACAAGCGAATCGGTATTCCGGATGTCCATCATGTTTCGATGGAGGTAGTAGCGCAAGGTCCCGATGAAGCCGATCACCGTATTACCGAGCTGTGTGAAAGTGATGATTTGGTCATTACCGCCGATATCCCTTTAGCCGATCGTATTGTGACGAAGGGGGCGGTAGGGCTTGATCCGCGCGGAACGATTTACGATGAGAATAACATCAAGCACCTTCTAGCGATGCGTAATCTGATGGAAGAGTTGCGTAATAACGGAGAGATTACCGGCGGCCCCTCTGCCATCGGCGAAAAAACCGTTCGAGCGTTTGCGGACGGATTGAATAAACTGCTCTCAACACGGTGTTAACTTTTCTCCTCTAAAACCGCATAGGTTCCCGTTGCGAATGCGACGAGGTTTTGTTCGTCATAGAGTTCGATTTTAACAAATGAAGTCTTTTTTCCCTGACGAATGACATTGCCTACCGCACGTAAATGTTTTCCTGATGCCGGTTTGAGATAATTGATTTTGATCTCCATCGTCACCGAGGTCAGCCCTTCACAAAGGTTGGAAACAGCGGCATACCATCCGGTATTATCCATCAGCGTTGATATGACTCCTCCATGGATAAATCCTAAATGTTGAAGATGATAGGGCATCGTTGAAAGTTCAACTTCTGCACTCCCTTGTTCGTAGCGGATAAGTTTCCCCCCGATATGTTCTAAAAACGGGAATTTGATCTCATGCATTGGTGTTTTCTCTTTGATCTTTATAGATTTTATAGGCTTGGGCGATGATTTCGATACCCCGACGCATCTCTTCGGGTGTCGTGTTCGTGAAATTAAAACGGGCTTCTGAGCTAACCGGAGCATCGGGATAAAACTCTCCTCCGGGAACGAAAACCGCTCCGTTTTTCAAGCACTGCAATGCGAGTTCTTTTGCATCGATATCCTCGGGAAAGGAGCCGTAGATGAACATCCCTCCTTTGGGTTTTATAAAGCAAAAATCGCTTAATTGATACGTAAGCTCATCGGCAAGTGCATCGCATTTATGTCTGTATGCGGCACGAATTTTACGTAAGTGTTTTCCAAAGAAACCGCTTTCCCAAAAACGTTCCGCCAAAAGCTGTGATAGGGTCGAGGTATGTAAATCCGAGCGCTCCTTCAGCGCTATAATAGGCTGTAACAGTTTTACGTCCCCTCTGATCCATCCCAGCCGAAGCCCCGGCGCAAGCGTTTTTGAAAATGAGCCGACATGGAGGGTATGATTCGGAGCATACAGTGACATCGGAGCAAGGCGCTCGTTGAAAAAAAGTTCCATATAGGCTCCGTCTTCGATGATGATCCCATTATGTTTGACGGCTATTCGTGCAAGTTCTTGCCGATCCTCATCGCTGTAGCTGATGCCGGTCGGATTTTGGAAATCACACATCAGATAGGCTCTCTTGGTTTGTTTAAATCTCTCTTCGAAGAGATGAATATCCGGCCCGGTCTCTTTTAACGGGACGGGATGGAGCGCGCAGCCGTTCGCACTGAAAGCGTTAAGCGCCCCAAGATAGGCAGGAGCTTCAACAACGACACCGGAGGTAAAATAGATTCGACTGATCAAATCGAGTGCTTGTTGCGCACCGGTTGTGATTAAAATATTTTCGCTTTTTGTTTCCATCCCCATAGCTGTGTAGTAGGATGCAAGTTTGTCACGAAGGGACGGAATGCCCGAAGAGATCGAATATTGCAGTGCTCCGGGAGTAGCGAACACTTCATGTGAAGCCTTTTGCAGTGCTTCAATCGGAAACAGACTCTCATCCGGAAGACCCCCCGCAAACGATACCGTATCGCTGCCGATAACTTCCAATATTTCTCTGATAAACGATCGTTTCACGGGAAATCCTTTTTTGATGACATTGTAAAGAAAACGGCACTTTTATTCTTTATCCAGCTACGCAATAAAATTATCCAAAATATTCAATTTTACTATTCATTTATGCTAATATTAGAGTATGAAGCGGGAAACGAAACATCAACGGGCTGACAGTGTCAACGGCGTCTTATCGTATATTTATCTCCATATCGATACGGACTTAAATGCGGTAGAATTGGCAAAATTGCAAAGTATCAGTACTCACCATCTCCACCGGATTTTTAAAGAAGAGACGGGAAAAAATTTATTCGAAACGATTAAATCGATTCGGCTTCAAAAAGCGGCCAGTTTATTATTGACCAATCGCTATGCGACCGTTTCCGAGATAGCGATGATGTGCGGATACAGTTCTCAAACATCGTTTATAAAAGCGTTCAAAGAGCGTTTTCATACGACGCCGAAGGTATGGAAGAGCGGGGCCTCTTTATCGTATTCCGAAAAAATTCTTGCCGATTCGTTATCGGGAAGATCGGATCGCGATTTCAGCGGGACGATTCCGAAAATCGTGAAGAGTTCTCCCATCTATGCCGCTTATATACGTCATCGCGGATACAATATTTCAATCAAAAACAGTTGGAATCGTCTCCGTGCCTGGTGCATCGAAAACGATATTCCCGAAAATTCACGGCAGATCGGATTTCATCATGACAATCCAACCATTACCCCTTTGAATGAGTGTGCTTACATTGCTGCTGTCGAAGTCAAAAAGGGGATGAATTTGCACGGTTCAGTCGCTTATTTTGAAATCCCGGCATCATTGTGTGCCGTGTTTACTATTCAGGGGAAATACGGTGATGTACTCCATTTTATGCGCTATGTCTACCAAATATGGCTTCCGGAGAGCGGTTTTGAAGCCAAAACTTTGCCACCGTATGCCATTTACCGAAAAAACCATTTTTTGGATGAGTTCGATGAGTTCGACCTTGAATTTTATCTACCGATCAGCGTATTATAAACATCTCTGCTATAGCCAATATTCGGGGAGTACAATAGCTATTAAATGAGATATTAATTCACCCTAGACTATAATCATTTTACTTTTTTTCAAGGCATTTTTTTATGAGCACTATTCCCCCGTTTACCCATTTGCATCTCCATACCGAATACTCGCTTCTTGATGGTGCAAACAAAATTTCCGCGTTAGCCTCGCGGGTAAAAGAGTTGGGGATGACCTCGGTCGCGATGAGCGATCACGGGAATATGTTCGGAGCAATCGATTTTTATCAGCAGATGCGCGGAGCGGGACTCAAACCGATTATCGGGATGGAAGCCTACATCCATAACGGCGAAGAGTTGGGGGATAAAACGATCAAACAGCGTTTTCACGTGTGTTTGTTTGCCAAAAACGAGGCGGGTTATAAAAACCTGATGTACCTCTCTTCCCAAGCCTATATCAACGGGTTTTACTACTTTCCCCGTATTAACAAACAGCTTCTTCGCGAGAATTGCGAAGGGATTATTTGTACCTCGGCGTGTTTGCAAGGGGAGGTGAACTGGCATCTCAATACCAACAGCGAACGTAACGTCAAAAACGGGGCGTTAGGATACGATGAGGCGAAACGGATCGCATTGGAGTATAAAGAGATTTTCGGGGATGATTTTTACATGGAGATCATGCGACACGGGATCGCCGATCAGCTTTTTATCGATGAACAGGTGATACGCATCTCCCAAGAGACAAAGATCAAACTGATCGCCACCAACGACACCCACTATACCTATGCCGATGACGCGCAGTATCACGAAGCGTTTATGTGTATCGGGATGAATAAACTCTACGATGATCCCAAACGTATGCGTCACTCCGTCCATGAGTTTTACATCAAATCTCCCGAGCAGATGGCACGGCTGTTCGCTGACATTCCCGAAGCCCTCTATAACACCCAAGAGATCGTCGAGAAGTGCCAGTTGGAGCTAAAACTGGGAAATCCGACCCCTCCGAATTTCAAATTTACGACCGAATACGCCCTCGAAGAGGGACTAACCATCGAAGAGGATTCGGAGTACTTTATCCACCGCTGCCGAATCGGTTTGGAGTTACGGCTCGAGCATGTCCCGTCGGAGCGTCATCAGGAGTATCGAGATCGTTTAGAGTTTGAGATGCAGGTGATCAATCAGATGAAATTCCCCGGCTATATGCTGATCGTTTGGGATTTCGTCCGTGAAGCGAAACGGATGGGGATTGCCGTAGGACCGGGACGGGGATCGGCGGCGGGGAGCCTTGTCGCTTACTCTCTCGAGATCACTGATATCGATCCGATGAAATACGATTTACTTTTTGAGCGTTTTCTTAATCCGGAACGGGTATCGATGCCCGATATCGATATGGACTTTATGCAGGCGCGTCGCGGCGAGATCATCGACTACGTCGTGGGCAAATACGGTCGTGAACAGGTTGCACAGATCATTACCTTTGGTTCGCTGCTTGCTAAAGGGGTTATCCGCGACGTTGCGCGCGTTTTGGAGATGCCTCTCTCTCAAGCCGACATGATGGCCAAACTGATTCCCGATGAGCTGGGGATTACCCTCAACGGTAAAACCAAAGGGGGAGAGTTTAAACCCGGAGCGTTTCAAAAAGAGCCAAAAATTTCCGAACTGATCGATAGTGATCCGCAGATAGCACGGGTATGGGAGTTTTCCAAAAAACTCGAAGGGCTCAAACGCAATGCAGGAATGCACGCGGCGGGGGTTGTTATCTCGAATGAACCGCTCTGGAAGAAAACCCCGATCTACAAACCCTCGGGGGAGGAGACATTTGTCACCCAATACTCGCTCAACTACCTCGAAGACATCGACCTGATCAAATTCGACTTCTTGGGACTTAAAACACTTGACGTTATCGATAACGCGATCAAACTGATCAAAAAACGGTACGACGTCGAGGTGAACTGGCATAAAATCGATGAGAATGACCCGAAAGTGTACGAAATTATCCAAAGCGGTGACACGATCGGAATGTTCCAAATCGAGAGTTCGGGGATGCAGGATCTTAACCGCCGTCTTAAACCGAGTTCTTTCGAGGACTTGATTGCGGTACTCGCCCTTTATCGCCCGGGACCGATGGAATCGGGGATGTTGGATGACTTTATCGAGCGTAAGCACGGCCGTCAGGCGATTAGCTATACCTTTGACTCTATGGAGCCGATCCTCAAACCGACTTACGGGGTTATCGTCTACCAAGAGCAGGTTATGCAGATCGTTCAAACCGTCGGAGGAATGAGCCTTGGCGGTGCGGACATCGTACGGCGTGCAATGGGTAAAAAGAAAATCGAAGAGATGCAAAAATACAACAAAGAGTTTTCCGAAGGGGCGGCCAATCAAGGGCTGGATTATAAAAAAGCCTCCGAACTCTTTGACCTGATCGAAAAATTCGCCGGATACGGATTCAACAAATCCCACTCGGCGGCATACGCGATGGTCACCTTTCAGACGGCGTGGCTCAAAACCTACTATCCGCAGGAGTTTATGGCGGCATTGCTGACCTCTGAAAAAGATAACACCGATAAAGTCGTCAAATACATCGACGAAGCCAAACGGATGAAAATCTTCCTCGGTGCTCCCGATATCAACCACTCACAGCTCGAATTCTCCGCGATCAACAAAGACGGACAGGATCAAATCCTCTTCGGTTTGGGAGCGATCAAAGGGGTCGGAGAAGCGGCGGTCGAGTCGATCCTCGAAGCACGGAGTGAGGGAGAGTTCAAAGATATCCAAGACTTCACCAACCGTATCGAACCGCAAAAAGTGAACAAACGGGTAATCGAGTGCATCATCAAAGCAGGGGGCTTGGATCACTTCGGATACTCCCGCCGTGCATTGTTGGAGCAGGTCGAAACCCTTGTCGAGACGGCTAAAAAAGGGTCATCTTTGAAAAAAGATGCCCAATTCAGCCTTTTCGGGGATGATGAAGAGGTGACGGCGGTCGAACTCACCCTGAAAAATATGGACGAGTTCGACCTCAAAACGCTGCTGGATTTCGAGAAAGATACCCTCGGTTTTTACGTCTCCGGTCATCCGCTCGACAATTTCCGTGACCAGATCGATGCAATCAACTATACCCTATCATCCGAAGTAGAAAATATCGAGGACGGATCGAGCGCCATTTTCATCGGAAAAGTCGAAGAGATTACGAAAAAGATGTCGAAAAAAGGGTCTATGTTCGGTCTCGTGAGCCTGATGGACTTCCACGGGAATATCGAAGTGATGCTCTTTAGTGACAAAGTCGATCAGCTCGAAGCAATGGATCTCGACGAGCCGATTGCGTTCAAGGTCAAGGTGACTCATACCGAGATGTTCACTCGCATAAGCGTCACCAAAATTATGACCCTTAACGAAGCGAAAAAAGAGGCGAAAAAGGTGGAGACCAAAATCGTCGAAAACCATCCTCCTCAGGAACCGTTGCTGCTGCGCATCCGCCTCAGCGACAATCTTGAAACGCTCGAAAAACTCTATACCCTGATTCGCCGTCATCCGGGACGCCGCGAGATTAAACTCACCATCGTCTCGAAACTGGCCGATGTCGTCATTGATTCGGCAATACGGGTGGATAACAAGGTGATTGAAGAGTTAACTGCCTTAGAAGATGTAGATGTAATTTAGGAGAGTAAAATGCGCGAATTCAACGAAGAGATGATCAGTTTTATCGATGCCTCCCCGACCCCGTTTCATGCGGTGGAGTGGATGGTAAAAACGCTTGAGTGCCGAGGGTTCAACCGTCTGGAAGAAGATGCCGTGTGGAATCTGGAGATCGGGTGCGATTATTATGTCACCCGTAATGACTCATCGTTGATTGCTTTTACCTACCCTCCGTGCGCCGAAAAAGGGTACACCATCGTCGGCGCCCATACCGATTCTCCCCATCTGTGCCTTAAACCTAACCCGCTAACGACTTCGGCGGGTGTCAAACGGCTCGGCGTCGAACCCTATGGCGGAGTACTCCTTAACCCGTGGTTTGATCGCGATTTGGCGTTAGCGGGTCGTGTTGTTTATCTGGATGGGGAAGTACGCAAAGAGGCGATTATCACTATCGACCGTCCCATCGCGATTATCCCCTCACTCGCCATCCATCTCGACCGTGATGCCAATAGCGCTCACTCTATCAATGCACAAAGTGATATCGTTCCCCTTATCGCTACGGGAGAAGTTTATTTCGAGACGTTTATCCTCTCACAGATCCAAGAAGAGATAACGAATTTTACCCTTTTAGCGCATGAACTCAGTTTCTATGACACCCAAAAAGGGTCGTTCATCGGAATCGATGATGAGTTTATTGCCTCAGCACGTTTGGATAATCTTCTCAGCTGTTATGTGGGACTTCAGGCACTGTTGGAGACTTCCTATCCGATGATGTGTGCTTTTATGGATCACGAAGAGGTAGGAAGCGAGAGCCATATCGGGGCAGGGGGGACCTTCGTGGAAGAGACGTTGCGCCGTATTGCAGGGATTGAATATGAGAAGCTGATGCGCCGATCATTGATGGTGTCGTGCGATAATGCCCATGCACAGCACCCTAATTTTCCGACCAAACACGAGAGTGAACACGCTCCGCTGTTAAATCAGGGGGTTGCGATCAAAATCAATTCCAATCAGCGTTACGCGACAAGTTCACGGACACAGGGGAGATTCCTTCAGTGTGCCAGAGCGCTTCATATTCCGACACAGACATTTGTCACCCGCAGCGACATCGGATGCGGAAGTACCATCGGCCCTATCAGTGCGACACGTTTGGGAATCGAGACGATTGATGTCGGTGTTCCGACGTTGGCGATGCACTCGATCCGCGAACTCTCAGGAATCAGCGATGCTTTCGGTCTTTATCGTATTTTGATCCATTTGGGAGATTATTAATGACGGAGATGATCTCCCCCGCTGAACTTAAAGCCCTTATCGATCAAACCTACAAGGTTGAAGAGGAGTATGTCGCACTTCGTCAATCGTATGCGCATCTGCAGTCGACGATCGAACAGGTAATCGAATTCCTCCCTAATGCCATTTGGATCGTTGAAACGGACGGCTCCATCTTTTTGCAAAACTCTCAGGGAAAAGCGCTGGGGAAACTTTTCGATGCCCTTCATTTGGACGATGAAGACTATGAAATGACATTTAAAGAACGTTCCTATCTTATCAAATCGGCTCAACACAACGAAAAACGGCTATTAAGTGCTACCGATATTACCGAACAAAAACGGAAAGAAAATCTCGCTACGATGGGGCAGATGGCGGCACATTTATCACACGAAATCCGTAATCCGATCGGCTCCATCGCCCTTCTAGCTTCTACATTGATGAAACGGGTCAAAGAGGAGAATAAACCGATTGTGACCGAGATCCAAAAGTCGCTTTACCGGATTGAGCGGATCATCAAAGCGACTCTGATGTTCTCCAAAGGGGTAAGCGCCCAAAAGAATGCTCTTCGGTGGTGGCAGATTCGCGAGGCGCTTACGAGCGCTATCGGGTATTACAGTTATGCCAAGCCTATCGAGTTTGATTTTCCCGAAGAGGATTTTGAACTTTTCGGCGATTTGGATTTATTGACCATGCTTTTTACCAATTTTGTGTTCAATGCTATCGATGCGATTGAACTGGATGAAGAGGACGAAGGGAAAATTGAGATCCACCACATGAGAGAGGGAGACTATCATGTTTTTGAGATCTATGACAGCGGAATCGCTATCGAGAATAAAAAGTGGCTTTTCGAAGCGTTTAAAAGTACGAAAGAGCGGGGTAACGGTTTAGGACTGGTTCTCTCCAAGAACATTGTAGAATCTCACGGCGGAGAGATAGCCCTCTGTGAGGGGCCGCGCAAAGGGTTTCGCTTTAGTATCTCCTCTTAGAGGGGCTTAGGCTCTCCCAAATAGTACCCTTGCAAATAATCAATTCCCAACTCTCTGCATTTGTTGTAGACCGCTTCGGAGTGGACAAACTCTGCTACCGTATGCAATCCCAAATGTTTTGAAAATTCGGTAATAGCGATCAAGATAGTTTGCGCATTGGTATCGGTATCGATATTGCGGATCAGTGAGCCGTCAATTTTAAGAATATCAACATCGAGTTTGATAATATGGGCAAAGTTGGAATATCCGGTACCGAAGTCATCGATGGCAATACGGCATCCGAATTGTTTCACTTCGCTGATAAAAGCAGAGACTTCCGGATAATTTTCAATCCCTTCACTCTCTAAAAGCTCAAAGATAAGCCGATTTGTATGAGAGGAAGCTCGTAATTTTTGGATCAATAGCTCTTTCGTCGGTTTATCAAAAATATCATCGACCGAAAGATTGATCGAATAGGTATGGGTTGTCGTCTCCAACATCGTAAATACTTCATTAATGACGAATTGAGAGAGGAGCGGATAAAGACGCGATTGTCGTGCGGCGGGGAGAAAGTATCCCGGAGAGACAATTTCACCATTGTTGTCAATCATACGGATAAGCGCTTCATGCTCAACGATATGACCAGTGTTAGCATCGAATATCGGTTGGTAATGGAGGCAAAATTGTTTTTCTTCAATCGCTTCTTTGAGTTTTTTGCTCCATAAAATATTATGTTGATACTCTTGTCTAATTTGCATGGTTTCATCGTACAGCTGATAGCTAAGACGCCGTTTTTTAGCCGATTTCAACGCCATGTCGGCATTGGCGAGAAGATCGATGATATTACTTTTGCGGCTTCGGGCAACGTCCATCCCCATTGTGAGTGTGACGAAGATACTCGCACCTTGAAGATCATAATACTGAGCTTGCAGATAATTGACGATGGAGAGGCGGGCAGCTTCTAATTGAGCCGAATTCATCGGTTGGCTTAAGGTAATGGCATATTCATCGGAGGGCATTTTATAGAGCTGCATCGGCAGATTATGAATCGCTTCTTGGATCGATTTTGCCAATGCAAGGAGGGTTTCGTCTCCGATCGCATGACCGTAAAAATCGTTAATTTCTTTAAAATTATCGATATTCAAGAGGATGAGTGCGTAAAAACGGTTGGTTCGGATATCTCGAATAAGGGCATTTCGGTTGGGGAGGGAAGTGAGATAATCGGTATGGAGCTGATGCTCAAGTTTTTGATTTAGTTCTTTGGTGAGCTGGGTATCACGTTCAATGCGACGGATAAGAATACGAAATCCGTAATGCAAAATGGCAGCCATTACCGTCACTAAAATAAGACTTATCAGTATAAGATTTCGGATTTCTATTTTGTATTCAGCAACATCTTCGGTAATGTCAAACGCGCACGTCATCATGGCGATGAGCTCATTTTTATAGTTGGTTAACGGTCGCGATGCAATAACATAGTCGCGTGCGTCTATAGTGTATCGGTTACTCTTGTTAAACGTGAATGTTGCGGGCAGATGTTCAAACAAAGGATTATTGGAAGAGACAATAGAATATCCCTGATACGCAATATTTTTAGAATTCGGAAGTAAGATTTTAAGCTTTTGGGTATCAAAGGCTATGGCGCTCTTAATCCCTGAATGGGCATCTAGACGTTTTTGGACACGGTCGATTTTGGCAACGGTTTGGATAATACCGATAAACGTTTTATTTTTAAAGATCGGGACAATCGTGACGACGGAGACATCGTAAATCGTAACATCCAAAGTGGTAACAATTTTTCGGTTATTAATGGCATACGCTAAGACCGGACGTTTTTTGAGAATATTATCTCCGTATTTCTTCGGGTCTTGAAGCCGGAGAAAATGGGTGCCGTCAGCACCGATGAAACCGCTCATATCGACTTCACCGCGATGTTTCGCCTCTTTAAAATACGGGATCGTCAGTTGATAGAGCTTTTCCCGATCACGTGCTGCAAACGCATCAACAATGTCACGGTTTCCCGCAATTTGACAGGCAAGTTCACTCAGCCCTTTTTGGGTGTCTAGCATTGCCAAATCAAAAGAGTTACGCAAAAGTGCACGGTGGGCGGATGTTTTTTCATCCAAAACATGTTTTTTATCTTGAATAATGGTGACAATAAAGATCGCAATAAGCAAGATGACAAGCGCAAGGGAAAAAAGAGTAGCACGTACTTTTATTTTATTCACTCTTTCCCTTTTTTTGCGATATCCATGAGATACGATTATAGCATAGGAGAAAAGAATTTGTCACAAAAAAATTATAAATAGTTAATAACAAAACTATTTAGGGAAGAGAATTGATCCCAATCGTATCATAGTCGAACCGCATTCGATGGCAAGTTCAAAATCACTGCTCATCCCCATAGAACAAACCGTTGCTTTCGGAAGAGTTTCAAAAATACGGCGGGTTGTCTCAAAACTATTACGGATAATCGTCGGGTCATCGACGTGAGCGCCGATACTCATGACCCCTTGAAGATGGAGTCTCGGGCACTCTTCGAGTATTTGGCTGTATTTTTCGCTGATCTCTTCGGGGAGAAAACCGCTTTTAGACGCTTCATAGGCGGAATTGATTTGAACCAAAGCCCGTAATGTCGTACCGTCTCGTTCCAACCGATCATTGAGGGCATGGGCAAGTTCGAGAGAATCGATCGAATGGAGCAGATGGGGACGGACGTTTAGGAGATGGTTGATCTTATTCTTTTGCAAGGTCCCGATGAAATGCCATTCGATCGGCAGATCATCCAACTGTTCACTTTTGGTGATGAGATCTTGAATCTTGTTCTCACCGAATGCCCGCTGCCCGATCGCATAAAGGGATTTGATTGCTTCCGCATCGACGTATTTGCTTGCCGCAACAATTTTTACGATGTGATGATCGCTGACACGTAAACGGGCTTTTTCTACCCGCTCGATGATACCGTCAAAATAGCGTTTATGCTCTAGTGTGGTCATTGCATTAACCTCGTTATATCGTTATAAAGCCCCAAACTCATAAGTCCGAACAGGAATATCCATCCGCCGATGGTAAGCTGGGTTATCACCGCTTCGCTCGGTGCTTTGCGTCGGATCATCTCATAGAGGTTGAACATAATGTGTCCACCGTCAAGTGCAGGGATCGGGAGAAGATTAAGGACGCCGAGGTTAACCGAGATGAGTGCTGAGAAAAAGAACAAACTCATCCATCCGTACTCTGCCGCATCGGCAGTAATCTTGGTAATGCTGACCACGCCGCCGACCTCTTTGGCGGGGACGATACCGGTAAGAAGTTTTTGAACACTTTGGAAAATAAGAAGAGAGGAGGTATAGGTCTCCTCTGTCGCATAGCTCAGCGCTGATATCGGAGTGAGCTGCAATGTGTGGGTAATACCTGCGGGAGCAATACCGATCATCCGTTGTTGGACTGTCTCTTTGAAAATATTTTGTGTCTCGGTTATTTTAGGATTAACGATAAAAATATGGACACGGTTCGTTCTCTCAACGCGAAATGTCAGCGGTCCGACAGATGCTTTGACGGCATCGGAGAGATTGTTCCATTCACTAATGCTTTCTCCGTTGATGGAGAGGACGGTATCCCCTTTTTGAAGTCCTGCGGCATGTGCCGGAGATTCATGAAGAACATTGCCGATTACGGGGGAGAGTGCTTGTGGTCCACCTAAGGCGATGGCATAGAACAAAAACCAAGCCAATACAAAATTAGCCAGCGGACCTGATACCAGAATGATGATTCGCTGCCACGGTTTTTTACTATTGTAGCTGTCTTTATCACTGCTGAGGGCTGTGGGATCGAGATCATCCTGCCCTTTCATTTTGACATAGCCCCCCAGCGGAATCGCCGAAATCTGCCATTGGGTATTCAGCCAACGAAAAGAGGCAAGTTTTTTTCCGAATCCGATACTGAATACTTCGACGTAAACACCCAATAGCCGTGCGGCCGTGTAATGACCGAGTTCATGGAAAAAAATAAGGGCCGAGAGGACAAGGAGCGCGACTAACCAACTCATACGGCACCTCGATTTCGGTAGGCTTTGCTGAAGCCTACAAGGTATTCAGCTCCCGAATATACGGTCAATGCGACAGCAATCCAGAGCAATAGGTCACCGAAAGGCCAGTGCATCAGCAAAAATCCGATAGCGATCATCTGTGCGACGGTTTTGACTTTTCCCGCCCATGAAGCGCTGATATCGATCCCCTCCGAGAGTGAAAGAGTACGAAGTCCGGTGATGAAAAGTTCACGGACGATGATGATATAGATGGCCCATGCCGAAGCGGCACCGCTCATCATGAGACCGAGAAAAGCGGCAAGGGTGAGCATTTTATCGGCTAACGGGTCGAGAATTTGACCGATAATCGTGATTTGATCGAGTTCACGGGCGATGTACCCGTCAAAAAAGTCGGTAACGCTAGCAATGACAAACAGGAGTGAGGCTGCGTAATAGCTCCAGCTAACGTGCCATCCCATATCGGTAAAGAGCTGAGGGTTTAGAATGATCCAAAACATCACCGGAGCGATGAGAAGGCGCGAAAATGCAAGTAGATTGGGAAGGTTAAACACCAAGTTAGCCTTTTAGGTTTCGGTTTTTTAAACGCGCTAAGCTGCGCGTGTAGCTTCGGGAATTTTATTTCCGAAGCGTTCCAATTTACTGAAACGTAGTCCCGCCGTCGACGACGATGGTTTGTCCGGTAAGCCATGGTGAACCGTTTCCGCAGAGGAACATACAAGCCCCCGTCAAATCTTCCGCTTCTCCCATACGGCTGAGCGGTGAGCGTTTGATCACTTCACCTTTTACCTCTTCGTAATTGGGGAACGCTTTGAGCGCATCGGTATCGATCGGTCCGCCGCTGACGGCATTGACACGGATCCCTTTTTCACCCAGTTCCGCTGCCGCGTAGCGCACCATTGCTTCGACGGCTGCTTTATTGGTTCCGTGACCCGCATAGTTTGGGGTATAGACGAGATTGCCGGTTGAACTCATCGAAATGATTGAACCTCCGCCTACTTTTTCCATCCGTTTGGCCGCTTCTTGCGCGCCGACGACAAAGGCGTCTACGGTTGCGGTATAGATATTATTCAACCCTTTAGGTTTGAGGCGCATAAACGGCCCGAATCCGCCGACTACTGCGCGTCCTGAGATGATGGCGTTGGAGATAAAAAAGTCGAGACGGTCGAAATCTTCATCAAATTTAGTATAAACCTCTTTGTACTCATCGGGCTCTAAAATATTCAGAGCATACCCTCGGCATTTGACTCCGTGGTTTTTCTCAACGTCACCTGCGATCTCTTGAGCGATCTCTGCATTAGAGTTATAGGTGAAAGCGACGTTACACCCTTGTGCTGCGAACGCGTAAACAATCGCTTTTCCGATTCCGCGTGTGCCGCCGCTGATGAGTAGTGTTTTTCCTTGCATTGACAAATTAAGCTCCTTGGATAGTATAGTTTTGCATGACGGATTCAAGCCGTTTAAGATTCTCAGCACTCGGGGCGACGAGAGGGAGTCGGTATTCTAATGTATCGATCAGCCCCGCAATGAACATCGCCGCTTTGATCATTACCGGATTGGATTCTAAAAAGAGGGCTTTGTTGATCGGGAAAAGCGCATCGTTCAATGCTTTTGAACCACTCAAATCGCCGCTTAGCGCTTTGGCAACCAATTGGGCTTTTAAATCCGGCAAGAGGTTTGAAGTAACCGAGGTGATACCGGCTCCCCCATTGGCAAGAATAGCGTAGTCGATTGCGTCATCACCGCTGAAGACTTTAAGTTCAGGTCGGCGAGAGAGGAGCTCGATAGAGCGCTCGATGCTTCCTGTGGCTTCTTTGATCCCGTAAATGTTTTTTACATCATCAAATAGACGGATAACGGTATCGGCACTGATATCCACGACGGTACGCCCCGGGACATTATAGAGCATGAACGGGAGCTCGGGAACCGACTCGGCAATCGCTTTATAATGTTGGTAAAGTCCCTCTTGGGAAGGTTTATTGTAGTACGGTGCAACAGAGAATATTGCATCGACTCCACAAGCCTGCGCCGTTTTTGCCGCTTCGATCGCTTCGGCGGTCGAGTTGCTTCCCGCACCGGCGAGGACTTTGGTAGAAGTTCCCTTGCATACCGCTACCGCAATCTCCATACAGATACGGTCTTCTTCATACGTGAGCGTAGCACTCTCACCTGTCGTTCCGACCGGGCAAACCGCATCAATTCCGTTGTTAATCTGTCTTTGTATCAGTTCAGCGTATTTTTGTTCATCCAGTTTCCCGTGTTTAAAGGGGGTTATGAGGGCGGTTGTTGAGCCTGTTACGAGATTCATTTTTGGCCTTTTCGTAGGATTAGCGTGGTGGATTTTTCAAGGATAAGGTACTCTTTTGCAACCGCTTGAATTTCATCGGGTTTGAGTCCTTCGATCGTTTTTTCATAGTTCATTAGCGGAGTAACATCACCGCGGGCAAGGTAACTTCCGAACAGCTCGGCAACCGATGTTGAACTCTCCAATGAGTAGATAAAGTCGGCTTTGGTATTGATTTTGACCTTATCCAATTCGGCTTTTTCCACCGGAGTGTTTTGGAGACTATGGATCACATTCCAAATCTCTTTTTCCACCTCTTCGGCTTTGACCCCGTTATTGCAGACCGCTAAAAATAAAAAGATCCCCGGATCAATATTTTCCATATTGTAGGCATAAATTTGATTGACGAGACGCTTTTCATCCACCAAAAGACGGCTTAAACGCGAACTTTTACCGGAACTGAGCAATTCACTGAGGGCAGAGATCTTCGGCTGATCGGGATGCTGAAAATTTGGGATCGGAAACGAGATTGCCAGCATCTCCACTTCGCTCTCTTTGTTTACGATGACACGTCGTGCGCCGTCTTGTTCGGGCTCGGCTGTTTTGACCGTCGGGATAGCGAGTGTATTGGGAACCGCTCCGAAATGTTTTTGCGCCTCTTCAAAAACTTTTTCCGCTTTTATGTCGCCCGTAACGACCAAAATTGCATTAGAGGGTTGATAATAAGTCTCATGGAAGGTTCGGATATCGTTCAATGACCATGTTTGAATATCGTTCATAAATCCTATCGGCGTCCAGTGATACGGATGATAGACATAGGCGCTGTTAAAGAGGCGGAAATAGAGATACCCCATCGGATTGTTGTCGGTTCTCCATCGGCGCTCTTCGGCAACAACATTGCGCTCAGGTTGAAACTCGTCGTCTTTTAGGTTCAAGTTTTGCATCAGTTCCGCAAAGAGTGTGAGCGATTTCGGAAGATTTTCAGAACTTGATTTGATGTAATAGTGGGTAAAGTCAAATCCGGTTGAAGCGTTATTCATCCCTCCGATGCTTTTGACCTCTTCGTCAAATTCACCCGCTTTGAGGTTTTTGGTTGATTTGAAGTTCATGTGTTCGAGCATATGGGCGATGCCGCTTTTCCCCATCACTTCATTGCGGCTTCCTACTTTATAGAAAATATCGGTGGAGATAACCTGTGAACCGTTATCCATCGGGATAGCAACGACTTGCAATCCGTTGGAGAGTGTTTGGGTTTCGTAGTGAGGCAGTGATGAGGCCATAAGGGTTCCTAAACTCAAAATTGTAGCAGCGAGGATTTTCATCGCCGATCTGCGCCGATCGCATCAGTAATAGAGGTAAAGCCGTCCGATGTCAAAAGATCAATCAGTCCGCTGTTGATCTCTTCAACGACTTCGGGACCTTTGAAAATCAGCGAGGTGTAGATTTGGACGAGTGACGCACCCGCACGGATACGGCGGTACGCCTCTTCGGGAGTACTGATTCCGCCGACACTGATGAGGGTAGTTTTACCGTAGAGTTCGCGTGCAATCGCATCGAAAATATAGAAGCTTCGCTCGCGCAGTACTTCACCGCTGAGCCCGCCCATATCTTCCGGTTCGCTAACGAGGGAATAATCGATGGTCGTGTTGGTTGCAATAATTCCGTCGGCTCCGCTCTCTACGGCATGGACACAGAGGGCTACGGCTTGATCTTCGCTCATATCGGGGGCGATTTTGAGCAAAATAGGTTTGTTTGTCAGGGCTTTTGCTTCGGCGAAGAGCTGGCTGATAAACGCTTCGTTCTGGAGATTGCGCAAGCCCGGTGTATTGGGAGATGAGATATTGATAACCATGTAATCGGCATACTCATGGAGCGCTTTGATCAGGGTTGTGTAATCTTTGATCGCTTTATCATCCGGGGTGATTTTATTTTTTCCGATATTGACACCGATAGGGGTGCTGAAGGGATAAATATTTTTGAGCCGATGAGAAATACGGAAAAGTCCGTCATT
>NZ_JAHFAQ010000156.1 GCF_023250475.1 Sulfuricurvum sp. | reverse complement strand
ATCGCCCAAGAGCGTGGTATTTTATTTCATACCGACGCCGTTCAAGCGATCGGAAAAGTGAAAGTCGATCTCACCGCAACACCGATCGATTATCTCACCTTCTCGGCCCATAAATTTCACGGTCCCAAAGGGATCGGCGGATTGTATGTCCGCAAAGGTTCCGAGCTTCCGAACTTGCTACATGGCGGAGAGCAAATGGGGGGCAAGCGTGCGGGAACTCTCAACGTCGCCTACATCATCGGAATGGGTCTTGCGATGAAACAGTCGGTCGGCCATCTGGACAAAATGAACAGCGATGTCAGAGCACTCCGTGACCGTCTCGAAGATGCTATCTCACAGCTGCCTGATACCTTCGTCGTCGGTGACCGTGAACGCCGTACACCCAACACCATCCTCATTTCACTGCGCGGCATCGAGGGGGAATCGATGCTGTGGGATCTCAACCGTGCCGGGATTGCCGCTTCGACGGGGAGTGCGTGCGCTTCCGAATCGCTGGAAGCCAATCCCGTTATGAGTGCGATAGGGCAAGATCCTGAACTCGCCCATACGGCGATCCGCCTCAGCCTAAGCCGCTTTACGACTGCCGAAGATATCGATTATACCATCGACGTATTTGTCAAAGCGGCAGAGCGTCTGCGTGCTATCTCTTCAACCTATGCCTACACAAACGAAGTTGGCTGATGCGACCCTACCGCAACGTCAGTGATTTAGAGTTAGAAACACTAGGTGCAGTGCGTGAGTGGAACAAAGAGTTCCTCCTATCCCTCACCCTCCCCTCAAAAATTCTCTGGATCCATTCGACCCGTGAAAAATTTCATCGTCTCGATCCTCTAGATTCCTGCTTGGTACGGACGATTACCCTTGAGAAAATTCAAGGCGATGTGATCAAAACCGATTTCGGAAACTATTCGCTGGATACCGGTAAAAATCTCTTTTACGCCTGCGGCTGCAAGAAATTCTGTGATTGCTACGGTCAACTGTATCTCTTGAAAAATCAGTCTAAAATATTCCACTAAACCCTTCTTTCTCTGACCATCACAAATCGCATTCCAATGTGTTATTATTGTGCGGTATATTTTTGAGAAAGGGGTTTTATGAGCCTATCAGAAAATGAGGTTTATTTACTAACCGAAGATGACGTATGCAGCAAACTGTTTCAATCGGCCATCGACACCCAAAGTAACTTAATTGTCCTGATGTATCAAAGTACTCCGATCCTTTTTAACAAAGCCTTTCAGAACTTTACCAATATCCCTACCGTTAAAGCATTTCTACGTGAATTCGGCTCCTTAGTAAACCGTTTTGTACCGCATGACGCCTATTTTCATGCCGGTAAGGCAGACCCCGATACTTGGATTACTGTGCTTCAGAATATTCCGGAATCTGACAGGATTGTCAGTATGATCAACTATCGTGCCGAACCCTATGCATTTTCAGTCACCATCGAATCACCGGTCAAAGACTATACGATTATCTCATTTGCCGATATTTCCCAAGACCTAATCAAACGGATCATGATCGAAAATGATGTCAGCATCGATAAAGAGAGCGGTGCGTTCAACAAAGATTATTTTATTCATACCTCAAAAAGTTTTCAAAACGCAGCAGAATTCAATGAAAAATCGATCGGCATAACGATGATAGAGATGAACTCTTCGGATAGCGATACGGAAAAATACCTGCATGATTTCAGCTCCAGTATTAAATGCAATATTCGACAAAGCGATATGCTGGTTCGCTGGGAGAAAAAGATTTTTATGCTGGCCTATCTTATCGATTCCGCCGATAATGCGATGAAATTCAGCCGTAAACTGCTCGGAGTGATGAGAGAAGAGCCGTTTGAAAATCTTAAAACGATCAGTATGCGACTGGGTACGACGATTCAAACAAAGGATGAAGAGATATCGGATATTATCTCCCGTGCCGAAACGGCATTGAAACAATCATCGGAAAGCTCACCGACAACGCTTCTTTAGAGGAGTGAAGCTCTTTTTTGGTCAAAATCGACCAAGGGTACGTCGAATAATAACAGGTGCGCATCTCTATTAACCGTAATCTCAAACGGTTCATCCCCGATAATTTGCAGTTCGTCTCGCTGTTTGAGGGTATAGCCGCAGACATTCACCTCTCCGTCCACTATGAATAATAACCGTCCATACCCTATCTTGACAGGATCGGAGACGAGCGTATGTCCAAAAAACAGATGCGATATCCGTATATTGACATTCTGGGCAATTTTTAAAGATCCTTTCTTCCCCTCACCGCTGACAATTAATTCCCAGCGATTCAGTCTGTTCAAATCGCAATGGCGCTGTTTATAGCGGGGGATCACCCCTTTTTTACGCGGGATGATCCATATCTGAAATAATTCGGTCTGCTCTTGTGAAGAGGGATTGAATTCAGAGTGCTCAACACCCCGTCCGGCAGACATATACTGGATTTCACCCGCCTTGATAATCCCATGGTTCCCTTGCGAGTCTTTATGCTCAAGCGAACCTTTCGTAACAATCGTAATAATTTCCATATCATGATGCGGATGCATTCCAAAGCCGCCCAAAGGCTCAATGCAATCGTCATTCAGTACACGCAAAGCACCGAATCCCATCCGCTCACGGTTATGATAATCGGCAAAGCTGAAGCTAAATCGGCTGTGTAGCCAGCCCAGCTCCACAATTCCACGCTCATCGGCTTTATGGAGAAAAAACTGCATCTATCCCCCTTTGTAACAAAGATAACGATAGCTTTAAGCCTATCATGATAGAGCAATTGTACTCTACAGAAATTAAACCGATTTTCCTAAAAACGATCCCTAAGCTTCATACGTCATATTCCGCAACCAGTTCGGCACGGGTCAACCTCAGTCTCTCGGCCAACACGGCGGCAAGCGATTGCATAAAATGAAATGCCGCTTTTTTATGGTGTTTTTTAAACAAATCAAAATTTTCCCGTGTAATGTAATACAAATCGGTATCGCTTCCGGCAACGGTATCGGTATAGTGAGGAACCCCTTCCAAAAAGGAAAATTCGCCGAAAAAATTGTTTTGTCCCAACGTGCTGAGATGGATACTTTTTCCTCCCGGAGTGGGGAGCATGATTCTCACCGAACCGCGACGGATCAAAAAGATTTCACCGCTCCCCTCCCCTTCGGAATAGATCACCTCCCCTTTTTTGACGCATCGGCTTTCCAACAAACTTTGAATCTCTTCCAAGGTCTCATCTCTGCGCCCTTTAAAAAGATCAAAATCGTGAAGTTCCAGAAGTTCTTCCCCTTTTTGCTCCAGCGAAAATTCTTTGATAATTTTATTTTCTGCCCACTCAACGGCATCGTCCAAATCATCAAACACTTTGATCGGACTTAAATGTTTTAGAAGTCCGACCTGATTGAAATAGCTCTCCAGATCATCTCCGGTCGGTAGTTTATGCGGCAGATGACAGAGGAGAAGATATCCGTCTCGTTCATGCAGAATGTCTTTGATCTGCAAGAGGATATGTGCCGCCGTCAAGTCGACCGTTTGAACCCGTTTCATGTCCATAATAATGTATTTTTTATGCTGTAAATCGTCCTGCAGCATCGTATAAAGCTGATTGGCCGTTCCAAAAAAGAGACTCCCGTGCAATTCATAAACCGAAAAAATATCCCCTTTTTCACGCAAAAGAGTCTCGTCTTCACGGCTGCGGACGATCTTGCTTCTCGCTTCGCTTCCATCTATGTGTCGAAACACGACCGAAGCACCGATTTGCTGAACGATGTACAAGACCACCGCCAAAACGAGACCTACCCCCGCAGCGGCAATCAAACTGACCGAAAGTGCCGTAACGGCTACAGAGACAATAATAAAGAAATCGAGTGCCGTCTGACGCGTTCTCAGTAGCTTCAAACTGTGTCTGTCAATCATCCGCAAACCGATTACCATTAATATTCCGGCCAATGCAGAGACCGGAATCCATGCGATATAGGAACCGAGTACGACAAAGGCGGCAACCGCCATAACCCCTTCGATAATACCGGAGAGTCGGGTATTACCTCCACTGGAAAGATTGACCATCGTCGCCCCCATCATCCCTGATCCGGGCATACCTCCGATCAATGCGGAAACGATATTGCCTGAACCTTGGGCAATCAGTTCTTTATTGGAATCGTGAAAGGTATGGGTCATTGAATCCAAAATGA
>NZ_JAHFAQ010000155.1 GCF_023250475.1 Sulfuricurvum sp. | reverse complement strand
ATTGCTCTACTAAATAGTTTATGTACCCTAGTACTTCTTTTAAATTTATTTCTGTCCTTTCCAAGTCATCAAAAATAAATACTATTTCTTGTTTTGAACTTTTGTTTTCAGAAAAAAAGTCTAATGGATTAAATGTTTTTAAATCAATATTTGCTGTTCCATCATTCTTACCATCTTGATTCCAATCAAGGTTGACACCTAGTTTGAGTGCACCTTTTAGTATATTACCAGCGAGTTTTGCATACTTAGAACCTAATAATGGATGTAAATTTTGGAAAATTTCTTCATCTATTGAATTGGTATTTTTTAGTCCAAAAAGACTTATTTTTATAAATTTAATATTGTCATTTTTAAATTCATCGATAAAATTTTCTATAAAATATGTTTTACCACTTCCCCAGTTCCCACTCAGTAAAATGGCATATTCTGGGTTTGAAAGTATTAAATAATTAGATAAATATTCTTTGATGTGATTATTTGGATTAATAATATTTCTTTCTGCGTTCATGTTAACCTGCTATTTTATATAATTAAAGACTTTATCTTTTCAATCATTCTGTATCGTGTAGATCTAAATATTCTATACTCACGATATACCATTTTGCCAAAAATTCACAAGATAATTGGACATTCAAAATGTCCTGAAGTTAAAAAAATACAATCAGAATTTTACATATCGACATATTTTTAAACATTTTACGCTGTTTGTCTTAAAATAATTTCCGCAAACACTTTAACGGCAGGTTCGTTTTCAAAAGGTACATGTTGCCAGATAGTCATCATAACTCCTGCGGTGTTGATGTTAGAGTTGAATCCGAAAGGGGATCATTGCCGATTTTGAAAATCCCATGCCCTCGTAAAATCGGTGTGCCGTATTCGAGCAAGGATGAGCCGATATCCTCTCCACGGTGTTTCTCATCGATGACCATATCTTCGAGCAGGGCGACTCTCTCTCCCAGTGCCGTTGAGACGGTGTACAAAAGGTTAACCATCCCTACAATCTCGTTATCTATTGATGCGACGTATATCTCACCGATTTTCTCATCCTCGATGATCATTTTCAGTCCCTTCGTCTGATGCGTGATATCAGGGGTAAATTCGACCTCTTTCGAAAAGAGCTGATGCAAAAGGGTGCAAAGGATGGGGATATCTTCTATAGTTGCCGTGCGGTAGGTGATGGGGTTTTCTTTGGAGGCTGATTCGTAGGCGATAAGGATTTTTTTGCGCTCAATGCCCCAACGATAACCGCTCATAGCACCGCTTTTGGCGATGACGCGATGGCACGGGATGAGATAGCCGATGTGGTTCTCCCCGATGGCGTTGGCGACCGCACGAACGGCTTTGGGCTTGTCGATAAAATTCGCGACATCCTGATAGGTCGTTATGCCGCCGTTAGGGAGATTGATAAGCGCTTTCCAGACATTGATCTGTAGGTTCGTCCCTTTTACCAAGAGATTGTATTTTTTGTTTTTGATAAAAATATTTTCCAGATAGGTACGGGCTTTTAGATCATCATGCACCAGATTGGCATTTTCCCAAAGCTCACAAAATCGTTTATAGATCGAGCCTTTGTTGTTGTCGATAAACCCTAAATAGCAGACCCCTTTGTCGGTATAGGCGATCAGTGCTTCACCGAAAGGGGTAAGTCCGAAACCGTAGGTAATGGTGACGTCTTTCCCTTTTTCACGCCACTCTTTTGGGGTAACCCCTATGAGATTGACAAACAGTTCGTGCAGTCTGCTGGAGCTGGATAAGCCGATATCCAGCGTACTGTCCAACAGAGATTTAGACTCTTTGATATGCTCTTTGGCGTAGTTCAGCGTCACGGAGTGGAGAAACTGTTTGGG
Organism: Sulfuricurvum sp.; assembly: GCF_023250475.1. Lineage (GTDB taxonomy): Bacteria > Campylobacterota > Campylobacteria > Campylobacterales > Sulfurimonadaceae > Sulfuricurvum. The sequence continues at coordinate 2,327 of NZ_JAHFAQ010000155.1, read as the reverse complement.
CGTTACTCCGACATACTCTTTAAACACCCGCATAAAATGGTATTTGCTCATCCCTATGTTTCGAGCTATCTCATCGATAGAGGGCTGATCTTTGAAATGGGTGTCGATATAGGTAATGGCTTTGGCAATAAGCTGATAATTCTGATTTAATATCTCGATATCTTGCATACGATCACCTTTAATAGGTTGCATTATTATAGACTTTAAAACCCTTTAAAAGAGTTTCGAGCTCTTTTTTGATCTGCATTTGAAGGGGAATGTTGTTAATGTCGTCCAAAACATCGCAGATTTTATGAGCGATAAGGATAAACTCTTTTTCCTTCATCCCCAATGTACTCAACGCGGCAGAGCCTAGTCGTACTCCTGACGTAGACGAAGCGGGGCGGGGATCTGAGGGAATAGAATTTTTGTTGACGGTGATACCGGCATTTTCCAATGCCACACTGGCTTCTTCGCCGGAAAAATCTTTGTTGATCAGTGATATGAGTACCAGATGGTTATCGGTTCCTCCGCTGATGAGCTCATAGCCTCGTTGGATCAACACCTCCGCTAAAACTTTTGCATTGGATTTGACCGCTTTGGCATACTCTCTCCACGAGGGGTGCAAAACTTCTCCAAATGCTACCGCTTTTGCGGCTATGACATGCACCAGCGGCCCTCCTTGCGTTCCGGGGAAGATGGCGCTGTCGATTTTTTTAGCGATCTCTTCGTTGTTCGTCATAATGATACCGCCGCGAGGACCTCTGAGTGTTTTGTGGGTCGTGGAGGTGACGACGTCAGCGTAGGGAAATGGGTTCATGTGTTCACCCGCCGCGACCAATCCGGCAATATGGGCGATATCGGCAAAGAGTATTGCATCTACTGCGTCGGCGATTTCTCGGAATAGGGCAAAATCAATTTCGCGAGCATAGGCAGAAGCCCCGCACACGATAATTTTGGGTTGAACTATTTTTGCGATTTCTAAGACATTATCATAATCGATGCGGCCGTTAAATGCTACACCGTAGGTAAAGGAGTGATAGTTTTTTCCCGAAAAGTTGGGTTTTGCACCATGGGTCAAATGTCCTCCGTGGCGTAAATCCATCCCCAATATTTTATCTCCGGCATTCAGCAACGCCGCATAGATGGCTCCGTTTGCCTGACTGCCCGAATGGGGCTGTACATTCGCATAGCGGCAGTCGAAAATTTTGCAAAGTCGATCTTTCGCCAGTTGCTCTACCTGATCGGCAAATTTACATCCGCCGTAGTATCGTTTGTTCGGATACCCCTCTGCGTATTTGTTGGTAAAAATACTCCCCATCGCCTCCATAACAGCGGGAGAGGTAAAGTTCTCACTCGCGATCATTTCAAGATGCGTTGACTGTCGGTCGAACTCATTTTCTATGATGGCGAAAACTTCCGAATCCGCAACCGATAAACTCTCTTCACGTATAAAACTCATCGCGTCCCCTTTTTGAATGGTTCGTCAAAGTTTATCTCTCTGAGTAGATATTGGCAATCCAAATCTTGCTGAAATAGAGGGAGAAATGAGCAATTTTTGGATTGTTTTTGATTATTTTTTGAACTAGAATTCACCAAAAAAAAGGATAAAGCATGAGACACAGAACCAAGAACCATTTGCTGACACAAGAGCAGATAGAAGCATTGTTTAAAAGAGCTGAAGTCGGGAGAATAGCGACTTTGAATAAAGACGGTTACCCCTATGTTTTACCGATGCACTTTGTATACGCTGATAGCAAAATATACGTGCACGGATTGCCGAAAGGGCAAAAAATAGACAATATCAAGTCAAATCCGAAAGTATGTTTTGAGATTGATGAAATGATTTCATTACTCTATGATGGTATTGAAGAGCCTTGTGACGTTAATACTGAGTTTAATAGTATTATCCTTCACGGTATGGCAACAATTGTGGATGATTTTGAAGAAAAGAGAGCAGCATTATCCAAGATTGTGGAGAAGTTCACGCCGCATTTAATGGAAAAAGAGTTACCTGTTCCTATGATTAACGGGACGGCTGTAATCAGAATCGATATTGAAGAATGCATAGGAAGATATTATAAATGAGAATGAGTTTTATCTAATCGATATTATCAATTCTATTAAGGTCGTTAACAATGGATACATACTTCGGAAAAATTAAATATATCAAAGTCGGTACTATCGTTACTGAAAATGTGACAGGCGAAAATGAAACAGAGGTTGTGTCCGCAATCAAAAAATATCCGATTTCATCTGCTTATATAGGTAAAACTGGATTAATAGGTGATGAGCAGGGTGATACCGAACATCATGGTGGTGAGAATAAAGCGGTACTCTTTTTTTCA
>NZ_JAHFAQ010000061.1 GCF_023250475.1 Sulfuricurvum sp. | reverse complement strand
ATGGCTTGGGCTTGAACAGGGGTAGGGGTTGTGTATCCTTGATCAGTAATTGCTTTGAGCAACGACGCGTTTAGGTTTAGATCGGTAAATGTCATATAAAGTTCCTTTGGTGGTTAGGCCCAACCAAAGTCGTAACTCAGGACGGTTTTAGGCAGGGGGAAGAAATAGGGGTGAAAGTGCAGTTGATGGCAAGTTCGTCATAGCGCCAACCGTAGGCGCAAATAATTAGGGTATTTTATCATACTCTACCTCTTAATTACCTAACGGTGAATATTACACGCACCCGTAAAGCTCATCGCAATGTTCCAATCCCCCCTGAACATTTTCAAACCATTCCAAAAAGTGTTGTACCATCTCCGCTTTGAACAATGATCCGTGTTGAGGGGCAATTATCTCTACATCGTATTGCCGTACACACATCCCCCATGCTCGACAAAAATGGTTTGATGCCATATAACGAGAATGGAAACTTTCTAAAAACGGCCGATGCTCTTCAAAATCATCCACATTTTTATGAAGATTCTGCGGAGATAAAACAGCCGCCCCGATATCACCGGAAAAAAGAATTTTTGATCGGCTGTCATAGAGTGAAAAATTTCCCGGACTGTGGAGAAAATGGGCCGGTATAAATTGTAAAAATTCCTCTCCGAACTTGATCCTTGCCCCATGATCTTCAAGGGCAATAAGTCTGCCCATGTCCATCAAACCGTAATGTCCCATAAAGCGAGTCCACAACTGCGACATCACCAATTTCGCCGACGTCGCAATACTCCATTCCGCAATTGCACCGGCCACATCGGGGTCTTGATGAGAAAAAAAGATATATTTTATTTTTTGCGGATCGATATGCGCCGATACGGCATCATACAATTCACTAAATATCCCCCCGCTTCCCGGATCAATTAAAACGGCTCCCCCTTTTTGAATAATCAAAAATTGGTTGACCGAAAGAGAATATTCACGGTGTTCTTCATCTTCTAGACTGAACATCACACATTTGTGATTTCCGTCGTCATAAAGCAATGCTTCATTTTTCACACTGCATCCCTTTAAATTCTCGAATCAAAACCATTTGGCGTTTCGCAATATAATCGATCAAATTTTTGTGTGCCTGCTCATGTAAAGCAAAGGTGCAAATAACCTCAAAGTGATGCGGTTCTTCATGAATACGAAATATCTCGGCAACGGTGTTGATAATTAACGGACGAAGTACCGTAACCAACACAATATCCAACACAACATTTTGTTTGACGGCAAAGCCCGAGGGAAGTGTCGGAAGCCGAAGTCTGACGGCATTGATTGAGATATCCATAACAACGATTTCTGTTTCAAATTTATGCTCTTCATACAGCAGTGTAACCGTTAAATGTTTATCCGGTATAACCCGTATCGCTTGCCGACGCGTCGGAGAAGTATTGACCATTTGATAGTGATTGAAACAGACGGATTGGTCGTCAAAATCGAATCGATCTATACTATTGCAAAAAATAGCTATCGGAAATAACTCTGAAGTGAGAAAAAACTCTTTCTCATACTGCATTGCTTTGAGCTGCACATGGGGGGTTTTTAAGACAACCTCTTTGTCACTGATCTCCGTAATAAGGGCATCGTTCGTGATACTAATCCCTTTGTAAAGATTATGGGCACGAATTTTTGCCCCGTTTCGCATCGCCATATCAAGCAGCCCGCGCACCATTTTCTCATCTTTGGATAAACGCTCCTGCTCGACAGCCGATGCATCGTAAAGTTTGAGAAGCCCCAATTCACTTACGTCATTCAGCGAAAGAACACCATACCCCTCTTTTTCGGGAATGCTCTGAAAGCGAAGGATAAAATGGTGATGTTCTTCGTCGGCACCGGCAATTTTAACGTTAAACAATTTTCCGGGATGTTTGGATATCTCTAAAAACCAATCTATCCCTTCATGGTTATACAAAAAACCGCTGTGTTTGAGTAATAATTCCCCAAATACTTCAAACCGCTGCCGTAGAGATTCAACACTCTCTGCGGCAAAAAATTCGAGACACGGCTGATTTGCCATAACGATTTTTTGCCCTTGTAACAATACGACGATATTGTTTTGATAGTTAAAAATCGTGTGCAAATTAGCATTGAAAATTTTGTGATGGAGCTCTTCTTTGATGGAATCAGCACATCGGGTGAGGGTTTCGGTCAGATTCTCAATGCGGATCGGCTTGACCAGATAATCAAAGACTCCGACTCGAATCCCCTGATGGAGAAGGTCATGATCATCATGTGCCGTTGTGATAATCACTTTAACATCAGAATCTATTTTCATAATGGCTTCCGCCATCGTCAAACCGTCCATTTTCGGCATCGTAATATCGGTTATGACAATAGCCGGATGATATTCGTTAAAAAGTTTTAAACCCTCTTCTCCATCATAAGCGATGTGCACCGTTTCAAATATTTTTTTGAATAAAACAGCCGCTTGATTGCTTAATCCTACATTATCTTCCACATACAGCAGCGCATACGGCCGCAAAGAAGTACGTAGTTGTTTTAATGCATTAGCTTCAACCATTTACCGTTTCCTTTTATTGCTAATCAAGAATACCAAAACAATCTTAAAGTCACTTTTCTAGACTTAGTCCGGTGCTTTTATGAAGCGCCTCAAATTCATCTAACGGCACCGGCCGACTAAACCAATATCCCTGATACGAATAGCATCCGATATTGCAGAGGGCATCACGCTGTGCTTGTGTTTCTACCCCCTCAGCTATGACCGAGAGACCCATACTCTCGGCTAATGCAATTGTCGATTTACAGATAATGGCATCATTAGGGTCAACCAAAAGATCACGAACAAAACTTTGATCGATTTTCAGTTGATCGAGAGGTAGACGTTTTAAATACGAAAGGGATGAGTAACCTGTCCCGAAATCATCCAGAGAAAAGCATACCCCTTCATTTTTGAGAGCAACCATTTTTTCAATTACCTCTTCCACGTTTTGAACCAAAAGGCTCTCCGTAAGCTCCAATTTGAGTCTCTTCGGATTGGCATTGGTCTCACGAAGGATAGAGAGTACCTGCGCAACAAAATCGTTTTGGCCGAACTGACGAGCACTGACATTGACCGCTATCGTTACTTCTGCCATTTCCGGGATGTAAGACCATAACGCTAACTGTTTACATGCCTTTTTTAAAATCCACTCCCCTAGAGGGAGGATAAGGGCTGTCTCTTCGGCAACCGGGATGAACTCTGATGGCGATACTATACCGCGCGTTGGATGCTGCCATCGAACCAAAGCCTCAGCACCTACGATATGATCATTTTTGACGACTTGCGCCTGATAATAGAGGATAAACTGTTTTTCCTCTATCCCGATACGAAGATCCTCTTCCAACGCGGCGCGCTCTTTTAGGGTATGTTCCATCTTCGGATCAAAAAAGCTCAGTCCGTTACGTCCGGCATCTTTGGATTTATACATAGCCAAATCCGCTTGTTTCATTAAATCATCAATGGAGGTACAATCCCCTTTGAATAAAGTAATCCCTATACTGGCTGTACTTCGATGATTAATTCCCCCAAGAAAATAGGGCTGATTCAAGGAAGCTAGAATTTTTTCCGCAACAAGTTCGCTTGCCGTCGCGGCATCGGTTTCATTTGAACTGAGCCCTCCCAGAACCACAACAAATTCATCACCCCCAAACCGAGAGACGGTATCCCCTTCCCGTACACAGACACTCAAACGCTGGGCAACAAGTTTTAAAAGATTATCCCCGATATCGTGCCCGAGAGTATCATTAAGAGTTTTGAAATTATCCAAATCAATAAAGAGCAATGCCCCGTAATTTCCGCTTCGCGAACTGGCTGCCGTCGCCTGCTTCAATCGATCCATCAAAAGGGTACGGTTCGGCAACGCTGTCAGCTGATCAAAAAAAGCCAGCCCGTTAATTTTTTCTTCTGAAAATTTGCGTTCGCTAATATCTGTATTACTGCCTCGATATCCCAATAAATTTCCGTCATTTTTCACCATTGCAATACCGTTCGTCGAAAGCCAAATCGTATCGCCGTCTCGCGTAACAGCCAAATTTGTAAGATTTTCAAACGACTCTTTGCGCTCAAAAATTTCATGGACTATTTTTTTAAACGATTCTCTCCCCTCTGAGGGATGAATGTCATAAAAATATTTATGCCCGACAAGTTCTTCACTTTGATACCCTAAAACTTTTTCTACCATGGTACTGACATACGTGAATTTTCCCTCTGCATCCACTTCCCACACAAACGTTCGGCTCTGTTCGGCAATCTGTTCGAAGCGCTCTTCACTCTCTCGCAGGTTGCTTTGCTGACGACGTATATTGCTATCCGTTCGCCGTAAAACCAAAAAGATAAAGCCTAAGAAAGCCCCCATCAACACGATACCTATAGCAGCACTGTTAGCAATAAATCGGATAAATTCACCACTCTCGAAACTAATGTCGTTCATCAGCATCAGATCACCGATCTCTTTTCCCGAAGCATCTTTCAGAGGAATCATCGATACCCGCCACTCTTTTCCGCCATACGAGATTTCCGCGTCGGTAATTCGATGAAGACAGTGATTTTCTTCATGATGTTTAGCCACGTCTAAAAAAGGATCGGGCAGTTTTTGTTGAGAGGTATAAATAACGGCATCATTGGGAAGTTGGCTCCAGTTGGATTCACGTCCCAACATACGCATCCCCTCTTCCCAAGGACGCTGTTTTATATATTTTTTGTGTATCAATACCGCAATATTGTCCGTTGAGCGTTCATGAAGCGCTTCCAAGACGTCTTCAATCTCTTTGCCCAACTCGATGTATCCGATTAGCACTCCCTGATCATAAACAGGTTGAACGACACGCAGGGTAAAAGTTCCTAACGGACCGATTTCTATACCAGAGGAACGTTTATGGGTCCACTCGGCTTTCTGCGCAGTAAAGCGGTCTATCAAATCGCCGTGTTTTGAAGGATTGTGTACCCGCAGCAAGCAGACCCGATTTTTGTCCAAAAAGTAAAAATGGGTAAGATGATTTTCGTTTTTCATCGTCTCAAATACACTCTGCCAATCGTGTAAAAGACGTTTACGATCCCCTTCTCTCAACGCTTTTTTCATCCTATCATCGGCAGCGATAGGTTGAATAGCCAAGGTTAATCCCGATGTCTGCTGGTCAATAATTTTTTGTAAATCACTGGAGACATCATCAATTCGAATACTAAAGATATCATTCAAAAAATGGCGCTGCTGATGTACCAAAAGTATTCCAACCCCTAACGTACCTATTAGCGTCATGATTGATACAATGAGCATCAATCGACGCAGAAGAGGTCTGGGCGAAAGATCTTTTACACAAATAAGGTTCTCAACCGACTTTTTTCCATTAAACAAAGATTGAGTTAATTTCTTCAAAATCATTACATAACCTTAAAATATTACAATTTGTTTTTATCGGTTTGATCTACACTTAGGTTTATATATTCTAGCTTTTTTACGTATAAAATGTCCTAAATGCTCTCCGTTTGCAACACTTTTACGATAGACTAATTGTGATAAAAAAATGAAGAAGCAATAATGAGTTACAACGTCAATCTGCGTGAAGTTTCTTATGCCCTTTCTGAGGCGCTCGATTATGTCGGCATTGATGATACGATGCACGGTAAACGGGTCGCTTTTATGTCGGCAGAAATCGCTAAAACACTAGGATGGAGCCCATCTCGTATTGATGATCTTATTATGATAGGAATGCTCCATGACTGCGGCGTATCCTCAACCGATGTCCATAGCCACCTGGTCAATGAACTCGATTGGGATAATTCTCAAGTCCACTGCCTACGAGGTTCAGCGTTGTTGCAGAATGTCGGGATCTATCATCAATATGCTCCGGTTATTTTATATCATCACACCCATTGGGACCATTTTGAAGCCGCCGTTTCAGATCAGATCAAAGAGTATGCCAATCTGATCTATTTAACGGACAGAGTCGATGCCCTTCGGGTACAGTTGGGGGATGCAAGCAATGTTGAGCGTCATAACATCGCTTCGGTTATCCAAAAATACAGCGGAAGTATGTTTTCACCTGAATTAGTGGATGCTTATATGGAGACTTCCTCATCGGACTCTTTTTGGTTTTACATGGAGGATGAAGCGCTCAACGACTATTTTAGCGAATGGATCGGAGCGGGAGAAAACAATTCGGTTCCGTTTAAAATTCTTAAGAATATTGCGATGATGTTCGCGAGCGTAGTCGATGCCAAAAGTACGTTCACCTCCGAACACACCTATGGAGTGGCCTCGCTCGCAAGATATCTCACAGAAAACTGCAACCTTCCAAGCGAAACACAAGAAAAAGTCGAACTTTCGGCATTCTTTCACGATTTGGGGAAATTACGTGTTGCGGATGAAATACTTCAAAAAGCAGGCCCCCTTAACGAAGAAGAACGCTCCCATATGAACCGCCACGGATTTGATTCGCATATGATTCTCCGCAAAATCAAAGGATTTCACGATATTGCCAAAATCGCTTCCATGCACCATGAAACGCTTGATGCCAAAGGATATCCCTATCATCTTGGAGGCGATAATATCCCGATTGAAGCACGTATCCTCACCGTTGCCGATATCTTTCAAGCATTAGTCCAAGATCGCCCTTATCGCAAGGGGTTAAGCGCTTCTGAGGCATACGCGATTATTCATAATATGGGAGAAGAAAATAAACTTGATCGCAAAGTCATCGGTGTACTCGCCGCTCATTTGGAAGAGTGTTATAAACGCTCATTGCACCCCTCCTCCTATCTCAATGAATAACCCCCGATACGATACGCTAACAACCTCGAATCATTTTGATTCCATTGCAGAAGTATTTAACCGCATTTGGTATTTCTCCGATGATTACAAAGATTTTGTTATCAACCATATTCATCGTGATCTTTCTCTGAGTGCGGAGGATATTCTCGTCGATCTCGGCGGAGGGACAGGAACCTTTACCAGCAGGATACAAGACGAATCGGGTGTGACAAAAGCGTATTGCGTCGAACCTTCCGTTGCCATGTGCGACGAGGCGGCAAAGCTGAAAAATATCACGGCGCTCTGCATGGACGCGCATGCTTTTATATCGACAAAAACTCCGTTTTCAAAACTTCTTCTCAAAGAAGTGATTCACCATATCGATGAGAGAGAGCATTTTTGGCAAGCAGTCTATACCCGACTCCCAAAAAAAGGGAAACTCCTCATTATTACCCGTCCGCAACATGTCGCATTCCCTCTTTTTGCATCGGCAAAAACTGCTTTTGCACACAATCAGCCCCCGTATGAACTCTTTGAATCCCAGCTCAAAGCCTGCGGGTTCAAGGTTACAACCCTAAAACGGAGTCATTCGTTTACCTTACGAAAAGAGAACTGGTATGAAATGCTTCGCCACCGCTTTATGTCGGATCTAAGTATTTTCAGCGACGAAGAGATTGAAGAGGGGATACGTGAAATCGAAGAAGTCTATACGGAAGAGTCGATCGATATTATCGACAATCTCATCTTTATTACCGCAACAAAATAAGTATGCACACCAACGTTACCCTTTATACTCAACCACACAGTTACGTCCATTGTTTTTGGCGGCATAGAGAGCTTCGTCGGAATGTTTTACAACCTCTTTGAAGCTCTCATCTTTTAAATCAAATATGGAGACTCCGAAACTGCAGCTTTTATGTCCAATTAGATCAATCGGACACGTATCAATCGACATTCTCAACTTTTCTGCCAGAGTATACGCCTCAGCGCTAGAGGTATGCGGACAAATTATGAGGAACTCTTCTCCCCCCCATCGCCCTAAAATATCGGTTTCCCGGATATGTTCTGATAATACTTTTGAAATGGCAACCAAAACATTGTCCCCCACATCGTGTCCATAGGTATCGTTTACCTCTTTAAAATGGTCGATATCCAGCATAATAACCGCAAAAGAATGATTGTACCGTTTGGCACGTCTGATCTCTTTATTAAAACTGTTTTCCAAATACATTCGATTGTGCAGTCTCGTCAGCTGATCCGTTATGGATAGCTCTTCAACCCGTTTTTTATCGGTAATATTTTGACTGATGGCGGTATATCCGATTTTATATCCCAAATCATCGACTATCGCATATATCAGGGTATCCAACCAGTAAAACGACCCGTTTTTAGTCCGATTTTTTATCTCTCCATGCCATGTATCCCCATTAAGGATCGTTTCCCATAGTTTGACAAACAGGGATGATGGCATGTCGGGATGTCTTAGTATTCTATGCATCTTCCCGATCAGCTTCTCTTTGGTGTATCCCGATATTTTGCAAAAAGCGTCTGAAACTTCGATGATTCTCCCTTCCAAATCGGTGGAAGAGATAATAATGTTTTTATCGATCAGCTTCATTTGACTCTCGATTGTTTTGGCATACTGCTGGCTTTTTTCCAATGCGCGGTTGAGTGCATTTCGCAAATTGAATATCTGCAAGGTATTTTTGAGTCGGGCCAAAAGCTCCTCTTTTTGGAACGGTTTGGAGACAAAATCGACAGCACCGAGTTCAAACCCTTTGACAATACTCTCATTATCATGTTTTGCCGTTAAAAAGATAATCGGGATATGGAGGGTTTCCGGATTGGTTTTAAGCCGTTTTGCCACCTCAAAACCATTCATACCCGGCATCATAATATCGAGTAATATCAAATCGGGTTTCGGGTCTGAGGAGACGATTTGAAGTACTTTTTCACCGTTGGTCGCGACCAAAAGATCGTACTCATGCCCTAAGATTTCAGCTACGACGGAGATATTTAAAGGTTCATCGTCGACGATTAAGATTTTCTGTCTGTTCGTATATTTCATTCTATCGAGCCTACTATTTTTTGAAGCATGACTAATGCATTATCGTATTGATACGTCTGTAAATATTCTATCACTTTTTTACATGATTCATCATTACATGCCCCTCGCAGCATACGTTCAAGTGCTTCTATACGCTCCGGATCAATCACGATGGATTGCGCCAAGTCTTCAATTATGATCGTAATAAACGACTTAACCTCTACCATAGTGTAGGAGGCACTCTCCTCATCCGCACTCCCCTCTTGATAAAAAGTGCGTATTGCCCCAATGACCTGATTTACGGCCGTAATCAATTCCGGAGTCAAAACTTCAATTTCTCTCAAATCATCGGATTGTTCAATCGCACTTGCAAGAGTATAGACTTTTGTCATCGAGAGATTCCCTCCGGTCCCTTTTAGAATATGAACCAAATGGTTAAATGAATCCGTCTGCACGCTTGAAAGATCCAGCATAGAATCAATCATCTCAAACTCATCGCAGAAATAGAGCAAATACCGCTTTATCTTCTTGGGATCGTTTCCGACAAGATCGCTTAATGCTTTTATATCAATCCCATCTATCGACCCCAGAATTTCCGAATCGGCAACCTCTTTTTTCGTGTGGGCAACCGATTTTGAGATACTTCTCAACGGTTTGATCCATCGCACCAATGTATCCGTCAAAGCATCATAATCAATGGGTTTGCTCAAATGGGCATTCATCCCTACCGCAGAGGTGAGTTCTTTGTCTTTTTGCATCACGGCGGCACTCAGCGCGACAATGGGAATCTCTTTATACTCCGGTATCTTTCTAATCTCTTTTGCGGCTTCAAATCCGTCCATAACCGGCATCTGCAAATCCATCAGAATCAAATCATAAAGAATCGTCTGCGCCAATTCTACCGCTTCTTTTCCGTTGGCCGCTATGTCGACAATCATCTCTAACGCTTCGAGCAGTTCCACAACAACGATCTGATTAATCGTGTTATCTTCCGCGAGCAAGATTCGAGCACCTTTGATCGCATCCAAATTCTCTTGGGAAGCCGGTATTTTTTCTACCGCTGATGGGAGAGAAAACGATTGGAGCTTTCCAAACTCCACCGTAAAAATAAACGTACTTCCCATCCCCTCTTCGCTCTCTACCCGAATATCACTGCCCATCATTTGTGCGAGCTGTTTCGAGATAGCAAGTCCCAGTCCTGAACCCCCAAATTTGCGGGTAATCGAGGTATCGGCTTGCGAGAACTCTTGGAAAAGTTTTTGCTGTGCCTCAGCATTCATCCCTATACCGGTATCTTTTACACTAAATTGTACGCAAACACTATCATCATCTTCATCCGTTGATTGAACATGAATCACAATACTTCCCGATTCGGTAAATTTGACGGCATTACCGACCAGATTGGTCAGAATTTGTGTCAAACGGAGAGCATCACCGATCATGACACTCTCCTGCAGATGAGTCTCCAGCGTAAGCGCAACCCCTTTTTGAATCGCCTGAAACTCAAAAAGGCTCATGATATTATTTAACACACTGTTAAGCTCAAACGGCTTGTTTTCCAAATCAAATTTTCCCGCTTCAATTTTCGAGTAGTCGAGGATATCATTGATGACATCCAGCAACGCATGGGATGAGAGATTTGACTTTTCGAGAAAATCACGCTGTTTGGGTTCCAAATCCGTTTTTAGGACTAACTCGGTCAATCCGATAATACCGTTCAACGGCGTTCGGATTTCGTGAGACATATTGGCTAAAAAGTCTGCTTTCGCTTTTGCCGCCGCTTCAGCCGCCTCTTTTGCCTTTTCTAACTCCAATTGACGCTCTTTTTGTTCCGTAATGTCAATGCCGATCGTCGTGACGTACTGCATTTCACCGTTCTCATCCAAAACCAAAGCATTCGACCACTCAAACATCCGCTCTTTTCCCTCTTTGGATACCCAAGCATTTTGAAAACTTTTAGTGATATTTCCTTCACACGCATTTTTGATGATACCGACAACTTTGTCTTGCATATACGGTGGCAAAAATCTCGCCCAGAAGTACGGTTCGGAAGCAATTTCTTGTTGAGTGTATCCGGTAAAATACTCCCCATAGGGGTTGATATTAATCATGACGCCATCACGATTCATAATCGCGATAATCGCATTGGCACTCTCAACCAGTGTTTTATTAATACTTTTTTCAAACATCAATTTATTTTCAAGCTCATTACGCTGAACGATATCCTCTTTGAGTTTTATTACCGCTTCATTTAATGTCTTATTACGTTCGGCGATACGATCCTGCATAAGATGCAGCGTCTCGGAGAGAACCGATATTTCATCCCCATTGTTATGAGAATCTATACCATTCGTATGTTCATCCTGCGCGATCCGCTCGGCATAGAATGTCAACTCATTCAAAGCATTGGTCAGCTTATGTCCAACAATATACGCGATGATAGTACTGATACTTATCTCTATCAGGATGAGAAAAAAGGTCAATTCTCTATTATCATCAATAATCCGCAAACTTTCGGTGATCTCAAAAAGAATCTTTACCTCACCGATCTGCTCGTTGTCTATTTTGATGGGGGCACTTACCAGCCTGAAGGTTCGTCCATTCTCCGCTATATCTCCCGACAATGTATCGAAACGGTCAATATTGATTTGTGTATCTGTACTGACATTGCTCAAAAGTCGCTGCTCTTTGTCTAGAACTTTGACGGCAGCAATATTTTTCAATTTTATAAAACTTTCGGCTTGATTGTCCAATGTCCCTAAATCGTAGACTATCAGCGGCGTTTTAGCCATTTCGGTAAACAGTGCCGTACCCGTTTCAATTTTTTCTTCAATTAACGAGCGGGAAAGCTTTGAAAGCGACATGAAATTAAAAAAAACGATTAAAGAGATAAAAAGTATCTCTATACTCAAAAAGGAGAGAATAAACCGATATCGAAAGGACAATCGCATAAACTATTCTTCGACAGAAGGAAGGAGTTGTGCGATATCGCGCACGCTATCAAATTCGGCATCATCCGTTTCACGCAAATGCTTCATACTCAGTAAGACCAGGAATTCTTGCGGCATATCCACAATCGCTTTTGCCATTTTTTCTTTTAGCTCCCCGGTCATAGCGCGATGAAAGGCGAACGGATGGCTGGGATAAGGTTTTGTTTTATAAAGAACGACGAGAGACTCTTTGGTCTCTTTGTCTTGAAGATCGTTAAACGTCCGCTCAATACCGCCGCCGCCATCTCCGATTCCTCTTGATACCCCTTTATAGACCGAATCATGGGAATTGACGTAACGATAGTTTTTCTCTTTGTTGATATCAATTCCGTACTTTTTCAGCAATTCATATTTAATCAGCAGCGTTGCGGCAAAAGCATCGGGTGCGGGGAAAAGAAATCGTTTTCCTTTTAGGATCGAAATATCACTGATTCCATCCGCTTTACGAGCAACCACGATTCCCACAAGATTTTTCTCATCTCGGACTCTCGCACTGTACCCTTTACGTTTATGGGCAACCACATAATGATACGGGTTCATATAGGCGATATCGTATCCGCCGCTGTATAAAACTTTCTCAAATTCAGGGATAGAACGTTCGACTTTGAGAACTATTTTCTCTCCCGTGGCCTTTTCAAGATAACTGACCATCGGCTGCCATTCTTTGATCATCTCCATAGCGCTTTGCTGAGGAACCACTCCGAATGTGAGTACTTTTGCAAACAAAGTACTCATGAAAAAAGAGTACATAAAAGAAATCATAACGTAACGCATCCATACCCCTCTTGATCGCTTACTAAAGATTATAGCATGCTAAAACCCGATGTCAACGTAATTCTGAGAAGAAATAAGTTTTTTTTGCCCCACTGTGTTATTATTTTCCTTATGATAAATTTGTCTCCCGAAGCACGGCTCAACATTATCCTCCCCAACACCAACAAAGCCCTCTCCGAGGCGATAAAAAATGCCACACCGGAGCAACTTGAGACCCTCAAAGAGGGAAAGGATATAAAATCGCTCCTTACTTCAGTGTTTCAGGATAAAGTGAGCGCTTCAAAATCGGATCAAACGCTTCTCGATCTGCTGAAAAATTCCACGGCATTCAAAAATATGGGGAGTTTTAGCGATAATCTTCAATCCCTCGTCAAAGAGTTGAAATCTTATCCTGAGACCGCTATGAAAACCGCCGTTTTTGAAAATTTTCTCAAAAATATAACAACCATTGATCCGCAAACTCTCAAAAATCAAATCGGATCCAGCGGGATATTTATGGAATCAAAATTGGCTGAAGCGCTGCGAAAACTGCCCGATCTTACCCAGACACTAGAACAGTTAAAGACGGCTCTTGCGAAAAATCCCCGCAGCGATTTCAAAGATCTTCAAACCAAAATAATCACCCTCTTAGACGATCCGATTATCTCAAAAGCAAGCCACCA